>JAFMJD010000036.1 GCA_017853685.1 Actinomycetota bacterium | reverse complement strand
GTACCGGTCGATCAGTACCGGTCGATCATCGTCGGTCTTCGGTATCGGGTTCGGGCTCCACTGCCGAGTCCAGCCAGTCGGCCGCATCGACCTCAGCAGGAACTTCGTCGCGTCGATCCTCCAGTGCAACCTCGAGGTCACCACCGGAGCGCTCGACGTCGTCACCCTGCTTGCTGTCATCGGCGCGAAGACCTTCGGGATCGTCGTACCCCCGGTTGCCACCATTCGGCACCATCGTCATGGCCTTCCTCCGTCTGCTCAGCGGCGGATGAGCACGACACCCGCACCTGCACAGCATCGTGCGGTGATCATCTGCGCCCTAGGGCTCTGTGTCGCCCGAACGGGGCCAATAGTCCCCAGCTGTTCCTGAGTGCCGTTCTCGAGTGAGGCTCGTTGACGCGTACGACCTCAACCCCGCATGAGGGTGAACCGCTCGCCGAGCGTCGGTGCCACCGCGGTCCAGTCGAGTGTGGAGGTGATGGTCCTGCGGAGCGACTCCGCCGCAGAGGGTTCGCCGTGCACGACGAGCACGGTCTCAGGTTCGCGAGTGGCAGTGCGCAGCCAGCCAACCAGTTCCTCGCGGTCGGCGTGCACCGAGAAACCGGGCAACTCACAGATCTCGGCTCGCACGGGCACGTACTTGCCGTGGATCTTGAGGACCTCTGCACCATCGAGCAGCGAGCGGCCCCGTGTTCCCTCGGCCTGGAAACCGACGAGCGCAACCGCGTTGCGGCGATCGGGGAGAAAGCGCTTGAGGTGATGCACCACGCGTCCACCCGTTGCCATGCCGGCACCGGCGATGATGATGGCCGGCTCCATCCGGGACGAGATGTGCTTGGAACCTTCGGAGGTCTCGTTCTCCTCCAGCATCGGCACCTCGAACAGATCGCCGTCGCCGTGCAGTTCGGGGCGGATGTCGGCACGGCCTTCGCTGATCGCCGACCGGTACACGCGCAACGCTGCGAGTGCCATCGGACTGTCCACGAACACCGGCACCCGGGGTAGCCGTCCGGCTCTGGACAGGCGTGCAAGGTGATAAAGCAGAACCTCTGTGCGGTCCACTGCGAAAGCGGGGATGACCAGCACACCTCCTCGGGCGACAGTGCGATCCACCAGTGCGACGAGTCGCTCCACCGGATCCTCGGGACGATGGCTGCGATCGCCGTAGGTGGATTCGACGAGCACGAAGTCGGCATCGCCCAGTGGTTGGGCCGGCAGTAGCACCGGATGGTTCGGTCGACCCAGGTCGCCGCTGATACGAACCTTCACGCCATCGGGCATCTCGCACAACAGCGTGGCACTCCCGAGGATGTGGCCGGCCACGTCGAAGCGGATCGACACCGCCCCAGCAACATCGATCGAAGCCCCGAAGTCGACAGCATGCAGACTCTCGAGCGAGTCGTATGCGTCGCTCTCGGTGTAGAGCGGCAGTGCGGGACGGTGCTTGGTGGATCCCACCCGGTTCACGAACTCGGCTTCTTCTTCGTGCAGGCGACCGCTGTCGGGGAGCACGACGCTCAAGAGGTTCGCTGTGTCGGTGGTGCAGTACACCGGACCCGAGAACCCTTGGCTCACCAATCGGGGCAGATAACCACCGTGGTCGAGGTGGGCATGTGTGATCACGATGGCATCGAGTGATGACGGGTCCACGGGAAACGGGGCCCAATTGCGCTCGCGCAGTTCTTTGAGTCCTTGGAAGATGCCACAGTCGACGAGCACACGCCGACCATCGGACTCGATCAGGAAACGGCTTCCGGTCACGGTTCGTGCGCCACCCAGAACGGTGAGCGAGGCTGGCTTGGGTTTGGACATCGGGATCAGTCTCTCGCTTTGCTGTGGTGTCGGGCGAACTCGGTCTCGAACCATGCAGACGTTGCCACAGCGGCCTGCTCCAGCGTCCCCGGTTCGGGAAACAGGTGTGTGGCACCATCGATGACACTGAGACGCTTGCTGCAGTGCATGTGGTCCATGGCTTGCTGATTCAGGTCCAGTACAGCGTCGTCGAGAGCGCCCACAATGCAGAGTGTGGGTGCTTCGAGCCTCGCAAGAAAACCACGTGCGAGGTCGATCCGACCGCCGCGGCTTACCACTGCTGCAATCCGTTCGGGATGTGCGGCGGCTGTACCCACGGCTACTGCGGCGCCCGTACTTGCACCGCACAGGCCAACAGGGAGTCGCTGGGTGCGAGGGTCGCTCGCCAGCCACGACACCGCGGCCCCGACACGTGCGATTGCGGTGTCGAGGTCGTCACCGCCGTCGGCCGAGCCGTCACCGTGACCTCGCTCTTCGGCCGTCTCGAGGTCCATGAGCAGTGTTGCGATACCACCGCGTGCGAGAAAGCCCGCCACCCAGCAGTTTCTCGGGCTGTGTCGACTGCTCCCGCTCCCGTGAACGAACACCACAAGCCCGAGCGCATCGGCTGGCACACAGAGGTCGGCCGCCAAGAGGTCTCCATCGCAGTCGATCATGACGGCTTCGCGCGCCGCGCCAGAACGGGCACGGCTCAGCAGGCGCAGCACTTCCTCATCCGACACCTGGTCGAATCGGTTGTACCAGGACCCCACTGCAACAAAGTTCTCGGGCTGTTCGAGCGCACAAACCGCATCAGCCAGGCCCGCGAAAACGGCCACCACGTCGGGCGGCGCTACCGGTGCGGCTACGACCACCCGCTGGGCCCCGTGTTGGCGGGCAACGTCCACGGCGGCCCGCATCGTGGCTCCGGTGGCGATGCCGTCGTCCACGAGAATTGCCGTCCGTCCGCGGAGCTCTTCGCGGGGACGCACGGCCCGGATCCGTCGAAGACGTTCGTCGAGCACTGCTCGTTCCCGAAGCGCCGCTCGCTCGAGTTCCTCGTCGCTGATGCGGGACCACGAGACGACATCGTCGTTCAGCACGATGGCTCCATCTTCCCCTACGGCACCCACCGCGAGTTCCGGCTGACCCGGTGCGCCGATCTTGCGCACCACGATCACATCGAGGGGCAGATCAAGGATTCGGGCTGCCGCAGCCGCAACCGGTACTCCACCGCGCGGCAGGCCGAGCACCACGGCATCGTCGAGATCCATCGAACGCAACGCGATTCCGAGTTGCAGCCCAGCCGCCACGCGGTCGGCGAACATCACCGGGGCAACTGCCATCAATGCTTCGGATGCCGGATTACCGCAATCGGACAGTGCGCGTGCTGGACCACCGCACGGCTCACCGATCCGAGCAGCAGTGATGCAAATCCACCACGACCCCGTGACCCCACCACAACGAGATCGGCGCCCTCGGATTCGTCGATCAGCGCCTTTGCCGGTGCCGACTCCACGAGGTGCTTCCGCACGATCACGCCATCGGCTCGACCACGCTCGGCCTGCACGGCAACTGCCTCGTCGAGCTCTTTCTCGGCATCGCGGCGCATGCGATCACGCGTGTCGGAGGTGCTTCCCGAGACATCGGGATACGGGTACTCCCAACTGTGCACCACCACGAGCTCGGCCGCGGCGAGGCGCGCCTCCTCGTAGGCCCACTCGAGCGCGTGACGCGCCGACTCCGAACCATCGGTACCCACCACGATCTTCTTCATGTCCGAACCTCGTTTCGATGATGATGCCGGAACCACCACGACGGGTACCGACGAGTGATGACAGACCGCCGTGGCAACGGAACCGATCAGATCGGTGAAGCGATTCGTGCGACCACTGGATCCCACCACCAACAGGCCACCGGCCTCGGCGCTGCGTGGCAGGACCACGGCGGGGCTCGCGAGGGTGACCAGGCGTTCGAGTGTCAGGCCCGGCACCGCGGCACGCACTCGCGCCACTGCCACGTCGACGAACCCGTCGTGTTCCTCGCGGATGGCGGTTGCCTGTGCCTCGACGGCGAAGGTGCCGAGCATGCCGGGTTCACCGCTGAAGGGCACCGAGTAACACGCAACGAGCCGCACGGGTGCTGCACGACGACGCGCCTCGTGGGCGGCCCACTCCGCTGCTGCGTACGCAGGCTCGGATCCGTCGATGCCGACGAGGATCGGGGCTGCTGATGTCGCTGAGGTCATGATCTGCTCATCTCGTCGCGGCCGTATTCCTCACGGCACATACACGACCGGCACCCGGACGCGTCGCACCAGCACATCGGGGGACCAATCGCCGAAGTGACCCTCGGTCTTGGTCGATCGTCCGACCACCAGTAGCGCCGCGCTCTCGGCGGCCTCGCACACCACTGCGGGCGCCCAACCCATCTTGGCCTCACAGGTGATGACGAGCCCCGGGTGTCGCTCACGTACCGGTGCAACCGCTGCATCGAGCAGATGCTGCACCTTCTCGGGAGTGATCTCGGGGTCGAATCCGGATCCCGGTTGATCGATGAAATCCCAGCCGAGGAGCACCCGCAACGGTGCACCGCGCTGCTCCGCGAGTTCGGCCGCCACGTCGAGCACACGTGCCGAGGCGTCGGATCCGCTCCACGCCGCAACAATCGGTTCGCCCATGTTCACACCCTTGCACCTTCGGTGAGATGTTTCACCAATTCGTTCAGAATAAGTCGGACTGCGTATTCCAGAGCCCGATGCTGCACCACTCGATCCGCTGCCGCCGGCGAGAGCGCCTTGCGACCCGAGTAGGTGGCGTCGAACTCGAGGTGCGAGAGCTGCGGCCCCAGAGCGGCGACCGTGACCTCGGCCTGCACTTCCGGTTCCCAATCGGGTCTCCCGGTCGGCTGCCACTCGAGACCGATCACCACACCACGCGCCCGCTGCACGACCGAACAGATTCGTGCCTGCGCGCACGGCGATGTATCGCCCACGAGGTCCCGCATGCCGTACCGAGCCAGAACCTGACGATCGGTGGCATCAAATGCACTGTCGAGGGCGCGCACCCAAGTATCGGCCTGCGAGATACGACTCACCACGATGTCTTGTGCCAACGGCACCTTCGCGAAATCCCGTACGAACATCTCGCCACCTCCTCAACATGAGCATCGTGACGGACGACACCCTCGGTGCCCACTTGCCATGCGACACCGATCGCCGGGACTTTTGTCCCTGCGCGATGCACGGGTCACTCCGAAGCGCCGATCACCTGTTCTTTTGTCGATGCCGGTGCGAGACTCTCGGCGTGTTCGATGCCGATCCTCGCTGGAGCCTGCTCGAAGGGGCAGCCGATGCAACCCTCGTCGTGGACTGGCAAGGTGTGATCCAGCACGCGAACCGACGCACCGCCGAGGTACTCGGTTGGCAGCCAGCCGAGTTGCTCGGGCAACCCGTGGAAGTACTCGTTCCCGACTCCGTGCGAGCCGTTCATGCCGATCACCGATCGCGCTTCGCGGCGAGTCCCCGACCGCGCATGATGGGTGCGGGCCTCGAACTCGTTGCGGTGCACCGCGACGGGCACGAGATCCCGGTGGAGATCGCACTGAGCCCGCAGGTAACCGAGGAAGAGCAACTCATCGTGGTGTCGGTGCGAGACGTGTCCGACCGGGTGCACATCACGCAACAGCTGAGCGCCACGGCGGCGAAGCTCGCAGTGGTCGACGAGCGGGATCGCATTGCGCGTGATCTGCACGACAACATCATCCAACGGCTGTTTGCAGCGGGACTGCACCTGCAGGCCGCGCTCGGACGGCCCGATCAGGATCAGCGCCTCGTGGGCGTGATCGACGAGATCGACGAAGCAATCAAGGAAATCCGCACCATCATCTTCACGATGCACAGCCTGCGCGGACTCGACGCAGGCTTCGAGCCGGCGGTTCGCCTCGTGCTTGCCGAGTCCTCACGCGTGCTGGGCCATCATCCGAGTCTCCAGCAGGACGGCGTGCTGGCGCTCGTGCCCGACGACCTCGCGGGTGAGGCGGTGGACGTGGTGCGGGAATTGCTCATGAACGTGGCCAAGCACGCACGGGCCACGCACTCGGCCGTGCGACTCGCCGTGCACGATCGCACCTTCACCGTCTCGGTGACCGACAACGGGGTGGGCGCCACCCTCGAACCATCGTCGGGCGGACTGGGACTGGAGAATCTCCGACAGCGCGCAACTCGGCGCGGCGGCACCTTCTGCCTCGAGTGCGCTGCGACTGGTGGCAGTGTTGCCACCTGGTCCGTTCCGCTCGGCTGACCTCCCCGATCACTCGCGCCCGGAGATCCCGGCCGATTCGGGACCAAGGTCCCGGGAAGCGGACCGATGAGCCCCTGCTCGCGCTCCTGCGAGGTTGCCACCCTTGCTCGCATGAGTAAGAACGATGCGCGCGCGCTCAGTATCGCCTCCTTTGCCGTTGCTGTGGTGGCGATGTTTTTTGCGGCGGTGCTGCTGATCACCCGACACGACGACTCTGCAGCCACCGAGAGCGCAGTCACGCTCGAGACCGTCACACTCGATCTCGGCGCCATGAAGCTCCAACCTGCTGATCTCATGATTCCCGCCGAGGGCGCCCGCTTGCGGATCACCAATATCGATGCCACTGCCCATTCGCTCGTGATCCCGGATCTCGGTATCCGAACTGCCGAGATCGCTCCGGGTGACTCGCTCACCCTCGACATTCCTCCCACTGCCGACGGCACCTATGAGATGTACTGCGGCGTTGCCGGGCACAAAGAGGCCGGCATGACCGGGACACTCATGGTGGGCACTACCGCCAACGGTGACGGCATGTCTCATGGCGGGACGATGACGAACGAGGAGATGGATGCGGTCATGCTGGAGGTGGCGCGCAAGTTCCCCGCACAGACCGAGGGTCATGGTGGTGACCGCTTGGCGCCCACGGTGCTCGCCGATGGCACCAAGCAGTTCGACCTCGTCGCCAAGATCGTCCAGTGGGAAGTCGAGCCGGGTCGCTTCGTGGAGGCATGGACCTACAAAGGCGTGGTGCCCGCACCCGAGATCCACGTAAACGTCGGTGACAAGGTGCGCATCGTTCTGAAGAACGACCTCCCCCAGTCGACATCGCTCCACCTGCACGGCATCCAGGTGCCCAACAGCATGGACGGCGTCGATCCGTACACACAGGCGCCCACGCTGCCGGGCGACTCGTTCACGTACGAGTTCACCGCCAAGACCTACGCAACCGGCATCTACCACTCGCACCACAACGCACAGGAGCAGATTCCCAACGGGATGTTCGGTGCGATCACCATCGGCGACCCGACGATTCCCGAACAGCTCGAGCCGATGGGATACACCCAGATCGACAAGGTCGTGAACATGGTGCTCAACGACTCGGGCACGATCGGACTGAGCCTCAACGGCAAGAGTTTCCCGGCCACCGAGCCCTACACGTTGAAAGTGGGCCAGGTGATGGCCGTGAACTACTACAACGAAGGCCTCATGGGTCACCCCATGCACCTTCACCAGCCGGCAGGTTGGATCATCGCGAAAGACGGTGTGCAGATGCTCACCCCGATGCCCACCGACACGGTCTGGGTGTCACCGGGCGAGCGCTACACGGTGCTGTACAAGGCAATCGAGCCTGGCGTGTGGGCGTGGCACTGCCACATCCTCACTCACGCCGAGTCCTCCAAGGGGATGTTCGGCATGGTGACGGCACTCATCGTCGAGCAATGAGTCACCCACAGACGAGTACGGGCGAGTACACACGGCACCTGACCATGGAGGTGAACATGATCGAACTCAGCAACGACACCGTGCTCGAGACGCTCACGGCAGCGGAGTGTCGCCGCCTGCTCTCCACGACACATGTCGGACGAGTGGGCCTCGTGGTGGAGGGGCTCGCGTACGTACTCCCCGTCAGCTACGTGCTGGCGAACGACTACGTGGTGTTCCGCACCGCCCGGGGCAGCTCGTTCGATCGCATGGCCCGAGACCGCGCGCTCACCTTCGAGATCGACCACGTCGATCCCGGCTTTCACGCCGGATGGAGCGTGATGGCAATTGGCTGGGGTGTCGATCTCGAACGACTCATCGAACAGCACGCTCTGGAGTCACTCGGCCTGCGGCCGTGGAGCATGGACGCCCGCCCGGGCTGGGTGGGTATCCGTATCGACGAGCTCACGGGTCGCCGGATCATCTCGCTCCCGCGTTCATTGCATCGCACGAGCCGCGATACCTGAGCGCGCCCGCTTCGGTACACCGCGACCCAGACGTCGGCCCGGCGCGCTCAGCAACCGGGAACCGAACCGCCGATCGCGAGCGCAGCGAGCGCACAGAACGTGCTCTTGCTGACCTTCCAGTCCGAGCCCACGAGCACGGCGATTCCCTCGGAGTCGGGCAGTGCCACTGATCCACCGATGATCACGTCGTAGATCACCCGAGCGCGGTCCTTAGCAGTGAAGATCACATCTTTCACCTTGGCGTCGGCCTGACCGAGCACCGGGTTCTTCGCTGCGAGGTTGATGGCTTCGGTGAGCGCATCGGCGGCCTCGAGCACGGCGAGTCGTTGCGCGACGCTGCTCGACTTGTTGATGAACTCCTCCCAGGCCGCAACGATTGCTGCCTTGGCAGCAGGATCCGACGGGTACGTCGTGGCTGGTGCAGCCGTGGTGGGCGCTGCCGTAGTGGGTGCTGCGGTAGTCGGAGTCACCGTGGTGGGCGCTTCAGTCGTAGCCGCCTCGGTGGTGGGAGCAGCGGTGTCGTCGTTGCTGCACGACACGAGCAGTGCTGTGACAGCAAGCGCGGGGAGGAGAACGACGTGACGTTTCATGGGCGTTATTCTCGCACTGCGCTGCACCCGGGGCGAATCATTCACCCGATCTCGGCATGCACTCTCTGATCGAGTTACTCCCTGATCGTGTTACTACTCGCCGGTAGGGTTCGGAGCGATGAATGTGCTCGTGGTGATTGCTTGCGTGATCGTGTGCGCAGTCTTCGCCGTTTCGGCGGTCACGAAGGTGTTGGACCTCGCCGGAACCCGTCGGATGCTCGCTGAGTTCGGGATGCCGAGCACCTACGTGCCTGCAATAGCCGTGCTGCTGCCGGTGGTCGAGATCGCTGCCGCTGTCACCGTGGCCGTACCGGCAACGGCATGGTTCGGTGGCGCACTGGCGCTCGCCCTGCTGGCCGCATTCACCACGGCGATCGTGGCCAACCTCGGTCTCGGCCGCACACCGGAGTGCCGGTGCTTCGGTCGTCTCGGAGCAGCGCCCATCGACCGTCGGGCGGTGGTGCGCAATGTGCTCCTGGCTGTTCCCGCGGTGCTCGTGACCGTGGCGGCATGAGCCAATCACGAAGCCATCAACGGCCGTTCGCTCCCTCGCGTCGGGTCAACGACGCGCTACTCGACGGGCAATGACACTGCCGGGGGTCATTGGCTGATCGACCACGCGCACGGCCGCACGCAATGCGTCGGCCGCTTGGTGGGCATCGGCCTGCGATCGGGCATGCACCACGGCGAGTGGTGTCGATGAGTCCACTCGTTCACCCACCCCACGCACCTCGGTGAGTCCAACCACCGGATCCACTGCATCGGACACACGACGTCGACCGCCACCCAGGAGTACGACCGACATCCCGACGCCGCGGACATCGAGTGACTCGATGTAACCCTCGCGAGTTGGGTGTACCGGGATGGTCACGGGTGCTTCCCCGAGGTACTGACGCGGCCGTTCCACGAGATCACTGGGCCCGCCGAGCGCAGCCACCATCCGCGAGAACCGCTCGCATGCACTGCCGTCTCGGCGCGCGCGCTCGAGCATGGTGCGCGCCGAGGCGAGATCGGGCGCCAGCGAGCCCGACACGAGCATCTCTGACCCGAGCGACAGCACGACATCGTCGAAGCGTGCATCGGAGAACGAACCGGTGAGCCACTCGATGCTCTCGAGGACCTCCACTGCGTTGCCAGCAGCGCGCCCCAATACCTGATTCATGTCGGTGAGCAGGGCGGTGGTGCGCAGACCTGCACCTTCGGCGACCGCGACGATGCTCTCGGCGAGGTCGAACGCGCCGTCGAGGGTCTCCATGAACGCGCCAGAACCGAACTTCACGTCCATCACCAGCGCGTCGAGACCAGCGGCGAGTTTCTTCGAGAGGATCGATGCAGTGATGAGCGGGATCGACTCGACGGTGGCGGTCACATCCCGAATGGCATAGAGGCGACGATCTGCCGGCGCGAGATCATCGGTCTGGCCGATGACCGCACACCCTGCCGACTGCACCGCCGCACGCAGCCGTGCGGCGTCGGGCTGCGCGTCGTATCCGGGAATGCTCTCGAGTTTGTCGAGCGTGCCACCGGTGTGTCCGAGGCCCCGACCCGAGATCATCGGAACCACCCCACCACAAGCCGCCACGAGGGGCGCCAGCACGAGGCT
This sequence comes from Actinomycetota bacterium, assembly GCA_017853685.1. Lineage (GTDB taxonomy): Bacteria > Actinomycetota > Acidimicrobiia > Acidimicrobiales > Ilumatobacteraceae > WLJO01. The sequence continues at coordinate 12,569 of JAFMJD010000036.1, read as the reverse complement.
CACCTTGTCGCCGACGCCACCGGTGCTGTGCTTGTCCAGCAGTGGCCCGTCGATGGTGGAACGTTCCCACGACAACACGGTGCCGGAGTGGGCCATCGACGACGTGAGTGCCACGCGTTCACGGATGGACATGCCACGGAAGAACACGGCCATGGCGAATGCGGCCACCTGATCGTCACCGATACTCCCATCTGTGAGTCCGTGCACGAACCACTCCACCTCTGCATCGGAGAGTTCTCGGCCGTCGCGCTTGGCCCGAATGATCTCCTGCGGGAGGAACGATGCAGGCACCTCAGTACCTCACACCGTCAGCGGCACCCGCGGACGCATCTGCGCTCCCGCCCCACAGCACATTCACGATGTCGTCGTACAGCGCGCTCGCACCGATGCGGAAGTTCGCAGGTGATGCAGCCTCGGGCGCAAAGTGATAGTCGGCGAGTGCGAGGTACGCCGCAGCGTCGTTCACGGTGCGCACACCGCCCGAGACCTTGACCCCCACGACCCGACCCGAACTCGTGCCGTGGCGCGCTGCCACTTCCATGAGTGCTGCCGCTGACTCGGGGGTGCAGCCCACGGGGATCTTGCCGGTGGAGGTCTTGAGGAAATCGGCACCGGCCGCAACGGCGAGCGCGGCCGCCGACCGAACGGCGGAAATGTCCCCGAGCGCTCCGGTCTCGAGGATGGCCTTCACCAACACACGCTCGGGGAATGCCTCAGCACATTCCACTACTGCGCCGACGAGCACGGTGACCGCGTCGGTATCACCGGCGAGGAACCGTGTGTACGGAATTACCACGTCGATCTCGCGGGCGCCATCACGCAGTGCCGCGCGCGTCTCGGCGATCACTGCAGCCGCCGTTGCGTCGCCACCGGGAAAGTTCACCACCACCGCAGTGGCGATCCCTGACGACTCCAGACGACGCGACACCTGTGCGGCGAAACGTGGGAACACACAGAGCGCAGCAGGCCGCACACCCCAACGCGAGTCGAGTCCCCGGTCGCACAGTGCCTCGATCGACTCCACTGTGTCGGCATCGCCGAGGCTGGTGAGATCGAGGCAGGCGAGCGCCCGCATCGCCGTTTGCTGGTGCTCGGACCGAGGTGCAGTACTCACAGGTTCAGTGCTGCGGCAGCCTGCTCCGAGAGGGCGAGACTGCGCTTGGCGCCCTCGATGAAGCGATCGAGATCGACTCCCTCGGTGGATTTCTGGCCCCGCACGTAGCGCGTGTAGACGCCGTGCACGATGCACGCGGACTTCCAGTGGTTCAGGGCCACGAAGTACTGGAGCTTCGCCTCGTCGATCCCGCCAGTACGCGAGGCGTACCGGTCGATGAGATCCTGACGGCGCAAGAAGCCGGGCTTGGCAGTCATGCCTTCGCCCCGCACCGCTTCCTCACCCGGTTCGATCCACATGTTGAGCAGGTATGCGAGATCGGCCATCGGCTCGCCGAGCGATGCGACTTCCCAGTCGAGGACAGCGGTGATGTGACCGTCGTCGTCTACGAGGCTGTTGTGCAGTCCGAAGTCGCCGTGCACCAGGCGGACCCGACCATCGGCAGGTTTGTGCGCCTGGAAGAAGTCGTGGAGCGTGTGTACCCGCGGATCGTCGAACCCCGCATCGGGTGCTGATGTGACCCACGACCGGTACCACGCCTTGAGTTGTCGACCGGCGAAGTCGTCGTGCCGTCCGAGATCACCGATGCCGCGCTCGATCGGATCCACGAGGTGCAGCGCAGCGAGTGTGTCGGCGAACGACATGCTCACTGTGGCGCGCGCGGCCACGGGGAGCCACGTGTCCGGATCGCTCGTGCCGCCGAGTGGCGCGCCGTGCACGAAGCCCATCACGTAGAAGGGCGCGCCTGTGACTGCGGCGTCGGTGCAGTGGGCATAGGGCCGCGCCACAGGCACGCCGGTTCCCCAGAGCGCCGAGATGATGCGGAACTCCCGGTTCATGTCGTGAGCCTTGGGCTGCAGTTCGCCCAGCGGTGGGCGACGGACCACGGCTGCGGTGCCACGTCGATCGTCGACCCGGTAGGTGAGGTTCGAGTGTCCACCGACGAGTCGGGTCCAGACGAACGGTGGCTCGAGGTCGGTGGTGTGCTCGGCAACCCATGCCTCGACGGCCGCCTGATCGATTCCCATCAGCATCGCTTCATCCTGCCCCATGCCGCTCGCCCGCGCCGACCCCACTCACCGATGACTCGCAACGATCAGAGCGGATCGACCCGCAACCTCGTGAGAGCCCATCCACTGATGCGCCATTCCTCGCCCACCCGTCGATACCGCTCGTGATAGTGCCCGTAACCGGTGAAGCCGCGGGTGCCGCCGGCGCCGTCGGGCACCTCGACGTAGTCGACCATCGCCCAGATACCGGTGGCCTCACCGTCACCGACGAGATCGATGATGGGCATGTGCCCGTGGTGAACCGACACACCGCCGGTCAGACCCTGACGCGCGTACTCGACGAAGTTGTCCGGGCCGTCCATCTGGTACTCGCCGATGCGAGCCGAGTCGAAATCGGCATCATCGGTGAACAGTGTGCGCAGACGATCCCACTGCTTGTTGTCGAGGAAGTAGAAGTACTGCGCCTTCAGTTTCTTGATCGCCTCGATATCGGCGAGGTCCGTTGCACTGAGCCGTCCCACGACATCCCCCCTCCGGTCGGCGCCGTGCCGATCCGAGATGCATCATGCCCGCCCGAGCGGTGCCCGAGCCACAGCGGCTACGTTCGGGGCATGTCACGACAGATCGTCGAGCAGTTCTTCCACCGACTCGGCTCGGGCAACGATGTGGACGGCTGGCTCGCTTTGCTCGACCCGTCCATCACCGTGGATACCCCGTTCTCCCCCACCGGGGATGCCACACGGTTCGAGGGCATCACCGCCGTGGAGCGACGCTTCGCCGACGCCCGCCGACGGATGCCCGAGTTGCACTTCTACGACCTCGACATCCTGGCCACCGAGGATCCCGAGCGGTGGGTGGCCACCTGCCGATCCGAGGGCCGGCGGGGTGACGGCAAGCCCTACCAGAACCGGTACTGCTGGCTGTTCCGGATCCGGGGCGAGCGCATCGTGTGGTGGTGCGAGTACTTCGACCCGCAAGAAGTGCTCGCTGTGCGGTCCTGAGCGCGTCCCGAACGCGTCCTGCGCTCATCTCTCGAGTTCATCGTGACCGCATGGGTCCGGCTCACCGGCGCGAGATGCGCCGGATCTGTGAATCGATGTACGGCCGGGCTCGTCGCTGACCGCCACGCTGCGCGATAGCAGCGCGCAGGCCTTCGAGCGTCGCCAACACCAGTTCACGACGGACCGACCATCCTCGTCGCTCGCATTCATCGAGCCACTCGGCCGGTGTGAGGTGGCCGCGTTGGCCGTTGCAGCGACGACATGCCGCCACCTCGTTCTCGATCCAACTCGGCCCACCCTTGATGCGCGGGACCATGTGTTCGGTCGTGGCCTCCACCAGACCGCCCAGATCGCGACCGCACCACACGCACTGTGCGCCGTCGCGCTCCATGATGCGTTCGAGCCGCTGACGACGATTGAGTTCACGGCGCACCGACTCGGCCACGTGTTCAGTATCCCGGCACCCGACAACGCTTCGAAACCCGCCGCTCGACTGGGTGAGCCCGCTGCATCGCGTGGGCCATGATGTGGGCGTGACGCATGGTCGCTTTGCGCCGAGTCCCACCGGGGATCTGCACCTGGGGAACCTGCGCACTGCGCTCGCCGCATGGCTGTCGGCCCGGCACCGCGGTGGGTCGTTCACGGTACGCATGGAGGACCTGGACCGCGTGACGTCGTCGGCCGAGATCGCCCAACGGCAACTGGACGACCTCGCCGCGCTGGGGATCGACTGGGACGGCGATGTGGTGTTCCAATCTGCGCGCTTCGATCGCTACGAAGCGGCGATTGCTCGACTGGATGGACTCGGACTCACCTACCCGTGCTTCTGCTCGCGACGCGAGATTCTCGAGGCAGCGCGCGCGCCGCACGGCGGCGAGGTTCCGTACCCGGGAACCTGCCGGAACCTGACCGACGCCGAACGAGCAGAACGCTCCGGGGGCGGGCGGCGACCGGCGCTGCGCCTGCGCGCCCACGACGAACACGTCACGTTTCACGACGCCGTGCTCGGGTCGGTGTCGGGCATTGTCGACGATGTGGTGTTGCGCCGCAACGATGGGGTCCCGTCGTACAACCTCGCTGTCGTGGTGGACGATGACGCTCAGGGAATCGACGAAGTGGTGCGCGGCGACGACCTCGCCACATCCACACCCCGACAGATACATCTGTGTCGGTTGCTCGGCCTGCGGGTGCCCACCTACGCACACGTACCGCTCGCCCTCGGTGCCGATGGTCAACGACTCGCCAAGCGACACGGTGGGGTCACGCTCGCCGATGCAGTCGTGCGGGGCCGAACACCCGCGCAGGTGCGGTCGCTGCTCGCACACAGCCTGGGGCTCGCCGATGCCGACGAACCGGTGGACATGCCCGAGTTGCTCGCCCGCTTCTCGTGGGGGCAGGTACCGCGCTCACCGTGGACCGTTGTCACCAATCCCGATGGTCGTCAGCACCACGCGTAGGCTCGGGTGATGGACGATCTGCACCGCATACTCGGCTACATCGATGCCGCCGACCCGGCGCTCGACTTCGAGACCGCGCTGCAGCACATCGGCAACGAGATCGTTGCGGTGCCGTTCTGGACGCCCGACTTCTGTGCCTCCATCATCCGAGCCGCCGAAGCAGTCGGGGCGTTCGAGCCCCAACCGGACGATCCGGTGCCGGGTCACGAGGTATCACTCGCCGTCATCAGCCCGCGCCTGTACACCGCCGTGGAGGCCGACCTCGGCGAGCGGCTGTGGCCGGTGCTGCGAACGGTCTGGCCCTACATCGACTTCTACGGACTGCGCGATGCCTTCGTCATCAAGTACGAGCTCGGCGGTCAGGAGTCGCTGCGCATGCACCACGATGTGGCACAGGTATCGGCCTCCATCAAGCTCAACGACGGCTACGAGGGCGGCGAGCTGCACTTCCCACGACAGGGCGTCACGAACCGCGAGGTGCCGGTGGGCACGCTCATCGCGTGGCCATCACTCGTCACGCACCCCCATGAGACCCTGCCGATCACGTCGGGCACGAAGTACGCGCTCACGATCTGGTTCGAGTTACCCGCACCGCTCGACTGACGCGCGGTTGCGCAACACCCGGGCTGACGCTGCTCACGAAGTAGCGAGGTCGTAACCGAAGCGGTACGTACATGCCACCACTCGCGTCACGCCGACCAGTACGTTGAGACCAACGACGTTCATCTGAACACCGAGGCGGATTCCGTACGCATGGACAACCGGCAACGACTCTCGAGGGCCTTCGTGGTCTCGTCGATGGTTGTGGTGGTGTCAGTGATCGGTGTCGCTTCGTGCATGGAGGCAGGCTCCAAGTCGTCGAACGCCTCCAAAGCCCTGCCGGCCGACGAGGCACCGGAATCGGGCGGTGCGGCATCCACGGCCGGCGAACCACGACCGTCGACCGATGCTGAGTCGACCGACACCGATTCGGCTGGCACCGAGTCGACTGGCACCGAGTCGACTGGCACCGAATCAACGGGCACCGAACCCGAGACAGAAGTGTCGATCGCCGATGATTCGGTGACCGTCAGCAGCGAACCCGTCGACGAACTCACCGGCAACGCCGAGTCCGACGATGCGGCAGCGGCCGATCTCGAGGCAGCGGCGAGCGACTCGGTGCCCCAGGTACCGGTCTCGGACCAGCGTGCCAAGCCGTATGTGGCCACCGGGCGCAAGAGCGGGTCGCAGACCAAGCGGGTGCAGATCCGCCTGCTCGAACTGGGCTTCTGGCTCAACGGCGTCACCGGTCGCTACGGACTCACCACCCGACAGGCCCTGTTCGCCTTCCAGAAGTGGGCCGGACTCAAGCGCACCGGCGAGGTAGATGACGCCACCGCCGAGGCACTCACCAACGCCACACATCGTGCGCACGCATCCATCGCCGACGGAACGCTCGTGGAGATCGACGAGACCAAGCAGTTGTTCTTCCTCATCTCCGAGGGGCGGACGATGTGGGTGCTGAACACCTCGACGGGCACAGGCGAGCCGTACTCGGCCTGGAGCCGTGACCGGCCCGGCACCCTGGACTACAGCACTGCCGTCACCCCCAATGGCGTGTTCACCGTGTACCGCCAGAAGCGCAAGGGATGGTGGTGGGGTGACCTCGGCAAGATCTACCGACCGAAGTACTTCAGCGGCGGCGTTGCCATCCACGGCATGGACATCGTGCCGCCACAACCGGCTTCCCACGGATGCGTTCGGCTGAGCCTGCCCGCTATGGACTTCATCTGGGACAACGACCTCGTGCCGCTCGGCAGCACGATCTGGGTGCACGGCAATCCCAAGGCGGGCTCCACCGCCCCCAAGTCCTGACACGCGACAGAATCTCTTCGTGCTGCCGACGATCGGAGACCTGCGCCCCTGGACCGATCCCGAGGTCGTTGCGATCAACCGCCTCCCGATGCACGTCCCACTCGCGCGCCACGACTCGGTGCGCGCCGCACGGCGCAACGACCCGTCGCCCTGGCTGATCGATCTTTCCGGTCGCTGGGCGTTCCAGCGTTTCGCGCATCCCGACGCAGTGCCACGAACTGCAGTAGCAGCAGGTGTGGCCGCTCCATCAGCCAAGTGGTCTCGCACCACCGTCCCGGGTAACTGGACCCTCGAGGGTCACGGTGATGTGCCCCACTACACCAACGTGATGATGCCCTTCGACGGGCCACCACCGAACCTGCCCGATGTGCTGCCCACCGGCGTCTACCGGCGTACCTTCCGCCGACCGGCCACGTGGCGCACGCGTGCAGTGATCCTGCACGTCGGTGGTGCCGAGAGCGTGCACGCTGTCTACGTCAACGGATCATTCGTCGGGTACGGCACCGACAGCCGCCTGCCGAGCGAGTACGACATCACACCGCATCTCGTAGCGGGCCCCAACACGCTCGCGATCGTGGTGATCCGGTATTCGGCGCAGAGTTACGTCGAGGATCAGGATCAGTGGTGGATGGCGGGCCTCCACCGCAGCATGTACCTCGAGGCGAGGCCCACCACGTACTTCGCCGATCTCCGCGCAACAACTGCGTGGAGCGATGGCACCGGCACCCTCACCGTGGAGGCACACATCGGTCAGCACCACGGGGTGAGCACCGATGCCAGTCCGGTTGGAGCTCTGCCGGACGGCTGGCAGGTGCGCTGGCGCCTCGAACATCCCGACGGCAGCACGCTGCCCGTGGAGTGGTCGTCGGGATCGGACTGCACACCGGTGCCGACCGATGTGCGCCCGTATTTCTTCGCCGGCCACGTGGCAACCGCGCAGGGCACGGTGCCCGGTGCCCGCGCGTGGTCCGACGAGACACCGGCGCGCTCGGTGCTGATTGCCGAACTCATCGATCCGCAACACACCGTGGTGGAGGTGGTCACCCAGCACATCGGGTTCCGCAGCATCGAGATCCGTGATCGCTCGCTCATGGTGAACGGCAAGCGCATCATGATCCGCGGGGTCAACCGCCACGACCACCACCCCGAGCGCGGCAAGGCAGTGACCGTCGAGGACATGCGCGCCGACCTCATCGAGATGAAGCGACACAACGTGAACGCGGTGCGCTGCTCGCACTACCCGAACGACCACCGCTTCCTCGATCTGTGTGACGAACTGGGCCTGTATGTGGTGGACGAGGCCAACATCGAGTCGCACGCATACAACACGAGCCTCTGTCACGATCCGCGGTACCGGTCCACGTGGCTCGCGCGTGGGAGTCGCATGGTGGAACGGGATCGCAACCACCCGAGCGTGATTCTGTGGTCACTCGGCAACGAGTCCGGGTACGGGGCGAACCACGAAGGCCTCGCTGCGTGGATTCGCGCTGCCGATCCGTCGCGCCCCCTGCACTACGAGGGCGCGGTGTTCCATGCCGGATGGGTGGACGGCGGTACGACCGTGACCGACGTGGTCTGCCCGATGTATTCGCCGATCTGGGCAGTGGAGCGTTACGGACGGGAATCACTCGGCGAGCGTCCACTCATCATGTGCGAGTACAGCCACGCAATGGGGAACTCGAACGGATCGCTCTCGGATTACTGGGACGTGTTCGAGCACACACCGGGCGTACAGGGTGGCTTCGTGTGGGAGTGGAAGGACCACGGAATCCGCCAGACACTGGAGGACACAGGCCAGTGGCGCTTCGCCTACGGCGGCCAGTTCGGCGACACGCCCAACGACGGCAACTTCGTGGCCGACGGCCTCATGGCATCGGATCTGGTGGCCCACCCGGTGATGCGCGAACTCGCGTGGGTGCACCGTCCGGTTCGCGTGACACTCGCAGCACACGGTGCGGGTCTGATCATCAGGAACGCACGACGGTTCTGCGACCTGTCGGACCTCACTGCCACGTGGACACTGCGTCACGACGGCGCCATCACCGCGCGTGGACAACTGAGTGTTCCTGTGGTGGCTCCCGACTCCACGGTGGAGATCCCATTTCCGCATGGCGTGTCCGCTGCGCATGGCAGCGAAACCCACCTTGCCATCATGTGGAGACTGCGCGAGCCCACTGCGTGGGCCCCGGCCGGTCACCTGATGGCGTGGGACGAGGTGGTGCTCAGCACCGAGTACTCGGAGCACCCCGTCGTCGTGGGCCCGGATACAACCCCATCGGCACTCGAAGCCGTCGCCGACATCGCTCCCACTCTGTGGCGCGCACCCACCGACAACGACGGCTTCAAGCTGATGCGCCAGCACCATGGTGGCGGCACTGCACTGGGCCAATGGTTGTCGTGGGGGCTCGATGGTGGTCTCCCGAACGACATCGAGTGCGAGCAGCACGTGTTGCCCGAGTCGGATGGCTCGGTGGTGGTGGAGCACCGCATCGTGATTCCCGCCGCGCTCGACGATGTCGCTCGCGTGGGATCCACGTTCGTGGCGCACGACGCGTTCACGCGTGTGCGATGGTTCGGCCTCGGCCCGCACGAGAACTATCCCGATCGATGTGCCTCTGGCCTCACGGGTATCTGGGCGGGCGAACCCGACGAACTCCCGTATCTCGTGCCGCAGGACTTCGGCCTGCGCACGGCGTGCCGATGGTTCGAACTCATCGCACCCGATGCCGAACTGGTGCTGCGGGTGACCCCGATCACGCCGCGCCTCGTCAACTGCTCTGCCGCCTGGCACACCGATCACGACCTGTGGACGGCACGGGATCGAACCGAACTGGTTCGCCGACGACAACTGACGGTGCACGTCGATGCCGCCACCCGCGGCCTCGGCACCGCGAGTTGTGGACCCGACGTGCTCCCGCAGTACCGGATCCGCACAGGCACGTGGACACTCGCCTATCGACTGAGTGTTCGACCCCTCACGGATCCGCCCGACGCACCCTGAGATTGCGGTCGGTTGCGGTGAGACAGGTGCCGCTCGTGAGATCGAACTGCCACCCGTGCAATGTGCACGTGAGCACGCCGTCGTCCACCTCGCCGAACACCGAAAGATCTGCCTGTCGGTGCGGGCAGTAGCGCTCCATGACGTATCCGCACAGTTCGATCTCTTCGTCGTTGTCCGGCGGATCGAGCTTTCGCTGCGCCTCGGCCTCGGCGCGCTTCATGCGCTCGGGGGACAACGACTTGAAGAAGTTGTACACGTATTCGTTGAACGGGCCCTCTCGCCATCCGCGGAAGCGACACGATAGGAACAGCGCGTTGCTCCAGTCCACCGCCTCCTCGGCAGCAACGGTCTCCACGAGCGCGCGATCGATCTCGAAGCGGTACTTGTACGGCTCTCCGGCCCAGGCGCGCACCTCGCCGGCGGGCATGTCGAGATACACATCGAGATCACCAGCACGCAGCAGGATCCCGGCCCCGATGGCCTGCCGCAGATGCGGTGCGATGGCCATGAGTGGTTCCCACCACGCGATGAGACGTTCGAGCAGATCGGCACGCGCCGGAATCCAGTTGCCGCGCTGATCGGCGATCCACTCGGCCCAGTCGGCCTGATAGGCGCGCAGGTAGTCGCCCTTGTTCGCAAAGATGGCCGACACGTCGGCATCCGGTATCGGATGGGTCACCGTGATACCGCCAGCCGTCACGTCGATGACAGTTCCCGGGATGTTGAGGATGCCGGAACGCCCTGCCGCATCGAGGCGTGACAGGAACGCTCGTTGATCCGGGAAGATCGACAGTTCGTCGCCGTCGATCACGTTGAGGGCGAACAGTTCCTCGTCGAGGAAGCACGGTGGACCCGCCGACGGCACCACGTAGCGGGCGTCGATGGCCTCCACATAACGCATCGCCCGCGTGAGTTGGCTGTCCACCTTGGCGTCCACGAGTGCACGCATGCGCTCTGCGGGCTCGTCGTACACCATCGGGTACCAGATCGCTCCCGAGTGCTGCAGGAAGTGCAGGTCCACCCGGCCGTGGCGACCGAGTGCTGCGAGATCGGTGGTGCGGCAGTCGTTCTGGTTCACCAACACCGCATCGCCGTCGTACACCACGAGTGCCGAGTCGCCTCCGGGGCCGTCGGTGATGGAGGTCTCGACATGGATCGCCACCTGCAGGCCGCTGCCGAGATCGACGAGTTCACCATCCTTGGTGCGAACGAAGTTGACGAAGCCGAGATGACGGAGCCGACGCTCGAGTTCGCGGGTGGGGTACCCAGGCACGAGCACCGTGGTGTCCCGGCTCACATGATCGGCCAACCACGCCTCGTCGAGATGATCACCGTGCAGGTGCGACACGTAAAGGAAGTTGGGGTGCTCGATGCGTTCCATCAGGTCGTGGTCGAGCTGATCGTTGCGCGGGAACACGAACCACGAGGCGAAGAAGGCCGGCACGAACCACGGGTCACAGAGGATCGATCCGCCCGCGGTCTCCACGAGGATCCCGGCATGTCCGATGGGGGTGGCACGCATGACTCCGTCAGGCTAGGTCGGCCCGGCACCCCGGTCCGTGACGGGTCACGGCCGGGTTTCACCGGTAGCGTCCGATCCATGCGTGAGTACTCGAGTGTCAGCGCTCCGTCCGCCGATCCCAGCGCCCTCACGGCGCTGATGAACGACCGTGCCGCTCAGGGCTGGACCGTGATCACCATCGTTCCCACCGGCGCCGACCTCACTGCGTTCCTGACCCGTGACACGGCGTCGGGCGCAGCGAATGTCTCCATCGGATCGGCCGCCTCGGGCGAGCCGTCGGGGTGGGCAGCCGCACCGGATCCCGCGCCCGCCGCACGCCCGGTGTCCACCGGTGCCGCATACGGCTCCACCACACCCACCGTGTCGGCTCAGTCCGCTGCGGTCGCATCGGCCACTGCAGCCGCCTCGGCCACACCGGCCGGTTGGTACCACGATCCGTCCGGCCGCTACGAGTTGCGCTACTGGGACGGACGCCAGTGGACCGAGCACGTGGCACGAGCCGGGAACCAGTACACCGACCCGCCCGTCGCCTGACCTGATCGCGTCGCCCTCTGCGGCGCCGCTGTCGGGCAGATGTCGGGGTGATGTCGCGGTGACATCGGGCGGTAGTCAGCCCACGAGTGCGTGCAGATCTGTGTCGCCCGGCGCACCGTCGTAGGCCACCGAACCCTCGCGCAGCGCGATCACTCTGGGCGCTCCTGCTGCGTACGACATTTCGTGGGTGGCCACGATCACCGTCGCACCAGCGCGGTGTGCGTCGTCCATGAGACCCACCAACGCCTCGCGGCCGGGCTCGTCGAGACCCACGAACGGTTCGTCGACGATGAGCAACGAGAACGGTCGGATGAGACCGAGCGCAATAGCCGTCTTTTGTCGCATGCCGCGGCTGAACCGTGTGGGGAGATCATCGGCACGGTGCGCAATGCCGAGGCGCTCGAGCAGTTCGCGTCCCCGTGGCTCCCACTGCTCCACACCGTGGAGTCCGGCAACGTACTGCAGGTGCTCGAGTACCGAGAGATCCTCGTAGAACGTCGGGGTGTCGCCGAGATACGCGAGTTGACGACGTGCGGGTTGCGAACCGGCGGGCCGACCGAAGATCTCCACCGTGCCACTGCTCGCATCGAGCAGACCGGCGCTGATGCGCAGCAACGTGGTCTTGCCCGAACCGTTGTGACCGATCAGCACCACCCGCTCGTGTTCACCGATCACCAGACTCACCGGATGCAGTGCCGGCCGGTCGCCGTAATCCTTGCTCACCTCGGTGGCGCGCAGCGCCGGAAGTTCTCCCGCCATGATCATCTCCTCGCTTCCGAGCGTCGTGCATTGAACTCCGCGTCGCCGGCGGCCCACAGGGCGCTGGCGCGCGCTCGAATCTCATCACGCCGACGAGCCCACCACACCACTGCGGCAATCAACAGCGCAACACCAACGACGGCCTGCAACGCAGGCGGAACCGGCTGATTGCCCGCACGCGCTGCGGCGCGCGCCGCCAGCACAGGGAGACTTCCCGCCACGGGCACCACCAGTGGGCGAGCAGTGCGGAACACCTCGCGCATTCCCGCCACTTCGGGCGGCAGGAGATCGCTCACCGATCCGGGTGTGACCGGGGC
>JAFMJD010000166.1 GCA_017853685.1 Actinomycetota bacterium | reverse complement strand
GTCGGTGATGGTGACGATGGTGTTGTTGAACGAGCTCTTGATGTGCACCACACCAAAGCTGACGTTCTTGCGCTCACGCTTGCGGGGGCGACGACCGCCCGGTTTCGGCTTAGCCACGGCTACTTCCTCACGGCCTTCTTCTTGTTGGCGACTGTCTTCTTGGGTCCCTTGCGGGTGCGAGCGTTGGTGTGGGTGCGCTGGCCGCGTACGGGGAGTCCCTTGCGGTGGCGCACGCCCTGATAGCACCCGATCTCGATCTTGCGCTTGATGTCCTGCTGCACATCGCGGCGCAGGTCACCTTCGACGGTGGCGTTCTGGTCGATCCACACACGAATGCGGTTGACCTCATCTTCGGTGAGATCACGAACTCGCGTATCGCGGCTCAGTCCCAAGTCGTCGCAGATCTTCTGCGCCGTGGGACGGCCGATTCCGAATACGTAGGTGAGTGCGATCTCGAGCCGCTTCTCACGGGGGATGTCGACTCCTGCGACACGTGCCATTGCTCTACTGCCTTCTCGCTCAGCCTTGCCGCTGCTTGTGACGGGGGTTCTCGCAGATCACCATGACACGACCGTGACGACGGATGATCTTGCACTTCTCGCAGATTTTCTTGACGCTGGGTCGGACCTTCATGTGTCTCTCGTTCTCGTGACCGGATCAGATCCGGTCGACTCGTTCAGTGTCCCGAAGCCGGGTCACTTGTAGCGATACGTAATGCGACCTCGTGTGAGGTCGTAGGGAGTCAGTTCCACCTGAACCTTGTCGCCAGGCAGGATGCGGATGTAGTGCATGCGCATCTTCCCGGAGATGTGCGCCAGCACCTTGTGCCCGTTGTCGAGTTCGACCCGGAACATCGCGTTCGGGAGCGACTCGAGGATCGTGCCTTCGAGCACAATGGCGTCTTCTTTCGGCTTCGGCAGAACGGTCTCCCTCTGGACGGGTGTACGGACTGGATTGTGGGCACCGGATGCCGGTGGCTCACAAACGCAAAAGGCGATGCTATCGGCGGGCGTCGCCCCGACAAAACGTCGACCTCGACCCGTCTGTGGCGGGGCGCGCCGGCGACTGACTCACCGACCGGACCCCTCGGTCAGGATCTCGGGCCCGTGATCGGTAACTACAACGGTGTGCTCCACGTGGGCCGCAAGCGACCCATCGGCGGTCACCACCGTCCAACCGTCGTCGAGCTCGAGGGTGTCGTCGCCACCCCCACCGAGGAGCATCGGTTCGATGGCGAGCACCACCCCCACCTCGAGGCGCGGGCCACGGCCCGGAGTTCCCCGACAGGGCACATCCGGCGCCTCGTGCATCGCCCGACCGATGCCGTGGCCGCCATAGCCGTCGGCCACTCCGTAGCCGGCGGCGTCGGCCACCACTTCGATCGCGTGGCTCACATCGCCCACGTGGCGGCCCGACCGCATCTGGGCGATGGCGGCGGCCAACGCCTCCTCGGCGGCAGCGATCAGGCGGCGGGCATCGGGGGAGACCTCACCGACTGCGGCGGTGAAGGCCGCATCGCCGTGCCACCCGTCCACCACCGCCCCGCAGTCGATCCCGATGATGTCGCCCTCGGCGAGCACTCTGGCCCCCGGGATGCCGTGCACCACCTCGTTGTTCACCGAGGCGCAGATCACCGCCGGATAGCCCCGGTAGCCGAGAAAGTTCGAGCCGGCACCACGGCGCTCGAGCACGTCACGAGCCACCCGGTCCAACTCGGCGGTGGTGACACCCGGACGGATCGCCCCACGGATGCACTCGTGCATCTCGGCCACCACACGGCCCGCCGCACGCATCGAGCGGAGTTCCTCGGGGGTGCGACAGGTGAGGCGCCTGCCGAAATGTGGCCGGGCCATCGGATCAGCGAACGCCGTCGGCGACGCTCACCGGCGCTCCGCAGCGGCGTCGATGGCGGCCACCAATCGATCCAACACGTGGTCGGGGTGCCCTACGCCATTGATGACAGCGAGCAACCCCTGTGCGTTGTAGAAGTTGATGAGCGGGGTCGTCTGGGAGTCGTACAGGTCGAGGCGCTTGTTGACCGCTTCGGGCGTGTCGTCGTCTCGCTGCACCACATCGCCGCCGCAGCGATCGCAGATACGGACCGACGGGTCGTTGCGCGCTGCTGCGTAGTTCGCCCCACAGTCACGGCACACCCGACGAGAAGAAATCCGCTCCAGCACCAACTCGCGCGGCACATCGAGATCGATCACGAGATCGAGTGGCGTGGGGACGAGCAGACCGCCGAGCGACTCGGCCTGACCCACGGTGCGCGGAAACCCATCGAGGATGAAGCCGCGCTTGAGTGCATCGGGCCGCTTGAGTCGCTCATCGACGATGCCCACCATGATGTCGTCGGGTACGAGCCCACCCGCATTCATGATCTCGCCCGCCATGACACCGAGCGGCGTGCCCTCGCGTACCGCTGCGCGCAGCATGTCGCCGGTCGAGATGTGCGGAACCACGTAGTGGTTCGAGAGCCGCACACACTGCGTCCCTTTGCCCGCGCCCTGCCGGCCGAGGATGACGAGTCGAACTCCTTGGATCATGAGCGCCGTTCCATCGCAGTAGGAAGGACCGGCCTACTTCAGGAAACCCTCGTAATTGCGCAGCATGAGCTGGCTGTCGATCTGGCGCATCACTTCGAGCGCAACGCCCACGGCGATCAGCACGGTGGTGCCGCCGAAGGGGAAACTGCGGGTATCGCCGATCCACAGCACGATGTTCGGCAGGATCGCAATGACAGCGATGAACAACGCGCCCGGCAGCGTGATGCGATTGACGACCTTGGCCAGGTACCGCTCGGTCTGCGGGCCCGGACGGATGCCCGGGATGAAGCCACCCTGTCGGCGGATCTGATCGGCCTGCTTGATGGGGTCGAACGCGATCGCGTTGTAGAAGTAGGCGAACGCAACGATCATGATGCTGAACACCACCACGTACACCGCGTTCTGCGAGTTCACGATGTACTTGTCCACCAGCTTGATGATCTCGGAACGGAAGCCCGTGGCCTCACCCTGATCGTTGCGGCGCACGCCGATCACGTTGGTGAGCAACACCGGCAGCAGCAACACGGAACTGGCGAAGATGATCGGAACCACCCCGGCCTGGTTGACCTTCAAGGGGATGTAGGTGTTCTGGCCGCCGTACATGCGCCGTCCCACCACTCGCTTGGCGAACTGCACCGGAATACGCCGCTGGCCGAGTTCCATGCGCACCACTGCGACGAGCGTGAGCAACGACACGATGATCAGTACGACGAAGACGACCACTTTCTTCTCGTCGAGCAGCGCTTTGTACTGCCGGGGCAGGCTGTCCACCACCGATGCGAAGATCAACACGGACATGCCGTTGCCGATGCCGCGCTGGCTGATGATCTCGCCCACCCACATGAGCAGCGCCGTACCGGCAACCAGCGAGATGATGGCCAGCAGTGCGCGGGGCATGAACGGGTTGAGCAGCACCACGTTGGGCACGTTGCCGGCATTACCGAAGAAGGCCTGGCCACGGCCCGTACCGAAGATGTAGGTGAGACCCGAGGCCTGCAGCAGGGCAATCGCAATGGCGAGGTAGCGAGTGGCCTGAGTGAGCTTGCGCTGGCCCACGGCACCCTGCTGTTGCCACTGCTCGAACTTCGGGATCACCACTCCGAGCACCTGCATGATGATGCTGGCGGTGATGTAGGGCATGATGCCGAGCGCGAACACGGCGAAACTCGCGAAGGCTCCACCCGAGAAGAGGTTGAGGAAGCCGAGCGCACCGGCGGTGCGTGACTGCTCCCGTAACTGGTCCACCGCTGCGCCGTCGATACCGGGCACCCGCACGGCCACACCGATGCGGTACACGATCAGCATTCCAATCGTGAACAAGATCTTGTTCCGAAGGTCCGACACCTTCAGGACGTTCTTGATGTTGGAAATCACCATGGATCCTTGGAATGACTGGCGCTCGAACCGGCAGAGCCGGGGTCAGCGGTTGGTGAACTGGTTGCCCTTGGCGGGCGGACGTCCCGAAGCGTAGGGCAGCGGGATGATCGTGACCGAGCCACCCTTGGCAGTGATGGCAGCCTCGGCGGTCTTGGAGACCGCATGGGCCGACACGCTCACCTTGCGGTTGAGTTCACCGCGACCGAGGATCTTGATGAAGCCACCCTTGCTGATGAGTCCGTGCGAATACAGGACCTCGGGGGTGATCTCGGTCTCGGTGAGATCCTCGAGCGTGTGCAGGTTCACTGCCTGGTACTCGATGCGGAAGGGGTTGTTGAAGCCCTTCAGCTTCGGCACGCGCTGCTTGAGGGGCATCTGGCCACCTTCGAAACCGCGGGCAACCTTGCCCCGGCCGCGAGCCTTCTGACCCTTGGTGCCCTTGCCGGCGGTCTTGCCGCCGCGTCCACCGATACCGCGAGCAACGCGACGGCGACGCTTGGTGGATCCCGGTGCCGGTGCGAGTTCATCGACGCGCATCAGTTCTGCCCTTCGTGAAGTTCCTCGACCTCGATGAGGTGCGGGACGCGATTGATCATGCCGCGCACATCGCGGGTGTCCGGCAGCACATGGGTCTGGCCGATGCGACCGAGACCGAGTGCACGCAGTGTGCCCTTCGCCTTCGGCTTCGAGCCGATCGACGAGCGCACCTGAGTGACACGAACCTGCTTGTCAGCCATGGTCAGTGGGCTCCTTCCGACGCGGGCTGGTTCTTGCGATCGGTGTACGCACGCAGGAGGCCCTTCGGGACGAACTCATCGGCTGCGAGTCCACGGCGCTTGGCCACCTCGTCGGGACGCTGCAGGCCGCGAAGACCCTCGATGGTTGCGCGCGCCACGTTGATGGCGTTCGCCGAACCGAGTGACTTGCACAGAACATCGTGGATGCCGGCCTCTTCGAGAATGGCTCGCGCCGCACCGCCGGCGATCACACCGGTACCGGGAGCCGCGGGCTTGAGCAGCACGCGACCGGCGCCGAGGCGGCCGAGGATGGGGTGCGTGATGGTGGAGCCGGCGAGGGGCACCTCGAAGAGGTTCTTCTTGGCTTCCTCGGTGCCCTTCTGAATCGCGAGGGGCACCTCCTTTGCCTTGCCGTACCCGAGGCCGACACGGCCGTTGCCATCACCGATCACCACGAGTGCGGTGAACGAGAAGCGACGGCCGCCCTTGACGACCTTTGCCACACGGTTGATTGCGATCACGCGCGACTCGCGCAGCGTGGTGCTGTCTGCCAGGGCCATCAGAACTCCAGACCTGCTTGACGTGCGGCATCGGCTGCCGCAGCGATACGACCGTGATAGATGAAGCCGCCGCGGTCGAACACGACCTTGGAGACGCCCGCCGCGCGTGCACGCTCGGCAACGAGCGAACCGACGCGCTTGGCGCCGTCGATCGAACCGGTGCTCCCGGCCGACTTCACCGCAGCCTCGTGCGTCGAGGCGGCCGCAAGCGTGCGACCGGTCTCGTCGTCGATGACTTGCATCACGAAGTGCTTGTTCGAGCGGAATGCAGCCAGACGCGGGCGCTCCGCAGTACCACGGATCTGCTTGCGCACCCGTGCATGGCGACGCTGCCGCGACTCGCGACGAACCTTGCTGACGCTGCTCACTTCTTGCCTGCCTTTCCGGC
>JAFMJD010000035.1 GCA_017853685.1 Actinomycetota bacterium | reverse complement strand
ACCTTCGTCGGCGGCCAGGTGTTCGAGTTCACCGAGTTCTACCGCAAGGGTCTCGGCTTCACCACGAGCCTCTTCGGCTCGAGTTTCTACACGCTCACCGGATTCCACGGTGTGCACGTGACGGTGGGCATCATCATGCTCATGGCGCTCGTGGGCATGCTGAAAGCCGAACGGGTCCCGGGCGACAAGGCCGAGGTGGTCGAACTCGTCGGCCTGTACTGGCACTTCGTCGACATCGTGTGGATCCTCATCTTCACCCTCGTCTACCTGATCCCGGCGTGAGGTAAGCACCATGACGACTGTCGAACACGCAAGCCACGCCGCCGAGTCGCACGACGACCACGAGCACGCTGGGCACTCCAACAAGCACTACTACCTCGTCGCCCTCGCACTCGCCGTGCTCACGGGCCTCGAGGTGCTGCTCAGCTACGTGGACATCGGAGCGGCATTCCTGCCGCTGTTGATGATTCTCATGATGATCAAGTTCATCATGGTGGTGCTCGAGTTCATGCACCTGCGTCGAGACGCGAAGCTCTTCCACTACCTCTTCTGGAGCGGCTTCATCCTCGCGATCCTCGTGTACATCGGGGCACTCGCAACCTTCAAGTTCTTCCTGGCTGCGTAGCCTGATCGCCGAGGAGGCGTGACGATGAGCGCAGAGACCGCTGCGGCTGCAGCCGAAGCAGTGGATCGGGTGTGGCAGTACCAGTTCCACCCCGAGGTCTGGGTGATCGTGGTCGGCCTCGTTGCGGCCTACGTGTACATGGTGCGTGTGATCGGACCCGAAGCGGTTCGATCCGGACCAGTGGTCACGCGCAAGCAGGTGACGTGTTTCGTCGCCGCAATCCTGATGTTCTGGTTTGCGTCGGACTGGCCGATGCACGACATCGCCGAGAACTACCTCTACTCGGTGCACATGGTGCAGCACTACGCCATCTCTTATTTCTTGGCGCCTCTCGCACTGTTGTCCATCCCCGAATGGA
Source organism: Actinomycetota bacterium (assembly GCA_017853685.1). GTDB lineage: Bacteria > Actinomycetota > Acidimicrobiia > Acidimicrobiales > Ilumatobacteraceae > WLJO01. The sequence continues at coordinate 21,911 of JAFMJD010000035.1, read as the reverse complement.
TGGCCCGCGCCATTGTGGGCAACGGTCGCATCGAACGCGGTGTTCGGTTCGTCTCGCGTCCTGTCGTAGCCGGAGTGGTGTTCAACGCCTTCGTCATGGTCACCCACATCCCCGGAGTGGTGAATGCCTCCGTGGAGAATGCGCCGCTGCACTACACGTTGCACCTCGTGCTGGTACTCACCTCGCTCATCGCCTTCATGCCGGTGTGTGGACCGTTGCCGGAACTGCACATGAAGCCGGCCGGCAAGATGATCTACCTGTTCCTCGAGTCTGTGGTGCCCACGGTGCCGGCCGCATGGCTCACCTTCGCAGAGGGAACCGTCTACAAGCACTACAACATCCCGGTACGCGTGTGGGGTCTGAGTGTGGAGGTCGATCAGCAGATTGCCGGCGCCATCATGAAACTGGGCGGTTCGGTGTACCTGTGGACCATCATCGGCGTGATCTTCTTCCGCCACTTCGTGCGTGGACAGGACACCGAGATGCGATTGCGCAGCACCGCCGACGTGCCGTTGTCGGGCTACGTGAGCGATGACGGATCGCTCACCTACGACGAAGTCGTGAAGGCATTCCGCGATACACCCGCAGCGCCCGAGCCGTTACTCCCATCGGAAGAGGCGTGACGCAAGCAGTGGACTCGCCACTGCCCACGCTGCGAGCACGATCCACGCAAGGCCGGGCCGGTCGCCGGTAGCAGCGAGTGCCTCCCGCATCACGTCGGCGAGCGCACCCGACGGCAGCACACGGGCCACGGCTCGCAACACGCCCGGCAGTTCGCCGAACGGGATCACCATGCCCCCGAGCAGCAACAGCACGAGGTACAGACCGTTCTGCGCACCGAGATTCACCTCGGCGCGCAGCCGTCCGGCAATCAGCAGACCGATCCCACCGAATGCCACCGTGCCCACCACGATCGCCCCGATGGCGGCTGCCCAGTTGGCGTGTGCCGGTGACCATCCGAGGGCGTAGGCGACCGGTATCAGCACCAACAACTGGATGAGTTCCACGCTCACGACAGCGGCGATCTTGGCGCCCAGCAATCGGCCTCGGCCGAGGGGAGTCGCACCGAGCCGCTTGAGCACCTTGTAGCTCCGTTCGAATCCGGTGCCGATCCCGAGACTCACCATGGCGGTGGACATCACGGCGAGCGCCAGGATGCCGGGGGCAAGAAAGTCCACAGCGTCTGCGGCCTCACCGGTGGGCAGCACGTCGACCAGGCTGAAGAACACCAACAGCAGCACCGGGATCCCGAGTGTGAGCAGGAGTTGCTCACCGTTGCGCAGCACGAGTTGGATCTCGGCGCGCAGTTGGGCAGCGAAGGGCTTCATGCGCTGTCACCGTTGGTGAGCCGGCGGAAGACATCCTCCAGTGACGACTGGCCTGCGCGCAGGTCCACGGGTTCGATCCCCTGCGCAGCGAGCAGTGCCGTGAGCGCAGCCATGGCGGCACTCGATGCGTCGCGCACGATGACCGTGTCGGCCTCCACGGAGAATGGGTAGCCAAGCGACGAGAGATCGGGCTGGCGTGAACCGGGTTGCAGGCGGAATCGGATCGAGCGCTCTGCACCGCGCAGTTCGTCGAGTGTTCCGTGGGCTACCACCCGGCCATGATCGAACACCACGGCGCGGTCGGCGATGCGCTCGGCTTCGTCGAGTTCGTGGGTGGCGAGCACTACGCAGCACCCTCGCTCGGCCAGATCCCGCACGATGCCGCGGATGAGTACCCGGCCGTTCACGTCCACACCCGAGGTGGGTTCATCGAGGAACGCGATATCGGGACGTGCGGCGAGCGCAAGCGCAAGCGACAGACGCTGTCGCTCACCACCGCTCATCCGGCGCCACGTGGATCGGGCGCGATCGGTGAGGCCGACGCGCTCGAGCAGGAGACCCGGCTGCTCACGGTCGCCGTGCAGCGCACAGAACAGCCGAACCACATCGAGCGCACGCGCCGACGGGTACACGCCTCCGTCCTGGAGCATCACGCCCATCCGACGGGAGAGCACTCGTTGCGACGTGGCTGGATCGAGGCCGAGCACGCGCACGTCGCCACCCGATCGCCGACGAAACCCCTCGCACACCTCGATGGTCGAGGTCTTACCCGCACCGTTGGGGCCGAGGACCGCAGTGACCGTGCCGGGACTCGCCGCGAACGAGACTCCGTCCACGGCCACGAGATCCCCGTACTGCACCCGGAGGTTCTCCACTTCCAACGCCAGATCGGGCACGGAATGGATGCTAGGGGTGCCCAATGTCGACCGGTAGGTTCTTCCACTGTGATTGATGTCAGGCTGTTGCGCTCCGATCTGGACTCCGTGCGGGCACGCATGGGTCGACGCAACAAACCCGAACTGCTGACCCAGATCGATGAGGCCGTTGCACTCGATGCGCAATTGCGCGAGTTGGCGAGCGAGCGCGACGACATCCGGCGGCGGGTCAATGAGATCTCCAAGCAGGTCGGGCAGTTGCGTCGTGACGGTCAGGGAGCCCAAGCCGATGAGGCCATGGCCGAGAGCCGCCGTCTCGGTGACACCGAGAAAGATCTCGCGTCACGAACCGCAGACACCGAGGAACGGCTGCGGCAGGTGTTGTTGCGGATCCCCAACATCATCAGCGACGAAGCGCCCACCGGAACCTCCGATGAGGACAATCCGGTGGTACGTGTGCACGGGTTCGATCCTGCGTCATTCGGCGATCACCAACGGGTTCCGCACTGGGAGACCGGCGTAGCCCTGGGGATTCTCGACAACGAACGCGCCGCCAAGATCAGTGGGGCCATGTTCTCGATGCTGCGTGGCGCCGGGGCCACGATGAGCCGCGCGCTGTGCCAACTCGCCCTCGACCGGAACGCCGACGCATTCGAGGAGATCCGTCCGCCCACCCTCGTCACCTCGGCCACGCTCACGTCCACGGGCCAGTTGCCGAAGTTCGCCGACGATGCCTACGCCATCGAGCGTGATGATCTCTGGTGCATCCCCACCGCCGAGGTGCCACTCACCTCCATCAGCGCGGGTGAGATCCTCGACGAGGCCGAGTTGCCCAAGCGCTTCATGGCGTACTCGCCGTGCTACCGCCGTGAGTCGGGTTCGGCCGGACGTGACACGCGCGGACTGTTGCGCGGCCACGAGTTCGACAAGGTGGAGATCCTCGCCTACGCCGCCCCCGAACACGGACGTGCGATGCTCGACGAGTTCGTGGCCCGCGCCGCCGGCACCATCGAGGCCCTCGGCCTGCCGTACCGGGTCATCTCGATCTGCTCGGGTGATCTGGGCCAGAGCCACCACCTGAGCTTCGACATCGAGGTGTTCGCACCCGGATCGGATCGGTGGCTCGAGGTGAGTTCGGTGAGCTGGTTCTCGGACTATCAGGCGCGGCGCGCCGATATCCGATTCCGTCGCGCCGGCCAGAAGGGCACCGAACACGTGCACACACTCAACGGTTCTGCGCTTGCGGTGCCACGGGTGCTCGCCGCCATCTTGGAGAACTATCGACAGCCCGACGGCAGCGTGGTGGTGCCCCAAGTACTCCGTCCGTACATGCGCGGAATCACGGTGATCGGTCCGAAGTGAGCCTGCACAAGCGCATCGACTACGAGACCCAGGGCTTCGACATCGCCGAGGCCCAGAGGGACCCGATGCAGCAATGGATCACGTGGTTCGAACAGGCGACCGACGCCGAGTGCGTGGAGCCGAATGCCATCGTGCTGTCCACCATCGGTGATGACGGTGTTCCCGATGCACGCAACGTGCTGGTGCGTCACGCCGACGAGCACGGACTGGTCTTCTTCACCAACTACACCTCGGCCAAGAGTCGAGCCATGCTGGCCCGCCCAGTAGCAGCAGCAGTGTCGTCGTGGCTCGCTGTGCACCGGCAGGTGAAGATCCGCGGACGCGTGGAGCAGGTGACTGCTGCCGAATCCGATGCGTACTTCGCGTCGAGGCCACGGGCATCGCAGATCGGGGCGTGGGCGTCGCCGCAATCCGAGATCATTGCGAACCGGGCCGAACTCGACTCGCTGGTGGCATCGGTGGAGGCCCGCTTCGCGGGGAGAGATATTGCGCGCCCCGAGTTCTGGGGCGGGTGGCGACTCGTGCCCGATGTCGTCGAGTTCTGGCAGGGCCGCCCGAGTCGTCTGCACGACCGCGTGCGCTATCGCCGTGCTGGTTCGGGTTGGGTGCTCGAGCGTCTCGCTCCGTAGTCCCGTTCAGCGGGCGAAGTCGGTTGCTGTCAGTGCGAGCGCGTCGATGAGTCGCTCGGTATGGGGAACCAGTCCCGGACCTTCCCAGTCCCACCACAACGGGCTCGATCCACGTACCCGCGGCGGCAGTTCGAGTTGCACGCCCGCCAACTGCGGAATGTTCACAGGATTCTGTGCGTGTTGGCCGCGCAACTCCGGCGGGATCTCGTCGATGTCGGTGATGGTGCGGTACGCGGGGAGCGTCGAGCGGATGTTCGTGCCCAGCAAGCCGGCCAGATCACGGTTCTGACCTCCGAGGAGCAGGCTCGTGAAGAAGTTCTGCCGTCCGTACCCGTGCACCGTGATGACTACGTCCACATGCTCGAGGAACTGCGCGAGCGCGGTCGACTCCTCGGGTCGCACCTTGGTGGAGGGAATGTGCCACTGGAGATCGGCGGGCTGGTGAACGCCGTAGTAACTGGCCCCCGACCGCTCTGCTGCAGCACGAGCAATCACATCGGTGGCAACCTCGAGCGAACCGCCGTGGTACGCCATGAAGCCGAACCGTCCGCGCAACTCACACACTTCCTCCACGCCGGCGTGAGCGAGGAGTTGGGCGAACATCGTCATGCGGTGTCGCCCTTGGGTTCGCGAGTGCGTCGGAGGCGAGCAACGGTGAAGAGCACGGCGAGTCCGGTGATGCCAACGAGCAGTACGGCGAGGCGCCCGACGCCCACATCGTTCAGCCAGTTCGCCACCTTGGTCTGCCAGTCCTCCACCTGATTGACCGCTGCACCCTTGTTGCCGCCCGGGTTGCGCACCTCAGAACCCCAGTACCAGATGAGGTACACACCGGTGAGCACCATGAGCACACCGGCAACGAGGTCCATGTGCTTCATGGCGTTGCGCATCAGCCTGAGCAGTCCGGTGCGCGCCAGTGCGAGGGCCACGGTGAGCGCCGTCAGCGTGACACCCATGCCGATGCCGTACAGCGCGGTGGCGAGCACGGCGCTCGTGTAACCGTGGTACTCGGCGCTGGCGAGCGCCGGGACGAACAGTGCGATGGTGCATCCGAGTGATGCGATTGCGTACGACACGCCGTAGAGGAACATCGACATGATGCGTTGGTCGTTGCCGACCCGGACGAACTTGGGCAGGTTCGCAGAGAGCCGCAGACCGAACACCATGGCGAGGCCCAGCGGTACGAGGCAGATGCCGATGACGAGGCCCAGCCAGTCGGCTTGTTGTGTGAACCACGAAACTCCGGCTTGCACGAGAAGACCGATCACGAGGAAGACCGAGAAGAATCCCGCGGCCACCGATGCGCTCACCACGAGTGCGCGCTGGATGCTGGCTCGCTGCGTGCCGGGTCGTGCGCCCTCGACACCGAGGAAGAACATCAAGTAGGTGGGCAACAGGACAAAGCCGCACGGATTCACCGTGGCGAGCACGCCGCGCAGGAAGTTCAGGGCGAACTGGCCGTCGAGCGCGATCATGGCGCGAGGTCCTCACGAACGATGCGGCGGACATCATCGGCGGTGAGTGCACGCCGCTCCTTGCGGATCACGTTTCCCGAGGAATCGATGAACAACGTGGTGGGGAAGCCGGTGAGCGCAAAGGCGTCCACGCTGCGCCCGGTGCGGTCCAGGAGATGTTCGAACGTGGCGCCGCGCTCTGCAGCGATCTGTCGGGCCACCGTTGCGGTGTCTTGGGTGTTGATGCCGACGAACCGAACGGATCCCGAGAATTCAGCAGCAACGGCACCGAGTGCTGGCATCTCTGCTTTGCAGGGGGGGCAGGTGGAGTACCAGTAGTTGACGACGAGTGGGGTCCCGATGAGTGACCGGAGTGGGACGCTCTGGCCGTCGAGATCCGAGAGCACGACATCGGGCAGGGTGATCGTGGTGCTGGTGTTGGTTCCGTCGGTGGTGATCGACGCCTTCACTGCACCGTTGTCCGAGCACCCGGTGAGCGCGGCGAGCGAGACGACGGCTGCTACAGCGATCAGGAGGCTGCGCTGATCGATCTGCACCACGACGCTGGAGGCTAATGCCACGCGTACGTGGTGGATCCCCGGGGGGACCCACCACGTCGGCGGATCCGTGTGCAGGCTCGCTGGACGTTGCCCGCACTCGGCGATCAGGCGACTCGGGTCGGCGCAGCCCGAGGAGGCACCGGAACCTCCTCCACCACGACGATCGGACGCGGGTGCTTCGGCGGTCGACCGCGTGGACGCTTGAAGGCAACCGGCACGCCGTCGACGAACTGCTGGCCACCCCAGACACCCCAGGGCTCCGCCCGTTCCACGGCGGCTTCGAGACACGCTGCCGACACGACGCACTTCGAACAGATCACCTTCGCCCGGGCGATGGTGAGCGGGTCCTCCGAGAAGAACAGGTGCGTCAGGGTGCCGTTGCCGTCACGGCAACGGGCGCGTGCCCAGAGTTCGCTGTCGGCAGTCGGTGTCGCTGCGATGATCAGTTCGGATTCGGTGATGGCCAGCATGTCGGGCCTCGTTTCTGCTCGGGTGGTGCTCGGGTGGTGGTCGGGTGGTGAAGCGGGTCGAGAACGACGAAGGCCGCCGGGTGGATCCCGGCGGCCTTCGGCAGATCTTCGACGTGAACGTTGCTCAGTTCGTCGGATGCCTCCGGGCCGCCGGGGCGGTGCGCTTGGACTTCATGGTCGCTGCGGTCACCGAATACATGGCTGCATGTGCTGCAGGCCATGCGTTTGCTGCATGCACGAACGCACACGAGCGCGACGAAGCAGCCGTGGCGGCCACATTCGGGGCGAAGGTCGTGCGGTTCATTCGGGGACTCCGGGGAATCGTGGTGATCTCGATGGCCGTGGCGGGCCCACGGACCCCGACAGGCAACCACCAGAATCCGCCGACGTCAACCGATTTACCGGATCGGGCAAGAGCACCCCGGCTAGCGTCGGGTTCCATGAAGTTCATCGGGACCGTGTTCGCCCTCGTGTGTACGGCCCTCGGCGGGCTCCAGGTGTGGGCGGCGGCCCGTCGTCGGGCCGATGAGTTCTTCATCCTCCGCTCGTCGGGTCAGTCGAGCCTGCTGGCCTTCGAGTTCGCCGGGAGCCCGGTGCGCCTCCGGGGCCTGCTCAGTGCGGCAGGAGACCGAGGGCGTGCGGCGGTCATGCGCAGTCTCGACATCGACTACCTGCTCACCGCAGGTTTTCTCTTCGTTGCGCTCGGCTGCAGCGGCATTCTGACGGCAGTGAGTCGTCCTGGGCTCGCTCGCTGGACCTTGGTGTTCGGACTCATCGCATCATTGGTCGGACTCGTGGAGAACGTGTCGCTGCGTCAAGCGGCAATTGCGCATCCGAACGGCGGTGGCACCGCGCCGTTGGTGACCTTCATGGCGATTGCGCGCATGGTGCTGTTGCTACTGGCCGCCGGCTGTGTGTTGCTGTGGCCGATCCGCACGTTCCTCAACTAGTCGGTAGTCGACCCGCACCCGGCTCGGGCGCAGGTCACCTCGTGTCGGTTCAGGCCACGTCGTATTCGAGGAGTCCGTCGGGACGACGACGACGCTCGGCCCGCCCATGCATCGCCAGATGCTCGAGGTGCGCGTAGGTCTCGCTGTCGGCCATGGGACCCTGAGCGCGGGGCGAGAACAGATAGTTCGAGAACTCGGTCACGGTGCCGGCCCGTCCCAGCTCTTTCGATGCGGTGTGCAGTCGGTCGAGACGACCATCGTGGTGATGCTTGATGGCATCGACTCGACCCGCGAGATCGTGGAAGGGGTGCCCGTGTGCGGGAAGCACGGTGCGAACCTGGTCGTGGAAGACGCGCACTTTGTCGAGCGAATCGAAGAACTTCTGCAGCGGATCGTCGGCCATCATCAGGCCCGAGATGTGCGGGGTGATCGTGGGCAGTACGTGATCGCCCGAGATGAACACACCTTCGGCGGGATCGAACAGGCAGAGGTGATCGGCGGTGTGACCCGGCGTGTGGACGGCGACCCAGTCCCGCTTGGCGAATCGAATGGTGTCGGCCTCGCGCAAGCGAGTGGTGGGAACCGGAGTGGGCATCCACCGCGGTACTGCGCGCAGCAACCGCCAGCGCAGTCGACGGAGCCGCGTGGGCGCAGGTGGCCGACCTCCCCACGGTGCGGGCGAATCCCAATTGTGTTCGCGGATCATCTCGCCGTCGTGGTGTTGGTGGCCGTCGGCGCCATCACATGCCGAACCATGCACGCACGCCGATGATGTGGCTGCGGCCTGTGCTTCGGCATCGATGTCGTCATTGGGCTCAGCGGGATTCCAGCGGAGACGGAAACTGCGGTGCGCCACGATGGATGCGCCCACCTCGCGAGCGAGTCGACCGGCACCGCCGAAGTGATCGGGATGGCTGTGGGTCACGATGGCGGTGTGCACGCGCGCCAAGGGAATTCCGGCGCGTGCGAACGCTGCACGCAGTTCTTTCCATGCTCTCGGTCCGGGCATGCCCGGATCCACCACGGCAAAGCCGCGCTCGTCCTCGAGTGCGTAGCAGTTCACGTGTCCCAGGCCCGGTAGGTGGATGGGCAACTGGAGCCGCAGGATGCCCGGGGCTACTTCGGTGACCTCGGGGTTCGCCGGTTCTTGCTCCTGCTTGCGATATTTCGGAGCAGCGCCTCCGGCCGCGGCCGGGGTCGTCTGCTGCTGATCGTGTGGCCCCACGGCTGCCAACGTACTTGCAGTGGGCAATGAATCCCGAATCACCTCATGCGTCGGGGGTGGCCACCGCGGCGACGAAGGCGTGCGCCCGGTAGAAGCGGAGTTCCTCCACGCTCGCCCGGATGTCGTCGAGTGCTCGGTGGTTGCCCTGCTTGATCTGCCGGGCCGCATCGAGTGTCGGGTACCAACGCTTCACGAGTTCCTTGATGCTGCTCACATCCACCGAGCGATAGTGCAGCCAGTTCTCGATGTCGGGGAGATACGCAGCGAGAAAGCGTCGGTCGGTACCGATCGAGTTGCCGCACAACGGGATCCGCCGGGGTTCGGCGCACCACTGCTTGATGAACTCGAGGGTCTGACGACCCGCTTCGGCGAGATCGACCGTGGACTCGGCAATGGCGGTGAGCAGTCCCGAGCGCGTGTGCATGTCCACCACCACCTGGTCCATGCGTGCGAGCACCTCGGGGGGTTGGTGGACGACCAGATCGGGCCCTTCGGCCACGATGTTCAACTCGTCGTCGGTCACGATCGTGGCGATCTCGACGATCACATCGCGTGCCGGATCGAGGCCGGTCATCTCGAGATCCATCCACACCAACATCCGTGCGCAGGGTAGTGGCAGCGAACCGGTGGGCGACGTTCTCGCAGTCCGGTGGGGCAGGTGACGCATGGTCGGCGGCCACGTAGCCTGCCGACGTGCATTCGATACCCGTAGTGCGCCTCGATCGGGGCCTCGATCTGCCCGCCTACGCCAAACCCGGCGATGCGGGCATCGATCTGCTCGCCCGCGCCGACACCACCATCCCGGCCGCCGGTGGCCGTGCGCTGGTGCCCACCGGTATCGCTATCGCCCTCCCGGCCGGTCATGGGGGGTTCTTGCTGCCGCGCAGTGGGCTTGCACTCAAGCACGGGGTGACGCTGCTGAACTCGCCGGGTCTCATCGACGCGGGCTACCGGGACGAGATCAAGGTGCTGCTCATCAATCACGATCCGGAGCAGGATTACCGAGTGCTGAGAGGCGATCGCATCGCCCAGTTGGTGGTGCTGCCGGTGGATCCGGTGCGCTGGCTCGAGGTGGGATCGCTCGACGGCGAGAACCGTGGCGGTGGCTTCGGCCACACGGGTCGATGAGGAAGAACACATGAGCGCACCGCCGAACCGTTCGATCGATGACGAGACCGATGCCCGTGGGTACTCCACGGTGTCGTTCCTCTCGGACTACGGCAATGTGGACGAGTTCGTCGGCATCGTGAAGGCCGTCATCGCCGATCTCGCTCCACACGTTGCGGTGATCGACATCACGCACGAGATCGCTGCATTCGACGTGCGGGCCGGATCGCTGAGCCTTGCGCGCAGCATCCAGTACCTGCCGAGCGGTGTGGTGCTCGCAGTGGTGGATCCCGGCGTGGGTACATCACGGCGGGCCATCGCTGTCGAGGTCGCGGGTGGTGCGGGCGTCATCGTCGGACCCGACAACGGCTTGCTTGCGCCAGCGGTCGCAATGGCCGGCGGCGCCGATCGAGCAGTGGTGCTCGACAGGACCGAGTGGCATCTCGATGCTCCGGGCGCAACGTTTGCGGGTCGCGATGTGTTCGCACCTGTTGTGGCGCAGTTGTGCAATGGCGTGCCACTCGAGGAACTCGGCACGCTGATCGATGCCGATCTCCTGCTTCCGGGTGTGGTGCCCGTGCCGCGCGAAGAAGATGGCGGGCTTGCGTGCGAGGTCACCTGGGTGGACCGATACGGCAACTGCCAGCTCAATCTCGGACCTGACGACATTGCGTCGTGGGGTGATCGTGTGCGCATCACCATCAACGGAACGTCACGGAGTGCAGCGATCGTCAGCACCTTCGCCGATATCGGTGCAGGCATTGCCCTCGTCATCGACAGCTACGGCATGCTTGCAGTGTGCGCTGATCGACAGTCGGCCGCCCTCGAACTCGGGCTCGCATCGGGCACTGCAGTGCATCTGTCGCCGCTCACCGACGACGACCGTACCGACGCACCCACCACATCGGTCTCCCTGCGGACCAAGCCGGTAGCGTGATCTCGATGCGACCTGCAACCACGCTCACTGTCGCACTGTTGCTGCTGGCGATCTTCGTGGCCGCCGGGGTTCAGTTGCTCATGCGCTGAGTTTTCCCGGCGCGTGCTTCAAGCAGCGCGTGCCAGTCGGGTCACTCGGGCGCGAGCGCCTGCAGTGCTTGCCACGAGGAAGCCGATGAAGAGCACGGCGATGCCCGTGAGCAGCGTCACCGAGAACGCGCGATCTTTCCCGAGGCGACCCGCAAGGGTGCCGCTCGCCGACAGCACGAGCGTCCCGACGGCGATCACGACATTGCCGACGGCCAACCGTTTCGGGAGTTCCACGTGGCGCGGGTTGCGACCGAGTGCGGGCGTGCGGCCCCGCAGCACCCGCCATGCAGACCACAGCGCTCCCACCACGATGACGAGGGCGGACACTCCCGAACCCACCGCAGCCAGCACTCGGGGCCAGACACCGAACACCACCTTGCCCTCGGGAAGGTCGGTACCGGCGATGGGCGCCCGCAGCGGGGCGGCCACGAGCACGCCGGTGGCGAGGCCGCTGAGTGCGATGAGCCAGGTTCGGACCCGATTCCCCCACACCGGCCCGGCCAGCAGGTACACCGTGCCAGCCGCCAGCCAGGGCACGTTCAAGATGGCACCGGCGAGGTAGAACACGCGGAAACTGGCCGGACTCCACCCCCGGGCAGTGGACCACCACAGCGCTGCGGCCCCGACGGCGAACAGCACGAGTGAGACCGACCACACCAGTTCATGGGGGCGTCGGCGCCGCAGCCAGCGGTCCCAGGTGGAGAGGGCAAAACCGACGGCCACGGCGGTTGCTCCAGCAGCAAGGGCCTGGTCGACGGCGGGCACGGCCCCGATGGTAGGGGGGTCTGGGGGCGTCGGGGTGTGACGGAAAGCGACTTCGTGAACGCGTGCACGAGCGCGTAGCGTGGAGTCGATGGCCGAACGCCCCCGTCGACGCATCCCCGAAGCGACGGTCGCCCGCCTGCCCGAGTACCTGCGGATTCTCGGCGAGCTCGACGACGGCACGGACCACATCTCCTCGGACCAGCTGGCCGAGTTGGCGGGCGTCAACGCCGCCAAGGTCCGCAAGGACCTGTCGTACCTGGGCTCCTACGGCACCCGCGGCGTGGGCTACGAGGTGGCGTACCTCGTGTACCAGATCCGCCGAGAGCTCGGTCTCACCCACGATTGGCCCGTGGTCATCGTGGGTGCCGGCAATCTGGGACAAGCGCTCGCGAACTACGGCGGGTTCGGTGAGCGGGGGTTCCCGGTGGCCGGGATCGTCGATGTGGATCCCGCCAAGGTGGGCATGGTGATCGGCGGGGTGCGGGTTCGGCATGTGGACGACCTTGCTGCGGTGGTCCGGGCCCGATCGGTGTCGATCGGCGTGGTGGCCACCAACGCGGCCAACGCCCAGGACGCCTCCGATCGGCTGGTCGCTGCCGGCGTCACCTCGATTCTCAATTTCGCACCGACCGTGCTGAGCGTGCCCCGGGGTGTCTCGGTCCGCAAGGTGGATCTCGCCGTCGAGTTGCAGATTCTCAGTTATCACGAGCAGCGCCGAAGTGTGCCCTCGCTGACTATCGTTCCACCTGCCGAATCGAACCGGTCGGCCAGCGCGTGAGAGCACCCTCGATGACCTGTCCCGTCCCGTTCCCGAGCCAGCACTGCGGAGCCTGTCGGGCCGCCGCGCTGTGGCGAGCAGGCGAGTAAGACGTCATGTCGGTCGTCATCATCGGTGTGAACCACCGCACCGCGCCACTGCCGTTGCTCGAGCGGCTCGCCGTCAGCGGCGATCAGGTGGTGAAAGCACTGCACGATGTGTGCACCAAGACGAATGTGAGCGAGGCCGTGGTGCTGTCCACGTGCAACCGCATCGAGGTGTACGCAGTGGCCGAGCGCTTCCACGGTGCCTACGGCGAGATCCGCGATGTGTTGTGCGGAATCGGCGGGCTTGCACCCGAGGAACTCCATCCGCACCTGTACAGCCAGCACGACGAAGCAGCGGTGTCGCACCTGTTCGAGGTGGCGGCCGGTCTGGATTCCGCTGTGCTGGGCGAGAGCGAGATCCTCGGTCAGGTGCGCTCGGCATGGGAACTGGCGCGTACCGAAGGTGCAGCCAAGTCGGCGCTCAACCTGTTGTTCCGCCATGCGCTCGAGGTGGGCAAGCGTGCGCGCACCGAGACCGCAATCGGTCGTGGCACGGCGAGTGTGTCGCATGCTGCGGTGGAGATGGCAGTCGAGCGTCTCGGCACCATTGCGGGTCGGCGAGTGCTGGTGGTGGGTGCCGGCGAGATGGCAGAAGGCACGGCTGTTGCGCTTCGCAGCGCCGGTGTCGGCGAGATCGCCGTCACGAATCGCACACCCGAACGTGCGGCGTCACTCGCTGCGCGTGTCGATGGCCGTGTGCATCCGTTCGCCGATCTCGGCCCGGCGCTCGCCGAGGCCGACCTCGTGGTCTCGTGCACGGGATCGGGCGCCGTGGTGATCGATACCGAGACCGTGGAACGCGGTCTGTCGGCACGAGCCGATCGTCACCTGCTCGTCGTCGACATCGCCGTGCCGCGAGACGTCGATGCAGGCGTCGGGCACCTGCCCGGCGTGACGCTGCTTGACCTCGACAATCTGCGCGAGTGGGCCGAGCGCGGACTGCAGATGCGTGCCGGCGAGGCCGAGCGCGTACGTGAGATCGTCGCCGAAGAAGTCGAGCGGCATGTGCTCGACACCGTTGCACGCCAAGCCGCACCGCTGGTTGCAGCGTTGCGCGCAAAGGCCGAGTCCATCCGGCAGTCCGAGATCGAGCGGTTCCAGTCCCGCCTCGGCGATCTCACGCCGGCTCAGCGCGAAGTGGTGGAAGCACTGACGGCCGGGATCGTGAACAAGTTGCTGCACGATCCCTCTGTGCGCCTCAAGGACGATGCCGGCTCGCCGCGCGGCGAACGGTACGCGTCCACCGTGCGGGAACTGTTCGACCTTTCATGAGCGAGGCGCTGCGCATCGCCACGCGCGGCAGCATGCAAGCCCGCCGTCAGGCAGATGTTGCCGCTGCTGCGCTGTCGGAGCGAGCCGGGGTCGACGTCGAGTTCGTCATCGTGCAGACCACCGGCGATCAGCGTCAGGACGTGCCGCTGCACCAGATCGGTGGCCAAGGTGTGTTCGTGAAAGAGGTCCAGAGAGCAGTGCTCGATGGTCGCGCCGATCTCGCGGCGCACTCGGCAAAGGATCTCCCGTCCACGGCAGCTGATGGTTTGGTGATCGGGGCGTTCTGCGAGCGCCGTTCGCCGTGGGACGTGCTGGTGGGCTGTGCATTCGACGAACTGCCCCCCGGGGCAACCATCGCCAGTGGGTCGGTGCGCCGACGTGCACAGATGAGTGCGCTGCGCCCGGATCTCCGGTTCGTCGAGTTGCGCGGCAACATCCAGACCCGGCTCGAGAAGATCCCCGATGGCGGCGCCATCGTGATGGCCGAGGCTGCGCTGCAGATCCTTGGTCTCGAGCATCGCATCGCCTCCCGCTTCACGCTGGAGCAGATGGTGCCCCAGGCAGGGCAGGGATGCGTAGCGCTCGAGTGTCGAGCCGATGATGAACGCACACGAGCGGTTCTCGCACTGCTCGACCACCTGCCGACACGCCGCTGTGTGGAGGCCGAGCGCGCCTTTCTCGCAACACTGGGCTCGGGGTGTTCGCTTCCGGTGGGGGCATATGCACATCTCCCGACGAACGACTCCCACGAGGTCGTGCTCCACACCTTCGTAGGCACATGACCCGAACTGCGCGTCACACCGTCGTGATCACACGCGCTGCGGAGCAGGGCAGTGGGTGGGTGGAACGCATCACTGCTGCCGGCTACCACGTGCTGGAGGTGCCGGTGATCCAGATTGTCGATCCTGTCGACGGTGGTCGGGAACTCGGCGACGCTCTCGCACACCTGGATCAGTACGACTGGTTGGTGGTCACATCGGCAAACGGTGCCGCGCGCGTGCGCGATGCATGGCACGCGCTCGCACCGGCAGCGCGCCCGAGGCTTGCGGCCGTCGGACGTGCCACGGCCGATGCACTCGGTGGCCCGGTGGACATCGTGGCCACCAACTCGTCGGGTGAGGGACTCGTCGAGGTGATGCCACGTGGTGCGGGCCGGGTGTTGCTGGCGCAGGCCGAAGCGGCCCGTAATGTGGTGCGTTCGGGCCTCGCGGCACTCGGCTGGAGTGTGGACGCCGTGACGGCTTATCGCACCGTCGCAGCACCGGTTGCGCCCGATGTCGTGCAAGCCGCTGCGTCGGCCGACGCAGTCGTGTTCACGAGCGGGTCCACCGTGCGCGAGTTCGTTGCGGCTGCCGGTCGAGCAGCGGTGCCCCCGATCGTGGTGAGTATCGGACCCTCCACTACTGCAGTGGCCGACGGTCTCGGGGTGAAGGTGAGCGTCACCGCACAGCAACACAATCTCGATGGCGTGGTGAGCGCGCTCCGGTCGGTGCTTCCACCCGCTACGGACTGAATCCCGATCCTCGAAGCGGGGGTTCGACCCCCTGCTGCGTCGTCGTCCACTCGTAGGATGTCTTCGTGACCGCGCACGATGCCCCTCTGTCGTCGTTCCCGAACTCCCGCCCGCGCCGACTCCGGTCCACTGCGGCGATGCGTGAGCTCGTGGCCGAGACCCGGCTCACGGCAAACGATGTGATTGCGCCGCTGTTCGTGCGAGAGGGCATTTCCGAGCCACAGCCGATCCCGTCGCTGCCCGGTGTGGTGCAGCACACACGCCAGAGTCTCCGGGCCGAGGTGCGACACCTCGCCTCGCTGGGCGTGCGTTCGGTGATCCTGTTCGGGGTTCCTGCAGCCAAGGACGACATTGGGTCCGGCGCATGGGATCCCGATGGCATCGTGCAGGTCGCGCTGCGTGATCTGCGTGAAGATGTTGGCGACGACATCGTGCTCATGGCCGACTGCTGTCTGGACGAGTACACATCGCATGGTCACTGCGGCGTGGTGCGCAGCGATGGTCACGTCGACAACGACGCAACGATCGAGTTGTACGCGCGTGCAGCCGTGGCGCAGGCCAACGCTGGTGCACACGTGGTTGCTCCGAGCGGGATGATGGACGGACAGGTTGCCGCCATCCGCTCTGCACTCGATGCGAGTGGTTGTTCCGAGACGGCCATCCTGGCGTACTCGGCAAAGTACGCATCGGCCCTGTACGGCCCATTCCGCGATGCGGTCGACGTGCGCATCGCCGGTGGTGGTGACCGCAAGGGGTACCAGCAGGACTGGCGAAACGCTCGGGAGGCGCTCGTCGAGGTGGCAGCGGATCTTGCTCAGGGTGCCGACATGGTGATGGTGAAGCCAGCGGTGACGTATCTCGACGTGATCGCTGCGGTGCGTGCGGCGTGCAATGTTCCCGTTGCTGCGTACCACGTGTCGGGTGAGTACTCGATGATCAAGGCGGCGGCCTCCAACGGCTGGATCGACGGTGATGCCGTTGCGCTCGAACAACTCACTGCCATCAAGCGCGCTGGCGCAGACCTGATCCTCACGTACTTCGCGCGTGATCTTGCGGAGCGTTGGTCATGACCCTTCCGTTCTGCGATGCCGATGGGTGTGTTCGGGCCGGATGTGATCCCGTGGTGTGCCGCGGCAAGGGAGTTGCCTCGAACGCTGCGCTGTTCGAGCGCTCCGCTGCGGTCATTCCCGGTGGTGTGAACTCCTCGATCCGGGCGTTCAAGGCAGTCGGCGGCACTCCGTACATCGTGAGTCGTGCCGAGGGCGCATCGGTGTGGGACGTCGAGGGTCGTCGGTACCTCGACCTCGTCCAGAGTTACGGCGCCATCATCGCCGGACACGCGCATCCGAAGATCGTGGAGGCAATCACGTCCGCTGCGCACGACGGCACGTCGTACGGCGCACCGACTCCGCGCGAGATGCGCTTGGCCGAAGAGATCCGTGAGCGCGTGCCCTCGTGCGAGCGTGTGCGTCTCATGAACTCGGGGAGCGAGGCAACCACCACTGCGGTCCGCCTGGCCCGTGGCGCAACGGGTCGTGATCGCATCGTGAAGTTCGCAGGCTGTTTCCACGGTGCAGTCGATGCATTGTTGGCTGCGGGCGGTTCCGGTGTTGCGACACTGGGGCTTCCCGGTACCGCAGGTGTACCGGCCGGGGCAGTTGCCGAGACGTTGGTGGTTCCGTTCAACGTGGTGCCCAAACTCGACGAGAGTGTTGCCGCAGTCATCCTCGAGCCACTCCCCGCCAATATGGGATTGGTCAAGCCCGCACCCGGCTTCTTGAAGGGTGTGCGCGCCGAGTGCGACCGCGTGGGTGCTCTGTTGATATTCGACGAGGTCATCAGCGGATTCCGTGTTGCGTCCGGTGGGTTCCAGCAGTCGTGCGGAGTGGTGCCCGATCTGACGTGTTTCGGCAAGGTGATCGGTGGTGGACTCCCCATCGGTGCGGTGGGTGGACGCAAAGCAGTCATGGAAGAGCTCTCACCGCTCGGGAGGGTGTTCCACGCCGGAACTCTGGCGGGCAATCCGTTGGCAACGGCGGCGGGACTCGCTGCGCTCAGCCTGTTGAACGATGGTGCGTACGAGTTCATGGCGCAACAGGCACAGCGGCTCGCTGCGGGATTGCGCGAGGCCTTTGCGGCCGCCGGAGTTGCCGCCCATGTTCCGGTGGTGGACTCGCTCGTGGGACTCCACTTCGCGCCCGACATCGCCCACGACTTCGACGAGGCAAAGCAGACCGATGAGGCGTTCTACGCGCGCTTCTTCCACGCGATGCTCGACGAAGGTGTTGCCCTTGCGCCGGGAGCGTATGAAGTGCTCTTCCCCGGGCTCGCACACTCCAATTCGGTGATCGATGCAATCGTCGATTCGGCGGGCCGAGCGGCACGCCTCGCCGCTGCAGGCTGAGCAGTCGCCCTGCCATCGGCGTGCATCGCGCAACACCTAGTCTTCGCCCGTGACCCGCTGGCAGGCCGTGTACCGATGGATCGGTGCGGTGCTGGCACTCGCCCTGCTCGCTGGCGCTTGGTATCTGGTGTTCGGCCGCAATCTGGGTAACGACAATTCACTGGTCGGTGAGACCGCACGTCGACAGATCGATGTCGTGGCCGATCTCGGCGCTCGCTCCGCCGAGGAATGTTCGGTGGATCGTGTGGACATCTCCGCAGTGGACCTCGATCAGCGTCTCGGAGACACGTCGACCTCGTGTGTCCTGCTCGGAGCGCGCGGTGTCGACGGCGGGATCGAGTGGTTCTTCGTGGGCCGCGCCACGGGAACGGGCACGGTGCGGGTGCCGCGTCCGGCAGAAGTGGGCCAGACGCGTGCTGCGCTCGTCAACGGCGCGGTGGTGAGCCTGTCGACAACGGTTCGGGTGCGCTGTACGGCCGATCCGAACGCGCGCTTCGAGACCTGGATCGCCGACGGCCTTGCAACTGCGGGTTACCTCGATGCCGATGCGCGACTCGTGGCGATCGACTGTCGCGAACCCGAGGAGTGAGACAGCCCGAGGTCAGGCGTCGGGCGCGAGGCGCACGAGTGCTGCTGCTGCTTTGTAGGCGGCCTCAGCGGGCCCGATCTCGTCGGGTCGCAAGAGGTTGGCCATGATGCGCAGCACCCACTCCATCAGCGTGCGACTGTTCATGCCCACTCGGGTGAGTTCACGCATGAGCAACGGCTTGCCGATGATGCGGGCAAAGAGTCGTGCCACCTTGAAGTACTGACCGAACTCTGCGTCGAGCACCTTGGGGTAGCGAGCGAGGGCGGCAGGATCTGATTCGGTGATTGCTTCGTGCAGGATGTCGGCAGCAATGCGAGCGGTTTCGTAGGCGTAGTCGATGCCCTCGCCGTTGAAGGGGTTCACACTTCCCGCTGCGTCACCCACCACGAGATACGTGGGTCCGGCCTTGGGTCCGACCGATCCGCCCATGGGGATGCGTCCCGATGTTGCGCGGCCAGTGGGCTTGGACGGATCGATGCCCCAACTGTCGGCGATCTGGTGCGCGTAGGCATCGAGCAGATGCGTGGTGTTCACGCTCTTGAAGTCACGGAACGTCGAGAGGAGTCCAACGCCGATGTTCACCGTTCCGTCGCCCACGGGGAAGATCCACCCGTATCCCGGCAACGGATTGCCGGCGCGATCTTTGACATCGAGTGCCGATTCGATCCACGGTTCGGCGTGACGCGGTGACTCCCAGTAGGTGCGGATGGCGGTGCCATATGGCCACTCGCGCGTGCGGAATGTTCCGAGCGCGCGTCCGTATCGGCTGTTCGCGCCATCGGCGATCACTACGTAACGAGCCGTGATGTCTTCGGGTCCCGATGCCTCTTTGCGTTGCACCGTTGCACCGCGCACGAATCCGCGCTCCACAATCGGACCGAGTGCTTCGGTGCCCTGCAGAATCGTTGCGCCCGCCGCTTCGGCGTTGCGGGCCACCATCCAGTCCAGGTCACGACGACGCACGACATAACCGTGCGACGGATAGATCGGATGACTCGGCCACTCGAGTTCCAGCGCCTTGCCCATTCCGGTGGAACGCAGGCCGTTGTAGCGGTGGAACTGCGACAACTCGTCGGCCAACCCCATGTCGGTGAGCTGTTTGACCCCTCGGGGGGTGAGACCGTCGCCGCACGTCTTTTCCCGTGGGTAGGTCTTGCGTTCCACCACGGCCACGTGATGACCATGCTTGGCAAGCCAGTAGCCGGCTGCGCAGCCCGCAGGACCGCCACCGATGATGAGGACGTCGTAGGGGGCCGAGGTCACCGGGTCAGTGTGCCGACGGCACCCCAGAACCGCACCGTTAGATCAGTCACCGCCGAATCGGCGGCGATGCTCGGTCAGCCCTCGGCGGGGTAAGCCGAGTCGCGTCCCTCGCGGGGCTCGGTGCCGACATTGGCGAACTCCATGTCGCCGAACGTCTTGCCTTCCTCGAGTGCGAGGTACTTGGGCGCCTCTTCGCTGCACCACTCTTCGTATTCAGCCGCCCACTCTTCGCTGGCTTCGTCGGCACCGCCGAGGTCGTAGCGCACGTAGCAGGTGACCGCCAGGATCTGGTCCGGGGTCAATTCGCCGGCCCAGCCGGGCATGACACCGTAGGAACCGGTCTGGTGGGCCCCACCTTCACGATTCGGGTTGCCGTACACCTTGATGCCGGCCGCCTTGTACTTCTCGGTGCCGAATTCCATCCAGCGCAACTGGTCCTCGATGGCCGGGAACGTCTTCAGGACCTCGGCGTTGCTCAACTGGCGTCCGGCGCCACCGCCACCGTCGCCGCCGTGGCAGCCGGCGCACTTGCCGTACAGCACCTGACCTGCGGCTCGGGGGCCTGCGGCCTCCTCGGGGTGGTCCTGCACGCTGCGCACGTACATCCACGCCCAGATGGGCAGCAGCGACAGCGGAACCATCGCCCAGAACGGCACCTTGCGGCGCTCCTTGGCGGCCCGCACCACCGGGGCGTCGGGCTTGGGAGCAGGTGCAACGGGTGCCGGCGCGGGTGCTGCGGCCCGGGCCGCAGCCGCAGCCGGAGCGGTCTCGCTGGCCTTGGCCGGTACTGAGCCGGCGGCGTCGTCCGATCCGCCGCCCGCGGCAGAACGGCGATCGCGAGAACGCTTCAGCAGATGCTCGGGAATCTCGGTCACGCAGGAACCCTTTCGACCAATGTCAGTCCGCCCGACAAGCCTAGAGCGGCCGAGGGCGACAAACGGAATTTCTCGTTCCCCGACCGCCGAACATCTCGCCGGACCGGGTCACCGGGTGAGGGCGACCACATGCGGGGGAGATCGTACGAATTCGAACCCCCTTCGTCATCGCTACCAATGTCACACCCTGTCCGGGTGACACGGTTTGGTTCGGCCGGGGGTCCTTCGGGGTAGTGTTCGTGAGCGGATTCACATGCGCGGCGGTCAACCGCCCTAGCGTGCTGAACCGAGAAGTACGGACCAACGACGAGCGAAGGACACGCGTTCGGCAGATGCTGGCTATCGCAATCACCAAGTGGCCAGGAATGAACCAGGCGTTCATTTTCTCGTTCATCCTGACCGTCGTCCTCACTGTGGCCGTGATCCCCTACGGCAAGCGCCGCCCGGTGGGCAAACCGCTGTCATGGGGCGAGGCGATGATCGGATCGGCCTACGCATTCGCCGTGCTGTTCCTTGCATACGGCGTGGTGCCTCACCAGTGGCTCACGCACGTGCAGAACGAGCAGGGTTGGCGAGCCGACAAGTTGGTGAACGGGCCCGGCGACATCTTCAAGTCCAAGGCGCGCGGTGGCAACTTCCCGTTCGACATCAACTACCTGCAGGTGGGTGACGCGATCGTCGTGGGCATCTATCTGTTCTTCCTCGGACTGAACATCTGGATCTGGGGCTGGTGGCAAAAGCGCGCCAAGAGCGCGAGCACCGAGGTCGCAACGTCCACCTACGGTCGCCCGCTGGTGAAGAAGAGCTGATTCATGGCCCGCACCGACGCAAACCCCCCGATGCCGGAATGGTCGACTGAGTATCAACTCGTCGAGGTCGACGCCGACTACCTCACCAAGGCCGTCAAGCCCAAGCAGTTCATCCACATCGATCAGTCCGAGTGCATCATGTGCGAGGGCTGTGTGGACATCTGCCCGTGGAAGTGCATCCACATGGTGCAGCCGAGCGCGATCGCTGAGGCCCAGGGCACCGAGATGCCGGGCGCCGATCCGAGCGACCATGTGATCTTCTTGATCGATGACGACGTGTGCACGCGTTGTGCGCTCTGCGTCGACCGCTGCCCCACGGGCGTCATCATCCTCGGCAAAGCCGGGGCGCCGGGTTCCACCGGCGACGCGCACCAGCGCACCAATAATCACGGTTACGCCTACGGCATGAGGTTCTGAGGGAAACAGACATGGCGAAGATCCTCGATACAAAGCCCCGTCCCACGTTCAAGGAGCGGGCAGCAAAACTGCAGGAGCAGGTTCAGGGCAGCCAGGCATGGGGCTCGATCTTCCGACCGGGCTCCATCTTCCGCAAGGGCTACACCGACAGCCC
>JAFMJD010000165.1 GCA_017853685.1 Actinomycetota bacterium | reverse complement strand
GCTCCAGCAACACGGGATCGATGTGTCGTTCGATGACCACATGGTCGAGGTGTGCGGTGCGCGCCGTGGCCTCGATGGCCGAGTGGGTGCCCACCGATGCAAGCACCGGCGGCTGATCTGGTGTTCCCCAGCCCGCTGCACGCAGTGTCTCGATGGTGACGATGGAATCCTTGCCGCCACCCACCGCCACCAACGCGGGTCCGGTTCCGGGAACAGCACCGGGCACATCAGCCGGAATAGCACCGGGCACAGCACCTGGCACACATGTGAACACCGGACGCACCGGATCACGATCGTTCACCAGCGCGAACTCGGCCAGACCATGGAGGTACAACTCGGCGGCAAAGTCACCGAGTCGCTCGGGAACCCCGGCCACCACGGGCGGAGCCGCTGCTTTGTAGTAACTCGTGCCGGCACACACGAACAGCACCTCTACTGCGCTCACGGCAGCAGCTGACTGCATCGCTGCGGCGAGGCGCCGTTCGTCGACGTCGCTGTTGCCTGTTACCGGATCAGCGGTTACCGGATCAGCTGGCACCGGATTGCCTGGCACCGGGAACCCGAAACGCTCGACGAATGTGAACGTGGCTGACTCGGGACCAGCCCCGGCCTCGAGCGCATAGCGAAGCGACAGCTCCACCGTTGCGCCCCGGCGTTGCCACTCCCAGCCGACATACCGGAACGTGTGCAGGTCGCCGGCTCGGAAATGCGCAGGCCGCACTCGTGCGCCATCTGCGCCCGAACCACCCTCAGCCCCGACCAGACCCGTCATGCGACTGCCACGCTACGGTGCCCGTCATGCCCGAGACGATCACCCCGGCACCGGATGCACCCGTCACCCCGTTCCACGTCGCCGTCCCCGATGCGGACCTCGCGGATCTACGCGAACGCCTCGCCCGCACCCGGTTACCCGAGCGCGAGACCGTCGGCTCTCCGGATGCGCCCAACGGGTCACCGCTCGACTGGTCGCAGGGCACGCCACTGGCATACGTGCGTGAGCTCGCCGAGTACTGGCGCACGTCGTACGACTGGCGCCGTGCGGAGCGACTCCTGAACGGTTTCCCGCAATTCCACACCGCACTCGACGGTCCCGGAACAGCACCCGGTCCAGCACTGGACATCCACTTCCTGCACGTGCGCTCACCCGAGCCCGATGCGCTTCCGCTCGTGCTCACCCATGGCTGGCCCGGGTCGGTGTTCGAGTTCCACAAGGTGATCGGCCCACTCACCGATCCCCGCGCACACGGCGGTGATCCCGCTGATGCATTCCACGTGGTGTGCCCCTCGTTGCCCGGCTACGGATTCAGCGCCAAGCCCACCACCACCGGCTGGGGTGTCAATCACATTGCCGCCGCGTGGGAACAACTCATGCTGCGTCTCGGCTATGAGCGTTACGGCGCACAGGGCGGCGACTGGGGCGCCATGGTCACCACATGGATCGGCCGTGTTGCCACCCGCTGCATCGGTATCCACGTGAACATGCCGGTGGCGTTCCCGGGACCCGATCAGATGAGCGATCTCACCGAACGCGAACTCGGCGCTCTCGCCAGCATGCAGTTCTACAACGATCACGATTCGGGCTACTCCAAAGAGCAGTCCACCCGCCCACAGACCGTCGGTTACGCACTCGTCGACTCACCGGTCGGACAGTTGGCGTGGATCATCGAGAAGTTCTTCCAGTGGACCGATTGCGACGGTCATCCCGAGAACGTGCTCACCCGTGACGAACTCCTCGACAACGTGACCCTCTACTGGCTCACCGCATCGGGTGCTTCGTCGGCACGCCTGTACTGGGAAAGCTTCGGATCGGCCGCTGCGGGCGATCCCGTCACCATTCCCTCGGGCATGTCGATCTTCCCGAAGGAAATCTTCCGACCGTCACGTCGGTGGGCCGAGCGCGTGTACACCGACATCCGCTACTGGAACGAGCTCGCCAAGGGCGGCCACTTCGCAGCGTTCGAGCAGCCCGCCCAATTCGTCGAGGAAGTCCGGAACTTCTTCCGCCTCGTTCGTTGACCGCAGTCAGCACTGCTGGCCCCAGCGCGATTACAGGCCGACTACGAGCCGACTACAGGCCGAACCGCTCACGCACGATGACCGCAGCCTCGCTCGGAATTGTGACATGCAGCGCCGGCATGCCCACATCGAGCGCACCCTGCACGTTGCCCAGATGGTCGTCGAGAAACAGACACTGGGCTGCCGACACTCCTGCACGCGCAGCGGCCAGTTGATAGATGCCGGGCTCCGGTTTGCGCATACCCACCTCGCAGGAGTCCACCACGTGATCGAACAACTCGGGCACCGGGATGGTGCGCTCGATCACCGGTCGGAACTCACGTACCGAATTGGTGAGCAGCACCGTGGGCACACCTGACGCACGGAGGTCTCGCACCACCGACACCATCTCGATCTCGGGTTCGTTCACGGCACCGGCCACCCACTCGTGGAACACCGCCATGTCGAAGCGCACGCCGTGATGCGAGTAGTTGGGGTGAGCGAATCTGGCCACCATCCGCCGACCGAAGTCAGCGTCCAGCGCAACGAGTCCGCGCTCGGCATCGTGCCACGGGTTGTCCACTCCATCGCCCAAGCCGCCGAAGATCGTGCCGAGCACCACATCGGCCGGGGCCCCGAACTGCTCGGCGAGCCAATGCATCCGACTGATCGGCGACACGGCCATCACACCACCGAAGTCGAAGATGCCGGCCCGGGGTGCGCTCACCGAACCATGTTCGCAGAGCACCGCACCCCGGCGCTCATGGCCGCATGAACACCTGCGGCTCGGCGGGCACCGAACGGTTCGAGAGCATCCGGAAATCGGGGGCGTACTTCATGATCTCCCGACGTGCAATGGTCATCTTGTGCACCTCATCGGGGCCGTCGGCAATACGCAGGGTGCGCATGTTCGCCCACATCTTGGCGAGCGGCGTGAACTGCGTGACCCCAGCGGCACCATGTACCTGGATGGCCCGATCGATCACGTTGAGACACATCCGCGGAACCGCCACCTTGATGCCGGCGATCTCGTTGGCTGCGGCCTTGTTGCCCACGGTGTCCATCATGTGGGCCGCACGCAACACATAGTTGCGGGCCATGTCGATCTCGATGCGTGACTCGGCGATCCAGTCCTGCACGAGACCTTTGTGCGCCACGAGCGAGCCGAAGGTGGAGCGTTCGAGCGACCGCTTGACCATGGCCTCGAGCGCACGTTCGGCAACGCCGATCGAGCGCATGCAGTGATGGATACGACCCGGGCCGAGCCGCGCCTGCGAGATGGCAAATCCGCTCCCCTCATCGCCCAGGAGGAACTCTGCGGGTACCCGAACGTCTTCGTAGATGATCTCGGGATGTCCGCCACCGTGGTCGTAACCAAAGACATGCGGCTGACGCCCGATGCGTAGCCCCTTGGCGTCCATCGGCACCACGATCATCGACTGCTGCTTGTGCGGTGACGCATCGGGATTCGTCTTGCCCATCGCCACGAGCACCTTGCAACGCGGCGAGACCGCACCCGACGAGAACCACTTCTTCCCGTTCAGCACGTACTCGTTGCCGTCACGTTCGATACGCAGGCTGATGTTGGTGGCGTCCGACGACGCGTTCTCCGGCTCGGTCATCGAGAACGCCGAGCGGATCTCTCCCTCGAGCAACGGCGCCAGATAGTCACGCTTGACGCGCTCGCTGCCGTAGAGGTTCAAGATCTCCATGTTCCCGGTGTCGGGTGCCGAACAGTTGAGCACCTCCGACGCGAACTCCACCTTGCCCAGATGTTCCGAGATCGGCGCGTAGTCGAGGTTCGACAACTTCGTGCCGGGCGCATCGGGCGACAGATGCGGCAGGAACAGGTTCCACAGTCCGGCATCACGGGCCTTCTGCTTGAGTTCCACCATCACCGGCGGATAGCCGTCACGGCCCGCTTCGTGCTCCTCGGTGTAGTACCGCTCCTCGTTGGGATAGATCTCGCGATCCATGAACTCGACGACCCGATCGAGGGTCTGGCGTCCGACGGTGGTCTGTTCGAGTGTGTCTGCTGGTGCCATAGCCGCACCGTAGGAAACACCGAGCGCTCGCTCCGGGGCCAAAAGACGCCGATACCCGGGCCGAATGTCCCGGGAACGTGCTCCCGAAACACACGACCCGGGTATCCGGACCAGTGCGTCACTTCACCGCGTCACTTCACGGCGTTACTTGACGGCGTCACTTGACGGCGGCGAAACCCACCTCGAGGTCGGCGATGATGTCCTCGATCGATTCGATGCCCACCGAGAGTCGTACCAGACCCGGCAACACGCCCGACGACACCTGCTCGGCCTCGGTGAGCTGGCTGTGGGTGGTGGACGCCGGGTGGATCACGAGGCTGCGCACGTCACCGATGTTGGCCACATGGCTGTGCAACACCAAGCTGTCGGCGAACTTCTGGCCCGCCTCCTTGCCGCCCTTGATGACGAACGCCAGCACCGAGCCGTAGCCCTTGCCGCCGAAGTACTTGTTCGCCCGAGCGTGCCACGGCGACTTGGTGGAACCGGCGTACTGCACGGACTCCACCTGCGGGTGCTTCTCGAGGAACGCAGCCACCTTGGCCGCATTCGAGTTGTGGCGCTCCATGCGCAGGCTGAGCGTCTCGAGGCCCTGCAGGATGAGGAACGAGTTGAACGGGGCGATGGATGCGCCGGTGTCGCGCAGGCCCTGCACACGTGCCTTCAGCACGAAGGCACCGTGGCCGAGTGCCGGCCAGTACGCCAGGCCGTGGTACGACGGATCGGGCTCGGTGAAGTTCGGGAAGCGGCCGCTTGCGCCGTAGTCGAAGGTGCCGCCGTCCACGATTGCGCCGGCAATCGCCGTGCCGTGGCCACCGATGAACTTCGTGAGCGAATGCACCACGATGTCTGCGCCCCACTCGAGCGGACGGAACAGCCACGGTGTGGGAATCGTGTTGTCGATGATGAGCGGGATGCCGTTGTCGTGTGCCACCTTCGACACACCCTCGACGTCGAACACGTCGTTCTTCGGATTGGCGAGCGACTCACCGTAGAACGCGCGCGTGTTCGGACGGATGGCGGCGCGCCACTGCTCGAGATCGTGCGGATCGTCGACGAAGGTCACCTCGATGCCCATCTTGGGGAGGCTGTAGTGCAAGAGGTTGTAGGTGCCGCCATAGAGCGACGGCGACGCCACCACATGGCTGCCTGCTTCGCACAGCGTGGTGATGGCAAGCGTCTCGGCTGCCTGACCCGAGGCCACTGCGAGCGTGCCGGGCAGTCCGATGGCCGTGGTGCACCCACCCTCGAGCGCGTTTACCCGGGCCTCCACCGCCGCCTGGGTGGGGTTCATGAGCCGCGTGTAGATGAAGCCCACATCGGCGAGGGCGAACAGGTTCGCCGCATGCGCCGAGTCACGGAACTCGTACGACGTGGTCTGATAGATCGGCACGGCGCGTGCGCCCGTTGCCGGATCGGGATCTCCCCCGACATGGATCTGCTTGGTCTCGAAACCCCACGCTGCGCTCATCGCTGCTCCCTCGCTCACGTCGTTCCGGTCAGGCGACACGGACCCGGTCTGCAATCCGGACAGCAGGCTGACCGGACAGGGGGCGAGTGTAACGATCACCGACCCAATTGTCGACCTTTTTGGTCGGGATTTAGTCGGGATTTA
>JAFMJD010000034.1 GCA_017853685.1 Actinomycetota bacterium | reverse complement strand
GCTCGCAAGACCCTCGAGGCCGCCGAGAAAGCACACGACATCTCGTCCGACGAACTCGACCGCGCCGAGAAAGAACTCGAAAAAATCACACACGACCATGTCGACGCGATCGACAAGGCCCTACTGAAGAAAGAAGCCGAACTGCTCGAGGTGTGATCACCTGAGTGTTCGTCTGCTGGCTGAGGAGCGACCATGAGCGATGATCGATGGGGCGGTGGATCCGATCAGGATCCCTTCGACGAACTCGACGACGAATTCGGCTCGGTGCGTTTCGCCGATGACCGACCCGCTGGTGGTGGCGTGGTGGACGGAACGGGCCCCGATGGCACTACGGCTGCAACGTCGGGACTTTCCTTCGGCGGCGAGGAGACCTCGCTCCCGCACTGGACCGATCCGCCGAGCCGCGAGAACCCGCGCACGCCGGGTCGACGCAGCGAGGAGTCATGGGGTTCGTACCCCGGCGACGACGAGGACGACCCGTACTTGGGTGAAGAGCCCATGCCCCGCGGCCGACCTGCGCGTGGAGCGCGCGGCGGTCGTGGACCGAGGCGCGAACCCGATCCCACCGGCGGCACCGACAGCATGCCGATGCCACGCGGCCCGCGTGGTCCGCGTCCGGGTGCCGCTCGTGGTCCACGTGGTGCCCGCCCCGCACCCCGCCGTGGTGAGTTCGATGTCGAGCCCGAGTCACTCGATGCCCGCATGGGCCGCGACATGCCCACTGCAGTGGGTGTGGGTCTCGGGATCGCTGCGGTGTTCTTGCTCATCGACGTGTTCGGCAAGGCCTGGATGGTTGCTGCGTTCGTTGCCATTGTCATGGTGCTCGGATCGCTCGAGTTCTTCAGCAAGACCAGTGAGCGCGGCTATCGCCCGGTGACGGTGGTGGGTTCGGTCGCCATCGGTCTCACACCGCTTGCCGGATACGCGTTCGGCGCCGAGGGCGTGGTGCTCGGCCTCACGTTCGCACTCGTGGCCTCCTCGATCGTCTTCATGTCGTCGCCCGGTGTGGCCAGTGGTCCGTTGCCCAATATGGCAATCACGAATCTGGGTGTGGTGTACCTCGGCCTGCTCGGTTCGTTCGGTGGCCTCATCCTCGGCGCTCCCGGCAACATCGGCACCGACACGATGCTGATGCTCGCGGTGGGCGTGGTTGCCGCCGATGTGGGCGGGTTGTTCGTCGGGTCCTCGGTGGGGCGCACCCCGCTGCGCGAGTGGATCAGTCCGTCCAAGACGCTCGAGGGCATGGTGGGCGGCGTGATTGCCTCCATCATCGCGGTCTCGATCTTCTCGATCGGCAACGGCACCTGGAACGGCAAACTCAACGTGCTCGTGCTGGGTCTCGGTATCGGCATCTTCGCCCCGCTCGGCGATCTCACCGAGTCGATGTTCAAGCGCAATCTGGACATCAAGGACTTCGGCACACTCATCAAGGGTCACGGCGGTGTGCTCGATCGTTTCGACGGCTTCCTGTTTGCGTTGCCGTTCGTCTACTACGCACTGATCGTGCTCGAGCCCTGGACCAAGACGGGCTGACGTGACCGACAGCGCACGGGTGCGTGTCGCCATCGCCGGGTCCACCGGTTCGATCGGCACGCAGACCCTCGATGTGGTGCGCGCCGAACCCGATCGCTACGACGTGGTGGCCCTCGGGGCCGGGCGCAGCACCGCTGCCCTCGTGGCCCAGGCACGCGAGTTCCGCCCGCGCATCGTGGCGGTCGGAGACGCATCGGCACGACGCGCGGTCGCCGAGGCACTGCCGTTCTGCGAGGTCACCGATGACCTCACCGCAGTGGTGGATCCCGCCGATGTGGTGATCAACGGTGTGGTCGGCTTCGCGGGTCTCGGGGTGACGGTCGAAACGCTTCGTTCGGGACGTCGACTCGCTCTCGCCAACAAAGAGAGCCTCATCGCGGGCGGTCCGGTGGTGCAACCGCTGCGGGCAACACCCGGCGCCGAGTTGGTACCGGTGGATTCCGAGCATTGTGCGATCCACCAGTGCTTGCGTTCGTCGATCGAGGCGTCACGCGAGGTGGCCCGCATAGTGCTCACCGCAAGCGGTGGCCCGTTCCGGGGTCGGCGTGCATCGGAACTCGCCGACATCACGGTGGAACAGGCCCTCGCCCATCCCAC
The DNA here is from genome assembly GCA_017853685.1 of Actinomycetota bacterium. GTDB lineage: Bacteria > Actinomycetota > Acidimicrobiia > Acidimicrobiales > Ilumatobacteraceae > WLJO01. The sequence continues at coordinate 21,060 of JAFMJD010000034.1, read as the reverse complement.
GTGGAAGATGGGTCCGAAGATCACGGTCGACTCATCGACGCTGATGAACAAAGGACTCGAGGTGATCGAGGCCCATGAGTTGTTCGGGGTCGGGTACGACCACATCGAGGTCGTGGTCCATCCCCAGTCGGTCGTTCACTCGATGGTGGAGTTCAGCGACGGTTCCACCATCGCCCAGCTGTCGATGCCCGACATGCGCCTCCCCATCGGGTACGCGCTCGCTCACCCGCACCGCATCGCAACACCGTTCGGCCGCATCGACTGGACGTCGCTCGCCCGCCTGGACTTCGAACAACCGGACACCGACACCTTCCGGGCGCTCACGCTTGCCTACGAGGCCGGTCGTGCCGGGGGTTCGGCGCCGGCGTGGCTCAATGCGGCCAACGAAGTGGTGGTGGAGGCGTTCCTTGCCGGGCGCATCAAGTGGATCGACATCGCTGCACTGCTGGCGAGCGCGCTGGACCGCCACGAAGCGTGTGCCTTGCGCACTGTCGATGATGTGGTCGGGGTTGACGCCCGAGCGCGTGAGGCAACCCGTAGCCTGCTGCAGTAATGACCGTCGGAACCATCATGGCCGCCCGGCCGGATGCGCCGGAGCGTCGCTACAGCAGGACCGAGTCGTTCGTCCGGCTCGGCGCCGTGGTGGCTGCGCTCGTGGTTGCAGGCATCGCGTCATGGCAGATCCTGCTGTTCATCCTGCTGTTCATCGCATCGATCATCGCCCACGAGTTCGGCCACTACATCGTGGCCCGGCGTACCGGCATGCGTGTCACCGAGTTCTTCATCGGATTCGGCCCGCGCATCTGGAGCTTCCGTCGGGGTGAGGTCGAGTACGGCCTGAAGGCGATCCCGCTCGGCGCTTACGTGAAGACCCCGGGGATGACGAGTCTCGAGACCGATATCCCACCCGAAGTGGAGTCGCGCACGTTCCGCGCACAGAAGTCGTGGAAGCGGATCCTCATGATCTTCGCCGGTCCGGCGATGAATCTCCTGCTTGCGTTGATCGGGTTCTGCGTGGCGTTCTCGGTGTGGGACGAGCCCACACTCAACAGTTCGTTCCCGGCGATCGAAGTGGCAGATGCCCCGGGTGATCCGGCGAGTCCGGCATCGCTCGCCGGCCTGCGCACCGGCGACCTCGTGCGCTCGATCGACGGCGTTGCGGTGGACCCCAACGGCCCGTACGACCAGGTCGGCGAGATCGTACGTTCACGGCCGGGCAAGCAGGTCCCCATCGTGGTGGAGCGTGCCGGTGAGCAAGTCACATTGCTCGCCACCCTCGGGACGCGCCCCGACTGCGCCGATCAGGGGTACCTCGGTGTGCGCAGCCAGGTGAACCAGAGCACGATCGAACGCTCGCCGGTCGAGGGCGTGGGTGCCGGTGTCACGTTCTTCGGCAGCGCCGCATGGGACACCGTGAGTGGCATCGGCAAGGTGTTCGGGCCGTCGGGTGTCGGACGCATCTTCCGCACCGTGACCCGCAGCGAGTGCGACGATCTCTCCACCCGTCCGGTCTCCATCATCGGCATCAGCCAGATCGGCGGTCAGGCAGTCCAGTCCGGCCCGCAGGCCACGATCTTGTTGATCTCGGTGGTGAACTTGGCCCTCGGGTTGCTCAACTTGCTGCCCGTACTGCCGCTCGACGGCGGCCACATCCTGATGACCACCATCGAACGGTGGAAGCGGCGCAAACAGCCGAACTACGTGATCAACTACGCGAAGGCGCTTCCGTTCTTCTCCGTTGCGATCGTGGTGATCGCGTTCGTGATGTTCTCGGCGCTCTATCTCGACACGCTGCGTCTGTTCTGAGGTCACACATGACTGCCCCCACACCGTTCTCCCGCCGAAGCACCCGGCAGATCCATGTCGGATCGGTGGCCGTTGGTGGTGGCGCGCCCATCACGGTGCAGTCGATGACCACCACCAAGACCGCCGACGTCGAGGGCACGCTCCAGCAGATCTATGCACTCGCCGCAGCGGGTTGCGACATCGTGCGATGCACGTGCAATGAGCCCGAGGCTGCCGAGGGCCTTGCACAGATCGTGCCGCGCTCACCGATTCCGGTCATCGCCGACATCCATCATCAGTACAAGATGGCTCTCGCTGCGCTCGACGCAGGCGTGCACGGCCTTCGACTCAATCCCGGCAACATTCGCCGTCCCGAACACATCAAGGCCGTGGCATCGGAGTGCCGGGCGCGCAATGTGCCCATCCGCATCGGTGTGAACGGCGGATCGCTGGACCCTGCGCTCTACGACAAGTACGGCGGCATCACCGCCGATGCAATGGTGGAGTCTGCGCTGCAGGAGATCGCGTACTTCGACGAAGTCGGTTTCGACCTCGTGAAGATCAGCGTGAAGGCCTCGAACGTGCCGCTCATGGTGGAGGCCTACCGAAAGCTGTCGCTCGTCACCGACTATCCGTTGCACCTCGGGGTCACCGAGGCCGGGCCGCCGCCGGCGGGTCTGGTGAAGGCAACAGCGGGCATCGCCGCACTCCTGCTCGAGGGGATCGGCGACACGATCCGGTACAGCCTCACGGCGGATCCGGTGGAGGAGGCCCGGGCCGGTCGTCAGTTGCTCGAGGCACTCGGCCTTCGTGAGCGCAAGAACGTGGACCTCATCGCCTGCCCGAGCTGTGGCCGCGCCGAGGTGGACGTGATCGACGTCGCCAAGCGCGCGCAGGATGCCTTCGCCGATCGTCAGCTTCCGCTGCAGATCGCCGTGATGGGGTGTGTGGTGAACGGCCCCGGTGAGGCGCGCGAGGCTGATCTGGGTATCGCCGCCGGCAACAAGCGTGGTCACCTCTTCGTGAAGGGCATCAACGTTGCGGTGGTGCCCGAATCCGAGATGGTGGACGCACTGGTGGAGTGGGCCGAGTTCATCAACGAGCACGGCACCGATGCCGCCATTGCGCGGGCCGATGTGGCCAAGGCCGAGCGCGAGGCTCGTCTGGACCGCACCAAGTTGCTCGACGACAAGGGCGCCGACGCCAATCACGCGCAGGAGCGCATCGTGGAGATCCGCAAACGCGTTGCATCCGACTCGTGATGGACAACGCGCCGCATCTCCCGCTGCACGAGTTCGATGCGTCCACCGAGGCAGTCATCAACCCGTGGCGGCGCCGGATGCCGCCAGACTTCCCGGACCGGGCGGTTGCGTGCTGGTTCGGTGATCTCGTGCGTCGGCTCGGTGAGGGCAGCACAGCCATCGCCCACATCGAGTTCGAGCACGGTCACCATCCCATTCACGTGATCGAACATGCCGGTCAGCGGATCGCCGTGTTCAACCCCGGTGTGGGTGCGCCCGCTGCAGCGAGTTCGCTCGAGACGGTGATTGCGCTGGGGGCACGCAAGGTGATCGGTTGTGGGGGAGCGGGCATCGTGGTGCCCGGCTTCGACGTGGGACATGTGGTGATCCCCACCGGTGCCATCCGTGACGACGGTGCGAGTTATCACTATGCGCCCGCGCATGTGGAGGTGACGCCGCACCCCGATGCGGTGGCGGCCATCGACTCAGTGCTGGCCGAGGCCGGTATCCCGCACGATCGCGGCATCACGTGGACCACCGATGCGTACTACCGGGAGACACCGGCCAAAGTGGCGCGTCGACGCGCCCAAGGCGCGATCACCGTGGAGATGGAGGCGTCGACGATGTTCGCCGTGTCGGCCTTCCGCGGAGCGGTGTACGCACAACTGCTCTATGCGGGCGATGACGTGAGCGCCCAGGAGTGGGATCACCGTGATTGGGTCACCAACACCTCGGCGCGCGAGCGACTGTTCTTGCTTGCCTGCGAGGCCGTCACCCGGTTGTGAGCAACCGAGGTCGCGTCAGCGCCCGGTGGTGATGCGACAGCCGAGTCCGCCCGACCACTCCACGGTCTCGCCCGCGGGGGCGAACCACGCCGCGGTGCCGCCGTTGCCGGCGAGACGCACCACGATTTCGGGTCCTCCCGTCACCCAGCGATCCGGCTCGGCGAGGCCCTGCACGGCGAAGGCCGCGACCGGGGCGGGGTACCACCCGGCGGCATCGGGGCGAAGCACTGTGGGCTCGGCAGTCACCGGTTGGAGCACGTTCATGAGTTCGGGAATGTCCACGTGTTTGTGCGTGAGGCCACCGCGCATGACGTTGTCGGAGGCTCCCATTACCTCGAGGCCCACGCCCTCGAGGTACATGTGCAACACCCCGGCATCGAGGAACAACGCTTCGCCCGGCTCGAGGTACACCGGGTGCAGCAGCGTGGCCACCAGTGCGCCCGGGTCGCCGGGGTAGGCGGGGGCCAGCAGGGTGAACAGCGGGTGGTCGAGTTCGATCGCGGGTCGCTCGCCCAACATCCAGCCGACCGCCGCCAGGAGTCCGTCGTGCTCGATGTGGTCGGCGATCGCCGAACCGCCGCACGAGCGCAGCATGGGCAGCAGTTCGGACACCGGACGGAACCCGCAGAGCGCCGAGAACGGTGTGATGGCAACGATCAATTCGGGTTTGGGGTAGGGGTCCCGATACACGCGGTGCGCCGCGCCGATGGGTACCCCGAGGCGTTCCTCCCGTGCGAAGCCCACGGAGGCCTGTGCGGCAGTGGGGTGTGCCTGCAGCGACAGCGGTGCGGCGGCGGCGAGCAGTTTCACCAAGTAGGGCAATCGGCCCGTGAGATCCACCAGCGGGAGCAGACCGCCCTCGGCGGTCTCTGCGAGGGTGCGTCCTGCGGGGTGGGTGCCCCACCACAACTCGGCCCACGGTCGCCCATCGGGCTCGATGCCGAGTGCGTACGGGATGGCGGACTCCGAGCCCCACAGGTAGTGCTGGGCCGCCCCCTTCAGCCGGATCACGGTTTCAGCCTACGGTTTGGCCGCTATCATCAAGAGACGCTATTGACGTTCGCTTTGAACGGCGTGGGCTTCGGCCCGCGCCGTTCTCGCTTACGGGCCTCGGTCCGTCAGCAGGCAGGGTCACGGCACGAGTACCAACTGCAGAGCGACGCACACGGAAACGAGGTGAACGAGATGGCCGACAGCCCCACAATCGAGCGTGTGACCGCCCTCGTGAGCCCCATTCTGGCTGACCTCGGACTCGACCTCTACGACATCGACTTCGGTGCCGGCCTGCTCAAGATCACCGTGGACAAGCCCGGTGGGGTGAATCTCGAGGCCATCGCGCTGGCCACGCGGCTCATCAACCGTGAGTTCGATCATTCGGACCCGGTCCCGGGCAAGTACACCCTCGAGGTGTCGAGCCCGGGCATCGAGCGCCCGCTGCGCCGCCCCGATCACTACACCCGAATTATCGGGGCAACCGTGAACGTGCGCCTGCGCGATGTCACCAACGAATCGCGTCGTGTGCAGGGCGTGCTGATCGCCGCCGATGACCACGGCATCGTGGTCCGCAGCGACGAAGCGCCCCACGACGACCGGTCGATCCCGTACGACCGCATCGATCGCGCCCGGACCGTCTTTGTCTGGCAGGAGCCCGCCAAGGGCGCTGCACCCAAGAAGTCTCCGGCAGCGAAGAAGCCGAACACCCCCAACAAGCCCGACACCCCGAGTATGGAGGTCTCCGCATGAGCAACCTCGACATGGCCGAAGCCGTACGTGTGCTGGCGGCCGAAAAAGGCATCTCCGTCGACACCTTGCTGCACGTGCTGGTCGACGCCCTCGCCACCGCCTACAAGCGCCGTCCCGACGCCGCCGACGAGGTAGTGGTGGAGATGAATCCCGACACCCTCGAGTTCCGTTTCACCGCGTACGACGTGGATGAGGACGGCAACTGGGTGAACGAGCGTGACGACACCCCGCGCAAGGAAGAGATGGGTCGCATCGCGGCCACAACCTTCCGTCAGGTGATGGGCCAGCGCATCCGCGAGGCCGAGCGTGACCGCAAGTTCGAGGAGTACGCGAACCGCGAGGGCGACATCGTCACCGGCATCATCCAGCAGACCGACAGCAGGTACACGCTGCTCGATCTCGGCAAGGTCGAGGCACTGTTGCCGCAGGCCGAGCAGGTGCCGTTCGAGCGTCCGCAGCCGGGCGATCGTGTGAAGGCCTACATCGTCGAGGTTCGCAAGACCGCCAAAGGCCCGCAGATCGTCGTGTCCCGCACGCACCCCGGACTCATCAAGCGTCTGTTCGAACTCGAGGTCCCCGAGATCGCCGACGGCATCGTCGAGATCAAGGCCTGCGCGCGCGAACCAGGGCATCGCACCAAGATCGCGGTCTGGTCGAACGACCACAATGTGGATCCCGTCGGTGCCTGCGTGGGTGCACGCGGCGCTCGGGTGCGCATGGTGGTGAACGAGTTGCGCGGCGAAAAGATCGACATCGTGCCGTTCAGCGAGGATCAGCAGGACTTCATCGCCAAGGCGCTCTCGCCGGCGAAAGTGAAAGAGGTCCGCTGCGACGAGACCACGGGTCGCGCCGAGGTGATCGTGCCCGACTTCCAGTTGTCGTTGGCGATCGGCAAGGAGGGTCAGAACGCGCGTCTGGCCTCCCGGCTCACCGGCTGGGCGATCGACATCAAGAGCGAGCAGCAGCTCGCCGATGAGGCTGCTGGTATCTCCTACGACGAGCCGGTCGGCGGATACGCCGAGGGTCAGTGGGTGGAGAATCCCGAGACCGGCGAGATGGAGTGGCATGCCTCCGACGGTTCGATCATGAGCCGTGACGCATGGGAGCGCGCGAGCGCTGGTGTGGACGCCGACACCGAGTCGGCACCCGCAGCCGAGGTCGCCGACACCCCCGAGGGCGGGGCCGAAGCCTGATGCACACCCCGCTGCGCACATGCATTGGTTGCCGACAGGTTCGTCCTGTCGCGCAGCTGCTGCGTTGTCGCGTGGCTGCGGACCACCGTCCGGTGTGCGGACGTGCGGCCGATCGTGTGGCGGGTCGCAGCGCGTGGTTGTGCACCGGTTCGCAGGCGTGTCTGCGCTCCGCAGTGTCACGCCGCGCCTTCGAACGTGCGTGGAAGCGATCGGTGACCACCGAGATGATCGATGCGCTCGGGAACGAGTTCGCCGCTGCGGTGCACGGGCACCGGGGTGGCCACATGGAACAATTGCATGCTGCCGACGAGGTCGGTTGCTCCGCAGGGACGAAAGGCTGAACCCAGAACGTGCCGAAGAACATCCGGTTGCACGAGCTCGCCAAAGAGCTCGGAATGACGAACAAGGAGGCGCTGGACCTCGCCATGGTCCTCGGCGTCCCCGTGAAGAGTCATTCATCGAGCATCCAGGAAGCACAGGCCGACCGGATCCGTCGTCGCGCCGAGCGTGACGGCCTCACCCGTCCCGAGCAGCCCGAGGAACCCAAGCCGGTCAAGGCCACCAAGGCCACCAAGGCACCGTCGAAGAAGGCCAAGGCCGACGACACCGATGCCGGCGATGCCACGCCGGAGCCCGCACCGGCGGCCGTCTTTGCCGAGGTGCCTGCTGCTGCACCGGTGATCGAGGCGCCGGCTCCCGCACCTGCACCTGCACCGGTTGCGCCGGCCCCGGCGCCCGCGCCCGCGCCGGTCGTGTCGGCTCCTGAGGTCGTCGAACCCGCCGCCGCAGCGGCAACGCCGCCTGCTGCCCCCAGCGCACCCGCTGTGGGTGACGACGCCGGAGAGTCCCGGGTCATCAAGAGCACCCGGCCCGCGCCCGATGCTCCGAGCCGTCCGGCTGTTCCGCCCGTGGCGGCGCGTCCTGCGCCGCCTGCTGGGGCACCGCGTCCGCCCGCAGCACCGCCTGCGGCAGGTGCCCGCCCGCCCGCAGCACCCGCTCCCGGTCGCCCGGTTCCGCCTCCGCCCGGCGGTGGTCGTCCGACGTCGCCCACGGGTCGCCCGATTCCCCCGCCCCCCGGCGGTGGCCGTCCGATGTCGCCCACGGGTCGCCCGATTCCCCCGCCTCCCGGTGGTGGTCCGCGACCCGGTGGTGGGCCCGGCGGTCCGCGACCCGGCGGATACAGCAGCCCCGGCGGTCCGCGCCCGGGTGGCTTCACCGGTCAACGTCCCGGCGGTGGTCCTGGCGGCCCGCGTCCGGGTGGCTTCGGTGGTCCGCGTCCTGGCGGTGGTCCTGGTGGCCCGCGTCCGGGTGGCTTCGGTGGTCCGCGTCCCGGCGGCGGTCCAGGTGGCCCCGGCGGCCCCGGCGGTGGTCCTGGTGGCCCCGGCGGTGGTCGTCCCGGTGGCGGTGGACGTCCGAGCGGTCAGCGTCGCGCGCCCAAGAAGCGTGGCGGACGTCGTCGCAGGGACATGGAAGAGCTGCAGCCGCATCTCGCCACGAACTACACGCGAGACGATGCACCCGTTCCCGACGGTGTAGTGGTGATCGAGCGCGGCGTGTCGGCCCAGGAGTTCGCTCCGAAGCTGAACCGCACCGCAGCAGACGTGGTGCGCTTCTTGCTGAAGAACGGTGAGATGGTCACCGCAACGATGACCTTGAGCGACGAGCAGATGGAACTGTTCGCGCTCGAGATCGGCGCCGAGATCTTGTTGGTCGAGCCCGGCCAGCAAGAAGAGATGGAACTCCAGGCGCTGTTCGACGACAGCGACGACGAGATCGAAGAACTCCAACAGTTGCGTCCGCCCGTGGTGACCGTGATGGGTCACGTGGACCACGGCAAGACCACACTGCTCGACAAGATCCGCAACGCCAACGTGGTGGCTGGTGAGGCCGGTGGCATCACCCAGCACATCGGCGCCTACAAGGTGGATCACGATGGCGGTCAGGTCACCTTCATCGACACCCCGGGTCACGCCGCGTTCACCAAGATGCGCGCTCGTGGTGCGCAGGTCACCGATGTGGTGGTGCTCGTGGTCGCTGCCGATGACGGTGTGATGCCCCAGACCATCGAGGCCATCAACCACGCCAAGGCCGCAGAAGTGCCCATCATCGTGGCCATCAACAAAGTCGACAAGGAGAACGCCGACGTCGACCGAGTGATGGCACAGCTCTCCGAGCACGAACTGGTGCCCGAGTCGTGGGGTGGCGACACCATCACGGTGCAGATGGCTGCTGCGCAGAACCTGGGCGTCGACGACCTGTTGTCGCAGTTGCTCGTGGTCGCCGAACTCGAAGAACTCACGGCGAACCCCACGGGTCGCGCCAAGGGAATCGTGCTCGAGGCCAACCTCGATGTCGGCCGCGGTCCGGTGGCAACGATCCTCGTGGACAAAGGCACGCTGCGCGTCGGCGATCCGATCGTGGCAGGTGCTGCATGGGGTCGAGTGCGGGCGATGATCGACGATCAGGGTCGTCAGATCAAGGAGGCCGGCCCGTCCACACCGGTGCAGGTACTCGGTCTGTCCGTGGTGCCCGGTGCCGGCGACGAGTTCCGTGTGGCCCCCGACGATCGCACGGCACGCACTGTGGCCGAGGCACGCGAGCAGCGCAGCCGCATGGTGAACCAGCGTGGCGATGCACGTGTGCAAAAGGGCGTCAAGCTCGAGGACATCTTCACCCAGATCCAGGCTGGCGAGGTCGCCACCTTGAACCTGCTCGTGAAGGCCGATGTGCACGGTTCGCTCGAGGCAGTCACCGAGTCACTGCGCAAGTTGGAACGTGACGAAGTGAAGTTGGCCTTCGTGCACCGAGCGGTGGGCGGTATCACCGAGAACGACATCTCGCTCGCATCGGCCACCAATGCCACCATCATCGGATTCAACGTGCGCCCCGATCGCAAAGCCCGAGAGATGGCGGTTGCCGAAGGTGTGGACATCCGCACCTACGAAATCATCTACAAGCTGCTCGAGGACATCGAGCGCGCCATGGTGGGCATGCTTGCTCCCGAGTTCGAAGAAGTGGTCACCGGTGAGGCCGAGGTGCGCGAAGTGTTCCGCATCCCACGTGTCGGACCGGTGGCAGGCTGCCTCGTGCGCTCGGGTGTCATCACTCGTGGTTCCAAGGTTCGCTTCCTGCGTGATGGCGTCATCATCTGGAAGGGTTCGATCGCATCGCTCAAGCGCTTCAAGGAAGACGCTCGAGAGGTTCGTGAAGGATTCGAGTGCGGTGTGGGCCTCTCGGACTTCACCGATCTGAAGTCCGGCGACCTGATCGAGACCTACGACGAGCGGGAAGTCGCTCGCGTCTGACGGACGCGCCATGACCCGCCCGCGCCGACCCTCGTCCAACACGCATCGCTATCCGCGTTCGGCGCGGCTCAACGAGTTGTTGCGCGAGGTGCTGGCCGACGAACTCGTCCAGATCGATGACGATCGCCTCGAGTGGGTGAGCATCACCCAGATCGATGTGGACTCCGAGATGAATCACGCCACGGTGTACTTCGACTCCATGCGCGGTGCCGAGGGCGACTCCGAGATCGTCGAGGCGTTCGCCGAGTATCGGAAGCGCTTGCAGGGCGCCATCGGACGCCAGGTACGTGCGCGCAAGACCCCGATCCTGGACTTCCGGCCCGATGAGGTGATCCGGGCCGCGGAGCGGATCGATCAGATCCTGCGTGAGCACCCCACTCCGGCACGCCCCGAACCGGACACCGGCGAATTGGGCACCGGCGAATCGGGCACCGGCGAACTGGGTACCGGCGAGTGAGCACCGACGAGTGAGCCGACGTCGACCGCCGACGGTCCATGGGTTCCTCGTGGTGGACAAGCCGGCAGGGATGACGAGCCACGACTGCGTGGCACGTATCCGCCGCAGACTCGGCGAGCGCCGGGTGGGACACGCGGGCACCCTGGACCCCGATGCCACTGGCGTCCTGCTCGTGGGTGTGGGCAACGCCACGCGGCTGCTCACTTTCCTCGTTGGGCACGACAAGCGATACATCGCCGACGTGGTGCTCGGTGTGGAGACCTCCACACTCGACGCGGCGGGTGAGGTCACAGCACGTCACGACATGAGTTCAGTGACCATCGACGACATTCGGCGGGTGGTGTCGGCGCATCTCGTGGGCAACATCATGCAGGTGCCGCCGATGGTGTCGGCCATCAAGGTGGACGGCCGCCGTCTGCACGAACTCGCACGTGAAGGAATCGAGGTGGAGCGGGCGCCGCGGCCGGTCACCGTTCACCGCTTCGAGGTGGAGCAGACCGCAGAGCCCGGCGTGGTGCACCTCGATGTCACCTGTTCGTCGGGTACCTATGTGCGATCGCTCGCAGCGGATCTCGGAACGTTGTTGGGTGGCGGCGCGCATGTCCGCAGTCTCCGTCGACTCGCATCGGGTGGCTTCACCGTCGACGAGGCAGCCGACCCGGATCACGCTGAGCTCCGACCGGCACGAGATGCCGTGCGGGGAATGACCGAGGTCACCGTGGACGACGAGACCGCAGCGATGGTGCGCCACGGTCGGGTGCTTCCCCGCTGGGAGGGTGAAGGCCCGTGGGCAGTGCTGGACACCGCGGGTGAACTGCTTGCGGTCTATGAGTCATTCGGAGCCGAAACGGCCAAGCCGGCCGTCGTCATCAGCGTCTGATCCATGGCGGCGCCGATAGCGTTTCGCGCCGTGCAGGTTCTCTCGGATACCTCTGCTGCCCCGTGGCCCGGAACTCGTTCGGTCATCACCATCGGTGCCTATGACGGTGTGCACCTCGGACATCGTGCGGTCATCGAACAGGTGCGGGCCCATGCCGCTCGCATCGGCGCCAAGTCCGTCGTGGTCACCTTCGACCGTCACCCGGCGTCGGTGGTGCGACCCGAGTCCGCTCCGAAGTTGCTCAGCGATGCAGAGCAGAAACTCGAACTGCTCCGCAGCACCGGGATCGACGCAACGCTCGTGGTGGGCTTCGACGAACGGCGCCAGCACGAATCCGCAGAGGATTTCGTGCGCAGTGTGCTCGTCGAGGTGCTGGGCACGCGTGCGGTAGTGGTGGGGGAGGACTTCCACTTCGGTCATCGTCGTGAGGGCAATGTGGCGCTGCTGCGCCAGTTGGGTGCACGGATGGACTTCGAGGTGTACCCGGTGGAACTCATCGACCGTCCCGATGGTGTGGGCGAGCCTGTGTCGTCGACGGCGATCCGTCGTGCGCTGGCCGGCGGAAACGTCGAGACCGCCACACGACTGCTCGGTCGCCCCTTCGAGGTGCGCGGCGTGGTGGTGAAGGGCGATCAACGAGGTCGGCTGCTGGGGTTCCCCACGGCGAATGTGGAAGTGCCCAACCAGATCTGTCTGCCCGCCGACGGCGTGTACGCGGGTTGGTATGTGCGCGAGAACGGCGATCGTCATGCCTGCGCGATGAACCTCGGGCGTCGGCCCACGTTCTACGAGCACGCCGATGTGTCGCTGCTCGAGGCACACCTCATCGACTTCAACGGCGATCTGTACGGCGAGCGCGCGCATGTGAGTTTCACGAACTTCTTGCGGGGCGAGCGCAAGTTCGACGGCATCGACGCGCTCATTGCGCAGTTGAAGCAGGACGTCGACCACGCCCGCACCGTCCTCCACCCCTAGAACACGCTTCTGACGGGCCGCGAGTCAGCCATCGCTGACTTTTCACCGCGCGGAACGCGTGGTGCTGGCTAGTCGAATTTCGGCCAGGTGCGCTTCTGGCGTCGGCGCTCGCCGGACTTGCCGAGCTTGCGCTGTTCGGACAGCGCCCACTGGCGCCGCCATCCGGTGTATTCCGGTCCGGTGAGTGCCGGATTCGCCCGACGCGCAGCGCGCTGGCGTGCGCTCCACCAGTCGGTGATGGCTTCGTCGCCCAGTTCGGTAACGGCCTGCTCGATGCGCTCGTTGTACCGACGCGTGTTGTCGGATTCGTTGGGCAGGATCGGCGTGCCGAACACCACGCGGGTACGTCCGGGCTTGGGCCGCTTCATCCCCTTGCCGAAGATCGCTCCGGCACCGTCGATGAACACCGGGACGATGGGCGCACCGGTTCGCGCCGAGAGGTACGCAGCGCCTCCCTTGAACGGTTGCCCCCATCCGTCGGGGGAACGCCCACCCTCGGGGAACAACAGGAGGCTCCAGCCCTCGTCGAGCAATTGCTTCGCGAGGTCGGACGACTTTCGGCTCACGGCCTCGCGGTCAATGGGAATTGCATTGAGGATGAGCGCCGACGCCGCTGCGCTGATGCGGGTGGTGAAGAAGTAGTCGGCCGCAGCCCCAACCACCACTTTCGAGCGCCACGGTTCGGGGATGGCGGCCAGGCACAGACCGGTGTCGAGATGGCTGTGGTGGTTCGGCGTGAAGATGAACGCCGGCGGATCCTCGTCGTTCGCAGGGCGGTAGTCGGCAAGTCGGTCGACACCGTCGACTTCGGGATCGGCAAGGACACGCACCAGGAGTCGGAGGGGGCCGGTGGTGAGGAGGCGCCGCACGGCGCGTGCCGGGGCCTCACGTGCCCACGTGGTGTCGTAGTTCGCCTCGAGCGTGGACGCCCGTGCGGGAACCGCGACCCCGCGGGGAACCTCCGGCGCACGATACGGAAAGCCGAGTGATCCGATACGTCGCTTCATGCGCGCCGACATACGACGCCCGCGCGCGCCAATGGCGCGTCCGGCCAGGCGCATCTCGCGCAGCGGTTGGGCACCTCGGGGAGCCATGTCGTCGCCTGCTCAGCTCACGTCGGCCACCATGAGCGGTGGCGTGTGCAGATGGGTGATGGTCGGTGCTCGGCCCACGACGTCTTGGGCCATCTCGAGGGCGTCGTCCATGGTGGATGCAGGTGTGAAGCCGAGTCGACGGACCGCCTTGGGGTTTCCGCCCACCACGATGGTGCGACCGAGGTGCGCCATGGCGTGGCTCGCCCAGTACCACATGTAGAACGGGTGAACGCCGTGGTACGCGTAACCGGTGCGGTACAGATGGCGGTACCACTCGTCCTCGGCGAACTGCTTCTCGTACTTCGCCTCGATGACCGCGGGGTCGGTGGTGTCGGCCAGAACCTGTTCGTAGAAGTCGATGTAGCTCGGATGGTGAACCGGGTGGAATTCGGGATACGTGGGGTGGGTCATGATGACCACGCCGCCCTCGCGCACCAGGGGCTTGCCTCGGTACATGTTGAAGTAGTACCCGAGGCCCATGCATGCCACGAGGATCGGGTTCATGATCGAGTTGACGTTGTACGGCGAGATGAACGGGATACCCATCGTGAGGATGTCGGTCTGACCCTGCACCTCGACGAGCTGTTGTTTCCACACGTTCTCGGTGGTGACGCGGTGCACGGCCTCCACCTCGCCGCACTGGATGGAAGTCATCTGGTGCGGCGCCTCGATGGAGTGGAAGATCTTGCGCGCAAGCCGATTCGGTGTGCGGTTCAGCGCCTTGGTGGTGGCGAGGTACACCGCGCGCTCACGGGCGCCCCACTCCCACTCACGCTTGGACAGGAACTCGAACGGTGACGGGAACGTGTCGGTGTTGAGCGTGGTCTCGATCTGGAAGATGCGCGGCCCGCTCTCTTTCAGCACCTTGCCCATCCGCCAGTTCGAGTGGTGCAGTTCGCTGCGGTGCTGATCCATGAAGCTGCGCGACTGTCGCATCGTGTTCACGTTGTGGTGGTGTCGCAGGCTTCGGTAACTCGACAGCCCGGTGGCGGTGGACTTCCAACCGCCATCCATCGCAACGAGGTTGATGTTCACATAGACCAACAGGTCGCTCTCGGCGGCTCGCTTGTTGATCTCGACGTCCTCGCCGTGTGGCGTCTGGCCGAGGGAGGTCATGCCGTCGGGGTCCTCGGCGTCGTGCTGATACAGCAGGCCGCGTGGTGCGAAGGCGTCGTACACCCGATCGCCCACTGCGTGGCGGAGTTCGTCCTCGGTCATGCGGCGGTGGAGTGCCAGGGCGGCGATGAGGTGGACATCGTCCACGCCCTTCTCGGCGGCGATGTCGAGCACTGCCTCGATCACCCGCTGCCGGATATCCGGTCGCTGCATCTTGGGCAGGGGCAGCGAGACATCGTCGAACGCAATGGTGAGGCGCATGCCGGCGAACATGAGTGCCCGAAGCGGATCGCTGTCGATCGGGTTGTCGAGTGCATGGCGAATCGCTGCATCGACATCCTTGATGGCTGGCAACGGTTCGGGTGCATAGATGACCCGACTGCGACCCGCGGGGAGCTTTTCGAGACTGAAGTTCTCGCCGCGCCAGAACAGCGTGGGCGGCGTGGAACGGTCCACATCGAGGACGAAACCGGGACGGGGCATGGTGCTAGCGCTTTCTCTCGTTGCGCAGGTCGAAGGCGATCTTCACAGCGCCGCGCCGTCCGGCATTGGCGGCGTGGGAGATCGCATCCTCGTACTGATGGAGTGGATAGGTGGCGCTGACCAGGCGCCCGAGGTTGGCCGAGCCCGCAAGCTCGAATGCAAGGTCGAAGGTTCGTGCCGTGCGACCGTCGTGCAGCACTTCGGTGCCGTATGCGTACGCGCCCACGAGTTGGGTCTCACGGTGCCACAGGGTGGTGAGTTCCAGTCGCACGGCCGCCGGCATGCCCACCACCACGACGCTGCCCCGAGGCCGGACCATCTGGAGCGCGCCGCTGATGCTGTCGGAGTCGCCCACGCAGTCGAGCACGAGGTCGGCGCCGCCGGTGAGTTGGTCGCCATAGGCCATCGAGGACGTGAGTCTGCGCACGAGTCGACTCAACTCGCCGGGTTCGGCGACACTGCTGGCACCGAGCTCGCGGGCGAGACGGATCTGCTGCGGATACCGCGCCGCCACCACGATGTTGCCTGCAGGGGTGAACGCTCGCAGTGCAGCGATGGTGAGCAGACCCAGCGTGCCAGCACCGATGACCACCACGGTTGCGCCGGGCTCGATCGGTACGCGCAGCGCTGCATGGATGGCGCAGGCTGCTGGTTCCACCATCACGGCGTCCTCATCGCTCAAGGCATCGGGCACCGTGTGCAGCTGCGATGCGTGCGCCACCATCTCGGTTCCCCAGCCGCCGCCGGTGTCGCAGCAAAAGCCGCTCTGGAGACCCGCGGCGAGCGAGCCGAAAGCGAGGCGTTCGCAGTTACCGAGTTGGCCCTGCGCGCACGCAGGGCACATGGGCTCGATGCCCCGTGAACGACATCCCAGAACCGGCTCGAGCACCACTCGCTGGCCGTCGTCGGTGTCGGCTACCACTTCGTGGCCCGGCGTGAACGGGAAACTCACGATGGGCTCGAAGTATCGAGCGGCGGTGCCGTCGACGGTGGAGAGGTCGCTTCCGCAGATTCCCGACAGGCGCGGTCGGATCCGCACCCAATCGTCTGCCGGCAGCGCGAGCGGACTCGCGTCGTCGAGTTCGAGTGGTCCCCACTTGGCGCCGGCGCCCGGCGAGAGCATTCCGGCCACGCGCGCCGATGCGAAGCGTGCCACCTTGCGGTCGATACGTAACGCCCTCATCGACGCACCCCACCGCGTTGTTCGCGCTCGGAGAGCACGGGGCCGAGGGGAAGCAGCGGACGCGGCCCGCCTGCAGCCTTGCTCCAGTTCTCCACCAACCATCCGCGTTTGCGTGCGATGGCAGCGAGTCGGGTCTCGGGGTTCACCGCCACGGGGAAGCCCACGGCCTCGAGCATCGGCAAGTCCGAGGACGAGTCGGCGTACGCCACCGCCTCCTCGAGCGAATACCCATGCGCGCTGCAATAGTCGGCGAGGACCTGGGCACGGGTTTCACCAGTGGGCGGCACGCCCCGCAGCTCACCGCTCAACGTGCCGTCGGGGCGAACGGTCATGTCTGCCGCCACGATCTCGTCGAACAACGGACGCAGTGGCTCGACCACGAACGAGAGCGCACCCGTGATGAGGATGGTCTTGTGGCCTGCGGCCCGGTGCTCGCGCACTCGGCGGATGCCGGCAGGGAAACTCTTGGTGAGGATGATCTGGCTGAGCAGTTCGCGCGCATCGGCGGCCAGCACGTCGGCGGGCGCGTCCTCGTACCGGCGGTAGAAGTAGCGAAGGAAGTCGCTGCGGTCCGCACGGTCGAGTCGCAACAGCGTGGGGGCCTCGGCCAGCGTGCGCAGCACGAAGCGTGTGCGGTCCGATGACGGGAGGCGACGGGTGGCCAACCACGAATAGCTCTCCACCACGTTCGACGCAATGAGTGTGTTCTCGAGATCGAACGCTGCAACATGTCGTTCCGGTGCGAGCACCGAGCGCCGCAGGCGCCCGGCCCGATCCACCTTGTTCTTCCCCGGTGTGGACTTCACCCGTGAATGGGTGACCACCGACGGCAGGTGGATGTTGTGGATGTAGTACTCCCAATCCACCACGCGGGGATCGAAGCAGAACTGTTCACGATCGGTTGCGTCGAGTTCATCCCACATCGCGAGCAGGTTGGTGACGTCGTAGATCGCCTCGCACTCGGTGTAGAGGCCGTACAGCTCGACGTACTCGAGGGCCCGTTCGATCTCGGTCTTGCGTTCCTCGAGTCGAGCGGTCCACGCCGCTTGTGTGCCGCGCAACGGCAGTGCCTGCAGGGTCTTTTCTGCGCGGGTCACCACCTTGCGCGCTCGTTCGAGTTGTCCCTGCACGCGTCCGCGTCCGGGGAAACTCCACTCGGGCACGATGATCGGTTGACCCTCGTTGTCGTACAGCGGGTGCTTGGTGAAGAACTCACGCACGTTGTCCTGAAGGGTTCCGTACTTGAGCGGATTCGTCGAGCCCGACGCCACCTGGGTGATGCGCGGTGCACGCTCGGGGCCGAGCGCAGCCACGTTGATGATGGCCGCCACCACGAGATCCACCGGCACCACGTCGATCGTGCCCTCGGGAATACCGGGGAACTCCTTCAGCAGGGCACGTGCGTAGCTGATGATGACCGGCTCGGCCATGCGGAAGCCGCGGATCCAGCCGGGGCGTGGTTCGGCGAACGCCGACTCGATGATGGACGGTCGCACGATGGAGACCGGCACCGACCCCTTGGTCTCGATGAGTGCCTGCTCGCCCAGCGCCTTGGTGAAGGCGTACGCGTCGGGCCATCCGACTGCTGCGGCGCGTGCGCGACCCGCCTCGACGAGTTGGTCGTCCACCCAGCGCGTGCGCAGCTGCTCGGTCTTGCCGCCGAGTGCAGGTCCGCCGGCCGCGCCCAGTTCGCGGCGCGCCTCGGATCGGAAGTGCGCAAGGCGCTCGGGTGTGCGGCTCGCAGCCTCGGTGTCGCTGCGCAGTCGGCGTGATGCGGCCACCTCGGTGCGCCACGAGATGCCGAGGTCGAATGGACCGTCGCTCACGAGTTCCTCGGGGGCCCGACCACGCCGGTTGCCTGCCACGTAGCACGTCGATACTGCAACCAGATGTGCGGTGCTGTCGAGCGACTGCAATGTCTGTGCGACCCGAGTGGGGCCCATGAGGTTGATCTCCACCGCACGGTCGAGCGGTGAGTCGAAGGCCACTGCGGCTGCCGAGTGGATGACGATGTCGCACGTGGCCAGGATCTGGCGGTCGGCTTCCGAGAGTCCGAGTCCGTCATTCGACACATCACCCTCGATGACCTGCACCCGGCGAGCGGCCATCTCGTCGAAGGGGCCTGCCCCTCCGAGTTCTGCACGGAGGCGGTCGAAGGCGTCGTTCTTCAGGATCTCACGGCGCAGGCGATCGGCCGCCGTGGTGCGCTTTCCGGGTCGGATGAGCAGCACGATCGTGCAGTCGGGTACGCCCCGGAGCAGTCGCTCGACGAGGGCCGTCCCCACAAAGCCGGTGGCTCCGGTGATGGCGATGCGTTTCCCGGCGAGCGATTGGGCAATCACGCCGTAGTGTCTACCACGAGTTGTCTACCATTTGGTAGAGAAGATCCGGAGACCGATGAGCGCCACCTCGCCCGCCCGCCCGACCCGAGACCGCATCCTCGATGCGGCCCTCGACCGGTTCGGGTCCCAGGGCGTGCCGGGAACCTCCCTCGACGAGATTGCGGCCGACGTGGGGGTGCGCAAGCAGACCGTGTTGTACTGGTTTGCCTCCAAAGACGAACTCCTGGGTGCCGTGATCGAGCAGGTGGCCGGCGATCTCGCCGTGGACATTGCCGCAGCGATCCGCAACGCCGGTCCCGGGTTCGCCCGGGTGGAGGCCACGGTGAAGGCGGTGTTCCGGTCGGCAGTACGTCGACCTGCGATCTTGGGTCTGGTGCGGGAACTCAATCGACTCGGGGCGCCGGCGGCCGACCAGTTGACGGCTCGTATCACGCCGCTGGTGGACCGGGCCGTGGTGTTCCTCGAGGCCGAGATGCAGGCCGGTCGCATGCGACGTGCAGATCCGAGACTCACCATTGCCCTCGTGTACGCGTCGGTGGTGGGAGTGGCGAGCGAACCCGAAGCCCTGCGCGCCGTGGGGTGGACTCCGTCGGCCGCTGGTCTGCGGCGCTTGCGCCAAGAACTTCTCGCGTATCTCCGGGCTGCGCTCGAGCCGTGATCGACCTCGCCGAGCACATCGCCGCAGCCTGGGGCGACTGGGAGGGTCCTGTGGTGGAGACATGGATCTTCGGATCACGCGAACCGACCCGCATCGCCAGCGAGATCGAGACCTGGGTGCAACGTTGCCTGGGTGCATCCATTGCAGAGGTGCACGGCTATCACGCGTCGGTGGGCGCAACGGCACTGTTGCTCCTCACCGACGGCAGCGACGTTGCGGTCAAGGTGCACCAGCCGAGATTCACGGTGTCGTATCTGCAGAGCGCCCATGCGGTGCACGAGCACCTCTACCGGTCCCGGTTCCCGTGCCCGCAACCACTGGTGGGTCCGTCACCGTGCGGGCTGGGCTGGGCAACAGCGGCGCGCCGGGTGCCGTCGCTCGAGCAAGCCGCGCCCGATGCGATCGCGGCGCTCGCAACACTCGCGAGGCTCACGCTGTACTGCGACAGCCTCGATCACCTCGGCATCGATGTGTCGCACCTCTGGCCGCATCCGCTCGGTCTGCGAGCGCAGGATGCGTCCTTTGCCGAAGCGCATCATCCGGCTCTGGTGGGTCGCGGCTCCGCCGCAGTGACGCGGCTTGCCGAACAACTCATGGTGGGCGCACGGCGTGTGCTCGACGCCGACGCCGGCGAGCGGGTGGTGACCCACTCGGACTGGTCACCCCGCAACGTTCGTGGCGATTCGAGCGGCGTATCCATGGTGCTGGATATGGACAGCCTCACACTGGCGAGCGATGCCCAGGCTGCGGGGTCTGCTGCGGCGCAGTGGGCCGTCGACACCTCATCGACCGCGGCAGTGTCCGTAGCCGAGATCGACGAGGTCGGCTCGTTGTATCGGCGTGTGCGCGATGTTCCGTTCGGCCAGCGTGAACGGGCCGTCCTCCGGGCGGCAGCGCTCGAACGACTCTGTCGACTCGCAGCCATCGAAGATGCCTCGGGCATGCACGGCGTGGCGGTCGAGTCGCTGCACGCGATCGGTGTCGAGCTCGCTGGGGGAGCCGAGTCAGCGTGAGGTGTTGCGCCGGCGGCGTCGGTGCCGCTCGAGTGCGAGCGAGACGAGTTCGTCGATGAGGCCCGTGTAGGTCATGCCGCTCGCGATCCACATCTTGGGATACATCGAGATCGGTGTGAAACCGGGGATCGTGTTGATCTCATTGCAGAGGAACCGGCCGGTGTCGCGCTCGAGGAAGAAGTCGACGCGGGCCATTCCTTCGCAGCGCAACGCTCGGAAGCACTCGACGGCCAGGGCCTGCACCTCGGCGGTCTGTGCAGCCGAGAGCGGTGCGGGTATCAGCAGTTGCGCGCCGTCCTCGACGTACTTGTCCTCGTAGTCGTAGAACTCGCGTCCCGGTATCACCTCGCCGGGAACCGATGCGCGCGGATCGAGGTTGCCGAGCACTGCCACCTCGATCTCGCGGCAGTCCACCCCGGCCTCCACCACTACCCACTCGTCGTAGGCGAATGCATGTGTGAGCGCGATCCCGACATCCTCGACCGACTTTGCTTTCGAGACGCCGACCGAACTGCCCATGTTCGCGGGCTTCACGAAGAGCGGCAGTCCGAGTTCGTCGACGAGATCGGCAGCGGTTCCGGGGCGGAGTTGGTCGGCGCGCAACGACCTCCACCGGGTCTGGGCCACGCCGTGCTGGGCGAGCACCTCTTTGGCCATGGCCTTGTCCATGCTCACGGCGGAGCCGAGCACGCCCGAGCCCACATACGGAAGGTCAAGGAGTTCGAGCAGTCCCTGCACCGTGCCGTCCTCGCCCAACGGGCCGTGCAGCAGAGGAAGTACCACTGTGGTGCCGGCCGCCGTGAGCGC
>JAFMJD010000033.1 GCA_017853685.1 Actinomycetota bacterium | reverse complement strand
CCTCGTCCACGACAACCAGTGCCTCGGTTACGGGTGCGTGCAGATCGAAAAGATGATGCCCCTCATCACCACGCTGCATCACCCCATCACCAAGGACCGCGAACTCGAGATGAGCCACGCACCGAACGCATGGAAGCGATGGTCGGTGGGTCGCTGGTACAACTTCGTGAAGATGCAGGGGCGCGTCGCCCGCAAGATGCCGCGCATCGTCGTGGTGAGCGAGAACAGCATCAAGGACATCCACGGCGACATGGGAGTGTCCCTCGACCGGATGCGTCTGGTTCCCGTGGGCGTGGACATCGATCTGTTCCGTCCGCTCCCGAACGTCAGCCGCAAGCCCGGCCAGCTCATCACCACCGCGTCGGCAGATGTTGCGCTGAAGGGCCTGCAGTACTTGCTCGAGGCCATGGCGAAGCTGCGCACCGAACGGGATATTCGCCTCACCATCATCGGCAAGCCGCGCGCGGGTCACAGCATGGACCTCATCGAACGACTCGGCCTCAAGCCGTACATCGACTTCGTCTCGGGTGTGAGCGACGAGCGGATCGTGGAGCTCTACGCCGAGGCGGAACTCGCCGTGGTGCCGAGTCTGTACGAGGGATTCAGCCTGCCCGCCATCGAGGCGATGGCAACCGGCATCTGTTTGGTTGCCACCACAGGTGGCGCACTGCCCGAGGTGACCGGTACCGACGGCGACACCGTGTTGTCGTGCCCTCCCGGTGACAGCGATGCGCTCGCCGCCGCGCTGCGTCGCGGACTGGACAGCGCGGAACTGCGCGCGCAGGTCGGTGCCGCCGGCCGAACACGCGTGGTGGAACGATGGAGTTGGCGCCACTGCGCGCAATTGACCGTCGACCAGTACCGAGAAGTGCTCGCCATGCCGGAGAACGTCGAGAAACTGCGGCGCAACGGCCGGATCCGCTGAGGAACTACCGGTGCTCACGGTTCGCTACGACACCTGGGGCCTGCAACCCGGCGACCTCGTGCTCGATGCAGGCGCCGGCTTCGGCCGACACGCCTTCGAGACCGCTCGGCGGGGTGGACGGGTGGTGGCACTCGACTACGCGCTGGACGAGGTCATCGGGACGCGCAACACCTTCGCCGCCATGGTGGAGGCGGGCGAGATCACGGCGGATCGTTACGTGGCGGTACTGCGCGGCGACGCAACTCGCCTGCCCTTTGCCGATGACACGTTCGACCGCGTCGTGACCTCCGAGGTGTTGGAGCACATCCAGGACGACGTCGCTGCCATTCGTGAACTGGTCCGTGTACTGAAGCCCGGCGGTGTTCTGGCAGCAACGGTGCCGGCATGGTTCCCCGAGAAGGTCAACTGGATGCTGAGCGACGACTACCACGCTCCGGCCGCAGCAGGCGGGCACGTGCGCATCTATTCCGCCACCGAACTCGAGGCGAAGCTGCGCGCTGCGGGCCTCACGCTGTTCGGTCATCACCGGGCACACGCACTGCACTCGCCGTACTGGTGGCTCAAGTGCGCAGTGGGCCCGTCCAACAACGAGCACTGGGCCGTCTCCCGGTATCGCCGTTTCCTCGAGTGGGACATCGTGAACCAACCGCGGTCGGTGCGTGTGCTCGAACGAGCACTGGATCCGGTTCTCGGCAAGAGCATCGTGTTCTACGGGCGCAAACCATGACCGGGCTCCCGCACCTGCCGGGCATCATCACTGCCGACGAGGTGCGGTCCACCGGACGCGCCATTGCGGCGCTGCAATTGCCCAACGGCATGATTCCGTGGTTCCTCGGTGGGCACTGCGACCCGTGGAACCACGTGGAAACCGCGATGGCACTCGACGTGGCAGGTCTGCACGACCACGCTGCGCTTGCGTACGACTGGCTCCTCCATGCACAGCGACCCGACGGCGCGTGGCACAACTACTACATGCCCGACTCGACGCTCGAGGACGCGAAGCTGGACACCAACGTGTGTGCCTACGTGGGCGCCGGACTCTGGCATCACTGGCTCTGCACGGGTGACCGGATGTTCGCGGAGCGCACCTGGCCCATGCTCGAGCGGGCGATGGACTGGGTGCTCTCCCTCCAGCTCCAGCACGGACCCGTGCTGTGGGCCATCGAACCGAATGGCGATCGTCCGTGGGACTACGCACTCCTCACCGGTTCGTCGTCGATCTGGCACGCACTCGACTGTGCGCGCTCGCTCGGACTCGCCATCGGCGCCGACGTGGATCGCTGGCACACACCGTTGGATCTGCTCGGTCGCGCCATTCGCTCCGAACCGGGCCCGCCTCGCTTCGCCGACAAGTCCGACTGGGCGATGGACTGGTACTACCCCGTGCTCTGCGGCGTCATCACCGGCGAGGACGCCAAGGTGCGTCTGGGCGACCAATGGGATCGGTTCGTGCTGCCGGGCCGTGGCGTGCGCTGCGTGAGCCGGGAACCGTGGGTGACGGCGGCCGAGACGTCGGAATGCTCGATGGCACACATGGCGATCGGCGATGTGGACACCGCGATCGACCTGCTGGCCACCACCCGTGCCCATCGATGCGACGACGGCGCCTACCTGACCGGTCTGGTGTACCCGGCCCGCATCACGTTCCCCGATCAGGAGCGCACCGCCTACACCGCTGCCGCAGTGGTGCTCGCCGCTGACGCCATCACCGGCGCCTCCCCGGGCGCTCACGTGTTCCGGCCACCCCTGCCCGCCTGAACCCGGCCGCCGTTCGCCTCGGCAGCAGCGACCCCTCGCGGACTAAGGTGCCGGTCATGGCAAAAAACCCGTTCAAGTTCGGCGCAAAGGCAACCTGGGCATCCAATGGTGCAGAGTGGGCGAGCCTCGCCAAGCAGGCTGAGGATCTCGGCTACTACTCGTTCCAGATCGATGATCACTTCAACAAGGCGTTCGCCCCGGTGCCGGCCATCATGGCCGCAGCCTGCGCAACGTCGAAGGTGAAGGTGGGCCCCCACGTGGCGGGCGTCGACTTCCGCAACGTGGTGGAGTTCGCCAAGGAAGCAGCCACCATCGACCTGCTCTCCGACGGTCGCTTCAGCATGGGCATCGGCGCCGGCTGGAACAAGTCCGACTACGACAACGCAGGCATCGAGCAGAAAGACGCGATGACCCGCATCGAGCGCCTCGGCGAGGCCGTCGACATCTTCCGCGGCCTCTGGGGCGCCGACAAGTTCGGTTACCAGGGCAAGCACTACAGCGTTGCCGAGCACGATGCCCAGCCCAAGCCCGTGAAGCCCATCGAGGTGCTCATCGGTGGCGGCGGACAAAAGATCCTCACCCTCGCCGCCAACAAGGCCGACGTGGTGGGCGTGAACCCCAAGATCGTCGGACGCTCCATCAACCCCAAGTCGATGGCTACCGCTGCGTTCGAGGCAGTCGATGAGAAGGTCGGCTGGATCCACGAGGCCGCAAAGGCTGCCGGCCGTTCCGATCAGATCGAACTGCAGCTGCAGTTCTTCGCCACCGTCGTGACCGACGACAAGATGGGCGTGTGCGAGAAGTTCGCACCGGCGTTCGGACTGCCCGTCGAAGTGGTGGCCAACGCACCGTTCTTCGCCATCGGGTCGCTCGCCCAGATCAAGGAGAACATCGAGATGATGCGCGAGCGCTGGGGCATCTCGTACTTCGTGTGCCAGAACGACGGCACCAAGCAGTTGGCGTCGATCGTCGCCGAACTCTCTGGTAAGTAAGACGCTCAGCCGCCGGTCGTTCTGCGCAGCACGCGCAGCGATCCGGTAGCACTCACTTCGGTGAAGCGGCCGCTCCCTACTGCGGGCAGATAGATCTGCTCGTACGGGGGGCGGCCGCCGTCGTTCGGGTTCTCGAACACGTCGTGAATGGCGAGATAGCCACCCGGTGCCACATGCGGCACCCACAGTTCGAAGTCCAGTCGGGCCGGTTCGACACCGTGGCCGCCATCGATGAAGAGCAGTGCCACAGGTGTACGCCACTGTCGTGCCACCGTGGGCGACTGACCCACCACGGCCACCACGACATCTTCGAGTCCTGCATCGTGGACGGTGGCCCGAAACATCGGGAGGGTGTCCATCTTCCCCACACGAGGATCCACATCCGTCGGGTCGTGCCACTCCCAACCGGGTTGGTTCTCCTCCGAACCGCGGTGATGGTCCACTGCGAACACCACGGTGTTCGCAGTGCGTGCCGCAGCGCCCAACCACACCGTGGAGCGGCCGCAATACGAACCGATCTCGACGAACGGCAGGCCCGGACACTCGCGTCCGGCGAGCACTGCCGCATCATGCAGTGCATCACCCTCGTTGGCTGGCATGAACCCCTTTGCTGCGAGCGCATGAGCCCGCAGCGACTCGGGCATCGTCACCAAGTGTCCCAGTGGATGATGTTGTCGGCCGACGGACGTGCGGCGGGCTTGAAATCGGTGCCCTTGGTGTACGCGAGCGGCGACAGGCACACCTGCTGCACAGTGTCGAAGGGGATGCCGAGAATGTCGGCCACGGCCTGCTCCTGCATGAGGTGCAGCGTGGTCCACGCCGTGCCCAGGCCGCGAGCGCGAGCAGCAAGCATGAAGCTCCACATGGCCGGGAGGATGTTGCCCATCATGGAGGCGGTGAACATGCCGGCCTGACCATCGGTGCGCATACCGGCGGCACTGCACGGGATTACGAGCACCGGGGCGTCGCCCATGCGCTCACCGAGGAAGTCCGCCGATGCGGCACTGCGACGCTGCTGATCGTTGGCCTCTGCGGTGCCCTTGTCGATCGAGCCGATGTACACGCCATCCATGCCCTTGTAGATCTCGAAGCACTGGCGGTAGATCTCGCCGATCGCCTTGCGCTTTGCGGCGTCCTTGACCACCACGAACGCCATGGTGGGATTATTCGAACCAGAGGGCGACTGCTGTGCGATGTCCACGCACTCGCGGACCAGTGCGTCGGGAACAGGCCGGTCGAAATCGAGGCGCTTGCGTACGGCGCGGGTGGTGGAGAGCAGTTGATCGGGATTGAGCGGCAGGAGGGACATGCCGTGACGCTACTGGCTGCTATTCCGGATTGCCGCGCCAGATCGGTGCCCGGGGCGGCTCGAAGGCCGCAGCAAGACGTTCGCCGCGCAGAGCAGCAAAGGCCATCGGTCCCCACCAACTCGCGCCCGCCGTGGGCCACGGCAGATCGACTTCGTGGAAGAAGCCGACGCCGGCCGTCTCGAGGGGGTGACCCTGCAGCGAACCACCCACTGCACGGCAGTGGAACAGGATCATGTACATGCCGAACCGGGTGAAGCCCATCCGTTGCCCGTCGATGACCGCAATCACCTGCTCGGGGACGCACTCGATACCGGTTTCCTCGAGCACTTCCTTGAGCGCCACCTCGGCCGGCGAATAGCCGACATCGGCCCAGCCGGTGGGATAGAGCCAGATACCCGAGTCCGGACGCTTCACCAGCAGGATGCGTCCCTCGTCGTCGCCCACGATGGCTCCGACGGCCACCTTGGGGGTGACGTAACCGGGCACACCCTCGCCCACGGACTCCATCCACTCCTGGACGAAGTGGTCTTTCTCGCGCTCGACCTCGAGCACCTCATCGGCTGCTGCCTTGATGTCGGCAGCCACATGGAGCACTTCTTCGTACCGCTCACGCTCGTAGAGGCTCTGCGTGAAACCCAGACCGGTGCGCGCAATGGCGGCGAGCGTTTCACTCCATCGCACGAGATCGCGTGTGAACTGCTCCGGCCCGACCCCTTCGCTCATAAGCCCTCAGGCTACCTGTTGGGTCCGCAGGGGGATCGGCCCGAACTCCTCAGGCCACAGCGTGCAGGAGGGCTCGCTCGATCTCTCGGAGATGGAACGGGTCGGTGACCTTCAAGCCAGCAGCGTTGCGCACGTAGAACGTGTCCACCACCTCGTTGCCCATCGTCTGGATCTTCGCATGGCGGATGTCCAGCCCGAGCTCGCCGAGCGCCTTGGCGATTCGGTGCAGGATGCCGATCTTGTCCGGTGCGCGGACCTCCAGCACCGTTGCGTTCGAGGACGCGTCGTTGTGAATGCGAACCGACGGCGGATTCAGCGTGGCGGAAAGCATCTTGCGCCGCCGGTATGTGTGCGCGCGTTCGGCGAGTCGCGCCTCGATGGCGAGTTGATCGGCGAGCGCGCGTTCCAGATCGGCCACCACCTTGGACCACGTGATGCCGTCGCTCGGGGGTACGAGCCGGAACTCGTTGGCCGCCATCGCCTCTCGACCGGCGATGGCGTCGTCGGAATGCGCCTCGGCGGACAACACATCGAGTCCGTGGAGGCTGAGCACCCCGGCCACTCGCGCAAAGAGGCCCGGACGGTCGGGGGCCACGACGATGATGAGATCGTCGGTGGTGCGAATCGCCGTGCCGCCCTCGGCCATCAACTCGAGCACCTCGGTGGTGGGGAAGAGTCGCCAGGTCACCTCGGCGACATCGCCTCCGCCGAGCACATGGTGTGCTCGGTCCACCAACACCCCCACGAGGTCACGCTTCCATGATCCCCACGCCGATGGACCCGTGGCGAGCGAGTCAGCCTCGGTGAGCGCCGCAAGCAGGTCGAGGGTGGTGGCACTGCCCACCGCATTGGCAACGGCCTGAATGGTGACGTCGTCGGAGAGATCGCGTCGTGTGGCGACATCGGGAAGCAGCAGGTGATGCTCCACCATGGCAATCACGACGTCCACGTCGTCATCGACGAGACCGAGTCGTGGTCCGATCTGGCGAACCAGTTCGACACCCACCTCGGTGTGGTCACCGGGGTACCCCTTGCCGATGTCGTGCAGGAGCGCGCCCAGTACCAATAGATCGGGTCGCGTCACACGGTGGGCAAGATCGGCTGCGTTCGCTGCGGTCTCCCAGAGGTGACGATCCACCGTGAAACGGTGATATGCGTTGCGCTGCGGCTTGTACCGGTTGGGCGCCCACTCCGGCAGGATGCGCACCAACAGGTTGTACTGATCGAGTGCCTCGAACACCGGGATGGCGGGGTGGCCGGCCAACAACAGTCCGACGAAATCGTCGATGGCGCCGGCGGGCCACGGTGAGGGCATGTCGCGCGCGCTGGCAGTGAGTCGCTCGAGCGTGGAGCGGCTGATACGCGCGCCGATCGCCGCAGCACTGCGCGCCACGCGCAGCATCAGTGTCGGATCATCGGCGGGATCCGCTGCGGGGTCGAGTTCCACCTCGCCGCCGCGCAGCACGATGCCCGACGCAAGCGGGTGGTCGGCCGCCACGGGCGGCAGACCGTTCACCCGGGACCACGTCTCGTCGCCCACCCACATCACCCGTCGGCTGGCCTCGGACACCGCAGCCATCAGCGCATCGGAACTCGCATACCCGGCGATCTGGGCAACCGAATCTTGTTCCTGCAACCACAGCACATCACCGTGACGCCCGGTTGCACGGTGCAGCGCCACGCGCACGGCAAGGAGCACATCTTCGGCCTCGCCGAGCGACACTCGGTCGGGCGGGGCGATGAGCGCACCGGCAGACTCGGCCCACCGCAGCGCGTGGATATCGCGCAAGCCACCGCTGCTCTCTTTCAGGTTGGGCTCGAGCAAGTACGCCGCCTCACCCGCGGCGCCGTGCCGCTCCCCCACGCCGCGGGCCAGCACTGCGAGCCAGTGCGCGCGGCGTGCACGCCAATCCGCGCTGATGGCGCCTGCCAGTTCGGCGGTGAGTTCATGATCACCTGCAAGGTGCCGTGATGTGAGCAGTGCGGTGGCGGTATCGAGGTCGTCGCCAGCGAGGGCCTTGGCCTCTTTCACGGTTCGCACCGAATGGCCGAGCTTCACCTTGTCGGGGCCGCTGGCGGCATCCCAGATGGGGTACCAGAGTCGTTCCGCCACCGCACCGACCTGCTTGGGCGAATCGTGCAGGAGCAACACATCGAGGTCGCTGTACGGAGCGAGCTCGCCGCGCCCGTAGCCACCCGTAGCCACCAGGGCGAATCGCCCCTTGGCTCCCTCCACGGCCTGAGCAAAGACCGACACGAGCCACCGGTCCGTTGCATCGGACAGCGCACGGCACAACTCCCGCCCGCCGAGGGCGCGGTTGGCAATGAGCGCAACCCGCTCGTCAGTGCCGGAAGTGACGCTCACCGGTGAACACCATCGCTATGCCGTGCTCGTTCGCTGCAGCAATCACTTCGTCGTCGCGGACCGAGCCGCCGGGTTGCACCACGGCGCGCACACCCGCGGACGCCACAGCGTCCAGACCATCCCGGAACGGGAAGAACGCATCGCTCGCGCACACCCCACCCGATGCACGTCCGGCTGCGCGCTCCTGCGCGATGCGTGCCGAATCGAGTCGATTCTGCTGACCGGCTCCGATCCCGAATGCCTGACGATCCTTGGCCAGCACGATGGCGTTGGAACTCACGGCCGCACACACCTGCCAGCCGAACACGATGTCGTCCCACAGCGCGGCATCGGGCTGCGCCTCGGTGACCACGCGCCACAGCGAGCGATCGACCGACACGGGATCCACCTGCTGCACCAGGAGCCCACCGTCGATGGAGCGCAGATCCAGCGACGCGCCGTACGGTTCGGGCGCAGACAGCACACGCAGATTCTTCTTCGCGGTCAGGATCGTGAGTGCGTCGTCGTCGAATGCCGGCGCCACCACAACCTCGGTGAACACCGGTGCGAGTGCCTCGGCCATCGCTCGGGTAACGGGTCGGTTCGCGGCAACGATGCCCCCGAACGCACTCACCGGATCGCACGCATTCGCGCGTACGTATGCAGTGGCGATGTCGCCGGCAACCGCTACCCCACACGGATTGGCGTGCTTTACCACCACCACGCCGGGCGAGTCGAAGGAATTCGCCAGCCGCCAAGCAGCCTCGGTGTCGAAGAGGTTCAGGTAGCTGAGTTCCTTGCCACCGTGCTGCACGGCGTCGTCCCACCAACTGCGACGACCCTCGATGCGGTAGCGCGCACCCTGCTGGTGCGGGTTCTCGCCGTAGCGCAACTCCTGTGCTCGCACGAGCGAGTAGTGCAGCGACCGCGGCAGTACTTCGCCGACACCGGCTGCACGATCCTCGTCGTCGAACCAGGAGACGATGGCTGCGTCGTACGCTGCGGTATGCGCAAAGGCATCGCGCGCCAGACGGCGGCGCGTGGCGTCGCTCAACGCGTTGGCGTTCGAGCGCAGTTCGTCGAGCAGTTCGGCATATTGCGACGGCTGGGTCACCACACCCACATGCGCGTGGTTCTTCGCAGCGGCACGCACCATGGTGGGCCCGCCCACGTCGATCAGCTCGATTCCCGGGTTCGCAGTGAACGGGTACAGGTTCACCACCGCGAGCGAGATCGGCGCGTACCCCATGCGCTCGAGATCCGCACGGTGCTCGGCCTCGTGGAGGTTGGCCAGCAACCCGGCGTGCACCGCAGGGTGCAGGGTCACCACACGGTGCCCGAGGATGGCCGGGAAGCCGGTGAGTTCGGCCACATCGGTGACCGGGAGACCAGCATCGGCGATGGCTCGGGCGGTGCCGCCTGATGACACGAGTTCCCAGCCGAGGCCCACGAGACCCCGGGCGAGATCGACCACACCGGTCTTGTCGTACACGGACAGCAGGGCACGATTCGGCACCCCGTCAGGGTACGGGCCGGGGTGGGATGCGCGCCCGTTTTTCTCTTCCGGGGTACCGTTCGCGTCAGGGGGAATAACTGGAAAGGGGTTCTATGAAACTCAAGATTTCGGTTGCCAATCTCGTGATGCTCGTGGGCGGTCTGCTCACGTTCATCTTCTCGTTCCTCGACTTCTACCAAATCTCGATTCTGGGTGAATCGGTGGGAGCGAATGCCTGGGACACCGACGCCGGTGCCTTCGTCACCACCATCCCCGCGATCCTGGGGCTTGCGATGGTGATCTGGTGCGTGCTCGAACTACTCGGCACCAAGTTGCCCGACAAGGTGCTCACCTTCACCGGTGGTCAGATGAAGGCCACGTGGGGCATCGCGTCGGGCGGGATGATGCTCGGCTGGGTCACCACGGGTGGCGAATGGGGCGCCGGGTTCTGGCTGATGTTCGTCGGATCGCTCGCCATGGCGGCAGGCAGTGTGATGGGCCTGCTCGACCTCGGCGGCCAGACCGTCGACCTCGGCTCACTCAACAAGGGAGAGACTCAGACCGACGGTTCGGCCTGAGTCCCCCGCAAGGGACTCGCTCAGAGTCCCTTGACGATCTCGGCCATCAGTTCGCCGGCCTCGGTGGGATTGAGTCCCACACGAACACCGGCTGCACGCAGTGCGTCCATCTTGCCCTGTGCCGTGCCCTTGCCGCCCGAGACGATGGCGCCTGCGTGGCCCATCTTCTTGCCGGCCGGGGCCGTCACACCGGCGATGTAGGCGCTCATCGGCTTGGTGACATTGGCCTTGATGAACTCGGCTGCTTCTTCCTCAGCCGAACCACCGATCTCACCGATCATGATGATGGCGTGGGTCTCGGGATCGGCCTGGAACTCGCGCAGGCAGTCGATGAAGTTCGTGCCGGGAACCGGGTCGCCGCCGATGCCCACGCACGTCGACACGCCGATGCCCTTCTGCTTCAGTTCGTACAGCGCCTGATACGTGAGGGTTCCCGAGCGTGACACGATGCCCACGTTCGGGCCCTTGGCCGACGGCAGTTCGGCGATCTCGCCGGCGGTGATGCCGATGTTGCACTTGCCTGGGCTGATGATGCCGGGGCAGTTCGGGCCGAGCAGTCTCGTGTTGGGGTAGTCACGCACGAGCGTGTTGTACACACGTGCCTCGTCCTGTGCCGGAATGCCTTCGGTGATGCACACGACGAAGCGCACGCCGGCGGCAGCGGCCTCGAGGATCGCTGCAGAGGCCGCCTTGGGCGGCACGGCGATGAACGATGCGTCAGCACCGGTTGCGCTCACCGCATCCTTGACGGAGTCGAACACGGGGATTCCCTCGACGTCCTGGCCGGACTTGCCGGGCGTGACGCCACCCACCACTTGGGTGCCGTACGCGCGGTTGCGCAGACCGTGGAATCGGCCCTGTCCGCCGGTGAGTCCCTGAACGATGACCTTGGTGTTCTCGTTGACGAAGATCGCCATGACAGTTCCTCAGTTCCCCTTCGCGATGGATACAGCGGTGCGTGCCGCCTCGAGCATGGTGGGCTTGGAGATCAACTTCGACTCGGGAATCCCGGCCGACTTCAGGATCTCGCGTCCCTCCTCGGCGTTGGTGCCGTCGAGTCGGATCACGATCGGTGCACGCAACTCCACACGGCCGAGTGCCGCAACGATGCCCTTGGCCACTTCCTCGCCTCGGGTGATACCGCCGAAGATGTTGATGAAGATGCTCTTCACGTTCTGGTCGAAGTTGATCACCTCGAGCGCTGCGGTCATCACGTCGGCGTTCGCACCACCACCGATGTCGAGGAAGTTCGCCGCCTTGCCGCCCACCTGATTCACCACGTCCAGCGTGGACATCGCGAGTCCGGCGCCGTTGGCGATGATGCCCACGTAACCGTCCAGACCGATGTACTGCAGGTCGTGTGTGCGAGCAAGTTGCTCGCGGTCATCGAGTTCCTCGGTAGCGCGGTATTCGTCCCACTCGGGGTGACGGAACGCAGCGTTGTTGTCGAGGCTCACCTTCGCATCGAGTGCATGCACACCGCCATCCGGACGGAGGATGAGCGGGTTGATCTCGGCGAGGTCGCAATCGCCCTTGGTGAAGCACTCGTAGAGCTTCACGAGAATGTCGGAGGCGCCGGCAACGGCCTTGGGGTTGATCTTTGCGTCCTGGCACGCCTTGGTGGCGACCGACGACGACAGGCCCACCACCGGATCGATGTACAGCATCACGATGGCGCTGGGATCTTTCTCGGCAACGGCCTCGATCTCCACGCCGCCCTGTGCCGACAGCATGAGCAGATGCTTCTTCGCGCTGCGGTCGAGCGTGAAGGATGCGTAGTACTCCTCGTCGATGTCGGACGCATGCTCGACCCACAGACGCTTCACGACGTGGCCCTTGATGTCCATCCCGAGGATGTTGCCTGCGTGCAGACGCACCTCGTCGGCGTTGTCGGCGAGCTTGATGCCACCTGCCTTGCCGCGACCACCCACCTGAACCTGAGCCTTCACCACCACCGGATAGCCGGCCGCATCGGCCACCTTCACCGCTTGGTCCACCGTGTCGGCGACACCGCCGGGTGACACTGCGATACCGAAGCGGGCGAAGTACTGCTTGCCCTGGTACTCGAAGAGATCCACGTTCAGTCTCCTTCTCTGGCGTCGAGTGCTTGCTCGAGCCACTGTCCGATTGCTCGCAGCGACGCGCCGGGTGTGAACAACTCGGCGACCCCCTGCTCTTTCAGGATTCGTACGTCGGCCTCGGGAATGGTCCCGCCGCCGAACACGATCACATCGAGGTCACGCTTGCGGAGTTCCTCCATCACCCGGGGGAACAGCGTGAGATGGGCGCCCGACAGCAGCGAGAGGCCGACGGCGTCGACGTCTTCTTGCATGGCGGTCTCGGCGATCTGGTCCGGGGTCTGGTGGAGACCGGTGTAGATCACCTCGAAACCGTGATCACGCAGTGCCCGGGCAACGGTCTTGGCACCACGGTCATGTCCGTCGAGGCCGGGTTTGGCGACGACGACTCGGTAGGGACGCTTCACGAGTTGGTGACGCTATCGCTGGCAGGGCCGTTCGGCGAAAGTGGGTCCGGCCGACTGCTGCTGATTGACTTCGGGACACATGCCCGAACCCCGCCGCACCCCTCGCCGTGACCTCGTCCGTTCCCCGCGGTTCAAGTCGCCCGTGGCCCGAGCCGTGGTTCCCGTACTCGCCGGAATCGGCTTCTTCGCCGCATTGTTCGGCATCACCTACCTGATCGCGGTGGTGGTCTCCGATGACACCGAGGGCATCCGGATCGGCGACAAGCAGTTCACGATCGGGCGGGCCGACATCGCCGCTCAGCGGATCCGCACCTACGGGCCCCTGCTCTACGCGGACCTCAAGGGAACCCAGGGCGAGCAGGCCATCGTGGTGGACCACGACCCGAACCGACCCGACACCGATGGTTGGTCGGTGTACTTCGCCTACCGGGCCGACCGGGGACCGTCGTGCCTCATCTCGGTGAACCAAGCAACCGAGCAACTACAGGACTGCGACGGCGCACCGATCACCGTGGCCGACCTCGAACGCGCCGAACCCGAAGCCGAAGTGGTGGTGGAACTCGGCGACAAGCCCGTGGTGAAGGTGCGCTTTGCCGCGGCACTGCCGCCCACCACCGTCACCGGCTCCACCGGCTGAAGCCCTAGGCGGTTGCGAGGCTCCCGAGGAGTCGCTCGACGTACTCGCTCGCGTGCTGGTCCAACTTCTTGCGGTGCAGTGCCAGACCGCCGAGCACGCTCGCTCCCTTGGATTCGAGGATGGTCGACATCTTTGCGGGCACCTTGCCCGGGTTGAGCGCGTAGGTGCAGAAGGCCGCTGCGCGCTTGCCGGCGATCGAGGGCATGGCCCACAGGTGGCCCGCCCCACCGGGACGCTGGGCCGCCACGAAGATGCCGTCGGTCCACGACCCCAGCAGCACGAGATCGGCACGCTCGAGGGCGGCGAGTTCGGGCTGACGCACCGAACACACCGAACTCACGCCCCAACCCGCCTGCTGCAGATTGGCGGCGATCTTCTCGCCCGCTTTCCAGGTGTTGCCGGTCAGGCTCTCGACGAGGACGATTGCAGTGCTCACGGCGACTATTGAACCACGGGAGCCGTCGCCGGGGGTGGTGCCGAAGGTCCCGGGGCGGGACTCAGTTGCCGTTGATCGCCCGCCACACCTTCTCCGACGTGAGCGGGATGTCGATGTGACGGACCCCGAACGGGCTGAGCGCGTCGACGACGGCGTTCTGCACCGCAGGTGTGGAGCCGATCGTGCCGGACTCGCCGATGCCCTTGGCGCCGAGCGGATTGCGCGGTGTGGGCGTCTCCATCTCGTGCACCTCGAAACTCGGGAGCTCGGCGGCAGACACGATGCCGTAGTCGGCCAGTGTTGCGGTGAGCGGGTTGCCGAGATCGTCGTAGCGGAACTCCTCCATGAGCGCTTGCGCGATTCCGCCGGCGAGTCCGCCGTGGATCTGGCCCTCGAGGAGCAACGGGTTGATGATGCGTCCTGCATCGTCGACGGCGATGAAACGCACCACCTCCACACGGCCGGTTTCGGTATCCACCTCCACCACGGCAAGGTGAGCTCCGAAGGGGAACGTTGCGCCGCCGGGAGTGAAATCGTGCTCCACCAACAGCGACTTGGTGGATTCCGCCGCGGCGATCTCGGCCCACGAGACCGTGCTGGCACCCGGTGCGCCCTGCACATGGAACACACCGCGCGAGGTGTCGAGCGTGATGTCTTCCACCGAGGCCTCGAGCAGGTTCGCTGCACGCTCACGCGCCGCATCGACGAGTTCCTCGCTCGCCCGCAGCACCGCAGATCCGCCGGCCTGCAGCGAACGCGAACCACCGGTGCCCCCGCCCCACTTGATCTCGTCGGTGTCGCCGTGATGCACCTCGATGCGATCGATCGGGATACCGGTGATCTCCGACGCCACCATCGACCATGCGGTCTCGTGACCCTGTCCGTGCGAGGACGAACCGGTGCGCACGATGGCGCGCCCCGAGTCGAGCACCTCGATCGACCCGAACTCACCTCCGCCATCGGGGTTCGTGATCTCCACGTACACCGACAACCCGAGGCCCAGTTGCTTGCGATCGCCGCTCGCCCTGCGACGCTGCTGCTCGGCGCGCAGCGCGGCGTAATCGGCCGCACCGAGCACGAGATCGAGCGCACGCGCGTAATCGCCCGAGTCGTACTCGGCACCGGTCGGCGTGGTGAACGGGAATGCCGAAGCAGGGATGAAGTTCTTGCGACGCACTGCGTCGGGCTCCATGCCGATCTCGGCGGCGAAGAGATCCACCATCCGTTCGATGGTGGCGGCGGCCTCCGGACGACCCGCGCCGCGGTAGGCGCCGAGCGGCACGGTGTTCGTGGCCACGGTGCGCGAGGTGTACGAAACACTCGGGATGTCGTACACACCACTGGCCATGGTGCGCGTCATCGCCGGCAGCATGCCCGCAAAGTTGGGGTACGCGCCTGCGTCCTGGATGACATCGAGTTCGTAGGCGAGCAGCCGACCGTCTCGCGTGCCGCCCAACTTGGCACGGTGGAACTGCGCCCGGCCGTGCGGGAGATTCAGCATCGACTCGGTGCGTGACTCCACCCATCGAACCGGTCGGCCGAGTTGCTTGGCGATCCACGGCAGCAGTGCCTCATCGGGCTGTGCACCGAACTTGGCCCCGAACCCACCGCCCACGTCGGGAGCGATGACGTGCACCTGCGTCTCGGGCACACCGTTGAGGCCCGCCAACACCATGCGGGTCATGTGTGGCATCTGCGTGCAGGCCCAGACGGTGAGTCGTCCATCGGGTTCCCAGCGCACGGCCGATGCGCGCGGCTCCATCGGCACGGGAGCGACTTTGCAGTTCACGATGCGCTGCTCCACGACGACCTCGCAGCCCGAGAAGTCGGCGGGCCCCGACGACGGAATGCCCCCGGCAACATTGGTGTCCAACTGCGGAAGGATCACCGGGGCATCGGGTTCGGCGGCGCGCTCGGCGTCCACCACCACCGGTAGCGGGTCGTAGTCGATCATCACGGCATCGGCGGCGTCGACGGCCTGGGCGTAGGTCTCGGCCACCACAGCCACCACCGGATCGCCCACGTAGCGCACGGTGCCACTCGCCAAGCGAGGCCGAACGAGGCGCAGATCCACGAACGGGAACGGCGGCACGGGATCGAGCCCGAGATCGTCGTTGGTGTACACGGCCAACACCCCGGGCAGCGTCCTGGCCGTCGAGGTGTCGATACCCACGATCCGGGCGTGTGCGATGGAGGACCGCACATACACCACGTGTACCGCTCCTGGGAGTTCCAGATCGGCGATGTAGCTCCCACCGACCGTCAGCAACTTCGGGTCCTCGACCCGCTTCACCCGTGTGCCCAGAATGCTCGTGCCCTGCATGGCACGGACCGTAGCGCGCGAGGATGGACCCATGAACAGGGACCTTGTGGGGAATGTTGCAGTCATCACCGGCGGTGCGAGCGGTATCGGGCTCGCCACGGCGCGGGGGCTCGCCGCCCGCGGCGCCGACATCGTGCTCGCCGACATCGAGGCCGGCCCGCTCGCCGCCGCGGCGAGCGAACTGGGCGCGCTTGGTGTGCAGTGCGATGTGAGCTCCAAGGCATCGGTGGACGCTCTCGCCGAGGCCACGTACAGCCGGTTCGGACGAGCCGACATCGTGTTCAACAACGCAGGCGTGGCCGTGTCGGGTCCCACGGTGGACATGACTCACGCCGACTGGGAGTGGTTGATGGCGGTCAACGTGTGGGGCCCCATTCACGGCATCGAGGCGTTCGTCCCCCGCATGCAGGCAGCGGCGCGCGCCAGCAACAGGCCCGGCTATCGCGGCCACGTGCTGTTCACCGCATCGTTTGCCGGGCTCACACCCAATGTCGGGCTCGGGCCGTACTGCGTAACCAAGTACGGCGTGGTGGCCATGGCCGAGGTGCTGCACAAGGAACTGCGCAACGACCACATCGGCGTGAGTGTGTTGTGCCCGATGCGGGTGGCCACCAACATCAATCGCTCCGAGCGCAACCGTCCCGCCGAGTACGGCGGACCCGATGCCGGCCACCCGGTGCCCGATCAGGCCGAGGACAACCCCGAACTGGCGGGCCGGGTGCTGCATGTGGACGATGTCGCAGCGCTCGTGACCGACGCAGTCTTCACCGATCGGCTCTACATCCTCCCGCACGAGGAGTCACGCGGCATGATCCGGCGGCGCTTCGAGCGCATCGAGCGCGCCTTCGGGTGATAGCCGACCACCATTCGGGTTGAATGGGGCCATGTCCCGATACCCATTCACGCGTGCGCTCGTGACCGGTGCCTCGAGCGGCATCGGCGAGGCAATCGCACGCGAACTCGGAAACGAGGGTGTGCAACTCGTGGTGGTGGCCCGCCGCGCCGAGCGACTCGAAGAATTCGCCCAGGCGTTCCCCGGCACCGAGGTCATCGCCTGCGATCTCCAGACCAAGGAGGGACGCTCGGTGGTCGAGGCCCGACTCGCGTCCAACGACGCCCCGATCGATCTGCTCGTGAACAACGCTGGCTTCGGAACATCGGGGCATCTCGAGGACATCGACCCCGATCGCTCCGAGGGCGAGGTGGATCTCAATGTGGTGGCGCTCACGCGCCTCACACGAGCCGCTCTGCCCCGCATGCTTGCTGCACGGCGCGGCTGGGTACTCAATATGTCATCGGTGGTGGCGTTCCAGCCCGCACCGCTGCTCACGGTGTACGCGGCCACCAAGGCCTACGTGCAGAGCTTCTCCGAGGGACTCCACGAGGAACTGCGCGGCACCGGCGTGACCATCACCGCCCTGTGCCCCGGGCTCACCAAGACCGAGTTCCAGAGTGTGAGCAACACCGAACATTTCCAGAGCAGATACCCGGCCATGGCATGGCTCGATGCCGTGCGCGTGGCGCGTGACGGCCTGCGTGACTGCGCCAAGGGTCGCGCGGTGAGCGTTCCCGGGCTGCAGTACAAGAGCGTGGTTGCGGTCTCGGGCATCACCCCACGACGCGCCCTGCGTCGACTCTCCGGACTCGTGCAACGGGACTGATGCGGCCATGAACTCACGTCTGAAACGGGGACTTCTCGCAGGGTTCGGCGGGCTCATCATCGGTGTCGCAGCATGGATCGTGCTCACCGTGAGCGGGCCGGGTGGACCCGAGCCCTCCGAACCGCGCGACACCTCGGTGGCACTGCCCCAACCCTGAGCACTCAGAGCCGCTGTATCGGGGTCCACGCAAGCACGAAGGTCTTGGATCCCACTCCCGCGAACCGGATCGTGGCCTCGGTCTTGTCGCCGCTGCCGCTCAGTTCGATGATGACACCCTCACCGTACTTCGGATGACGCACGTCGTCGCCGACGCGCCAGCTGCTCTCGTGGGCGTTCGTGGGCGCGGGCGCGCTCGCACGCTGACCGGCAGCGATCGCCGCATCCACCACGCGCTCACGATGTGCAGTTCGCTCCGGATCGTCATCACGGTCCCAGCGCCGTGCGCCATAGGCGCGATCGCCCCAGTCGTCGTCGTACCGACTGGATCGCTCGCTCGAACGCCCGACCGTCTTGGGCGCACCCGACGACAGCACCAACTCCTCGGGAATCTCCTCCACGAAGCGTGAGGGCGGGTTGTACTGCGTGCTGCCGAACAGCATCCGGCTCCATGCGTGCGACAGGAACAACTTCTCCTCGGCACGGGTGATGCCCACGTACGCAAGGCGACGTTCTTCCTCCATCTCCACGGGCTCGGTGAGCGCACGAACGTGGGGAAAGATTCCCTCCTCCATGCCCACCAGGAACACCACGGGATACTCGAGGCCCTTGGCACTGTGGAGCGTCATGAGCACCACCTTGCTCTCGTCGCCGTCGATCTGATCGGTGTCGGACACCAGCGAGATCTGTTCGAGGAACGCATCGACGGTCTCGAACTGTTCTGCCGAACCGATGAGTTCGGTGAGGTTCTCGAGACGTCCTTGCGACTCGATGGTGTTCTCGGCCTCGAGCTGGGCGAGATAGCCACTGCGTTCGAGGGCCTCGCGCAGCAGCACGGATGGCCCGTTGCCCACGTACAACTCGAGTGCATCGATGAGCTCCACGAAGTGGCCGATGCCGCGCAGTGCCGCACCACCCACACCGGTCTCATCGGCACGTCGAAGTGCGGCGGAGAACGTCTGACCGGTGCGATTCGCCCACGAGTCCAATTTCGCCACCGACGTATCACCCACACCACGACGCGGCTCGTTCAGTACGCGCTTCACACTCACCTCGTCGGCGGGGTTCACCACCGCGCGCATGTAGGCGACCGCGTCCTTCACCTCCTTGCGGTCGTAGAAACGCGTGCCACCCACCACCCGATAGGGCACGCCCATGCGCATGAACGTCTCTTCGACGATCCGGCTCTGTGCGTTGGTGCGATAGAACACCGCAACGTCGCCCCACCGATATCGATCGGCACTGGTGAGCGATGCGCAGGTGCGGGCCACCCACTGGGCCTCGTCGAGTTCGTCGGTGGCGTGATAGCGCACGATCTGCTCACCGTGGCCGCGTTCGCTCCAGAGTTGCTTCGGCTTGCGGCCGAGGTTCCGGTCGATCACTGCGTTAGCGGCATCGAGGATGGTCTG
Organism: Actinomycetota bacterium; assembly: GCA_017853685.1. Taxonomy (GTDB): domain Bacteria; phylum Actinomycetota; class Acidimicrobiia; order Acidimicrobiales; family Ilumatobacteraceae; genus WLJO01. The sequence goes on along the minus strand of JAFMJD010000033.1, from coordinate 4,213 downwards.
GGTGCTCCGGTAGTTCTGGTCCAGCACCACGGTGGTGACGTCGGGGTAGGCCTCCTCGAACTGCAGGATGTTCCGGATGTCGGCACCACGGAACCGGTAGATCGACTGGTCCGAGTCGCCCACCACCATGACATTGCGGTGCTTCTCACCGAGCATCAGAACGATTTCGTTCTGGGCGGTGTTGGTGTCCTGGTACTCGTCCACCAACACGTGGAGGAATCGGTCTTGGTAGTAATCGAGTACGTCGGGTGCGGTGCGGAACAGTCGGACGGTGTTCACGAGTAGGTCGTCGAAATCCATGGCGCCGGCCTTCTGGAGTCGACGCTCGTACTCGCCGTAGACCTCGGCGATCTTGCGCTCGAAGATGTTTGCGGCCTGATCGGCTGCCCGGCCGGCAGACACCAGATCGTTCTTGAACTGACTGATCTGGGCATGTACGCCGCGCGGCGGGAAACGCTTCGCGTCCAGACCGAGATCACGGATGATGTAACCCACGAGTCGCTGGGCATCGGCCTGGTCGTAGATGCTGAAGGTCTTGGGGAAGGCGATGCGATCGGCATCACGACGCAGGAAACGGACACAGGCCGAGTGAAAGGTGCTCACCCACATCTGGTGTGCCACCGGGCCCACCAGATCGGCCACCCGGCGCTTCATCTCGTCGGCCGCCTTGTTCGTGAACGTGATGGCCAGGATTCGCATCGGATGGACTCCGTGCTCACCGATGAGGTGCGCGATGCGGTGGGTCAGCACACGGGTCTTGCCGGACCCGGCGCCGGCAACGACGAGCAATGGACCATTCGCATGCACGACGGCATCGAGTTGGTCCGGATTCAGACCGTCGAGTGGGGCTGCGGTCATCGGAAATCTCGGGATTCGAACACGGTGGAGCCATCCTAGGGAGGGGGTGCGATACGACTCGCGACACCACTCCCACCACCGCAGATCAGCTGCGATCACACCGGCAAGGCCCCGGATCGCGGAGAATGACCACATGAGCGGCACGCGCCGGACTGCGCAGCGGAAGATGGCCTCAGTCGGCCGGCGTATCGGCGACCAGTTGCGCATCGCTGCCAACCTGGTGCGCTGGGCACTGCTCGGGGCGGTCTCGGGTGCGCTCGCCGGACTGGGGAGTTGGTGCTTCCTCGAGGTGCTCGATCGCATCACCAATCTGCGCACCGGCAACGACTGGATCGTGTGGTTGATGCCGGCCGGTGGCCTCATTCTGGGCGGCGTGTACCACTACGTGGGCGGACGTGCGAGCCGAGGCAGCACTCTGCTGCTCGAGCAGATCCACGAACCGACCGATTGGGTGCCGCGCCGCATGGCCCCACTCATCGTGCTCGGCACGTGGGGCTCACAGTTGGTGGGTGCCTCAGTGGGGCGCGAGGGCACCGCACTGCAGATGTCGGGCAGCCTCACCGACTCGTTCGCGCGTCTCATTCGCCTACGCGACGACGACCGACGCACACTGCTCATCGCTGCTCTCGCCGGTGGATTCGGTGCAGTGTTCGGTGTGCCAGTGGCTGGCGCCATCTTCGCCCTCGAGGTGCAGTCGATCGGTCGGGTCCGCTACGAAGCCATCGTTCCGGCACTCACTGCGTCGGTGGTGGGTGACCGCATCGTTCGCGCACTGGGGTACGAACACGCCATCCGACTGCAACTCGACCCTCGTATCGACACCTGGTTGCTGCTCAAGATTGCGCTCGCCGGTGTGTGCTTCGGACTCGCAGGCGCCGCGTTCATCGAGATCACCGACGGACTCCGACGCACGATGTCGCGCCTGGTGTCGTGGCCACCGCTGCGCCCGGCCATCGGCGGACTCGCCTCGATCGGCCTCATCGCACTCGTGGGCCGTGACTACACGGCGATGTCGCTACCCATCATCGACCGTGCGCTCGCGGGCGACTCGCTCTCCTTCGCCGTGTTCGCCCTGAAGATCGTCTTCACCGCCATCGCCATCGGCACCTACTTCCCCGGCGGCGAGGTCACTCCGTTGTTCGCCATCGGCGCCACGCTCGGTGCAGCACTTGCAGCACCGCTCAACGTCTCGGGGCCACTCATCGCTGCCGTTGGCTTCGTGGCGGTCTTGGCAGGGGCCGCCAACACACCGATTGCCTGCACGGTGATGGGCATGGAGCTGTTTGGCGGAGCCGCCGCACTCCCCTTCGCCGCGGCGTGCATCGTGTCGTACGTCTTCGCCGGTCACCGCAGCATCTACTCCACCCAACGGCTCACCGTCGACAAAGCGGGGCGGCGTCTCGACCTCCGGGTCGCCGTCCACGACTGGTGGGCGCACACCACCCACCCCCACCGACGGAACCGCTGACCGGGGACCTGGAAACGACGGTTGCAGCCCGGTTCGGCAGGTGGCGTACGCTCTGGATGTCGGCTTGAACGGGGAACCGACAAGGAGGGACACCTCATGGATCAGGCATTCGTCGAGCGGATCAACGCTCAAGTCGCCTACGAGTTCGCGCGCACGGAGCCGCCGCAGGGCTTCCCGAAACTGCCCGACCTCCCACTCGGCCGCTACACCGACGAGACCTTCTGGCAGCTGGAGCGTGACTCGCTGTTCCGGCGCAGTTGGATGTTCGCCGCGCACACCACCGAGTTCCCGAATCCCGGCTCGTACCGGACCTTCGACATGGCGGGCATGCCGGTCCTCGTGGTACGCGGCGACGACGACGTGTACCGCGCCTTCTTCAATGCGTGCCGTCACCGCGGTGCACCCGTGGTGCGCGACGAGTGCGGCACCTGCGACCGCATGGTGTGCCTCTACCACTCGTGGAGCTACGACCACACCGGCAAGCTCGTGTTCGTCCCCGACATGCGTGATTTCGTCGGACTGCAGCCCGAAGAGCGCGGGCTCGTTCCGCTGCGGTGCGAGCGCTGGGGCAAGTTCATCTTCGTGAATGCCGATCAAGAGGCCGAGCCGCTGCTCGACCACCTCGGTCCGCTCGCCGACGAACTCTGGGAGATCGTCGACGCCGACCTGCGGGTGCTCGCCCGGATCACCACGACGCACCGCTGCAACTGGAAGATCATGGCCGAGGGTTTCCTCGAGGTGTACCACGCCAAGACGATCCACCCCACCACGGTGGCGAACTCGTTGCGCCCCGCCGGCGCCGCCATCTCGCTGATCCGCAACGGTCACACGCGCATGCTCACCCCACTCACCGAGCGGGCCATGAACTCCCAGCGCGAGGACCGCGCCGACCTGCCCAAGATGCCGGGCCTCGCCGATGTGTTCAACACCACGAACCCCGCGTACGGCGTGTTCCCGAACCTCATCACCCCGCTCGACTCCACAGGATTCCCGCTGCTGCAGTTCTGGCCCGAGGCCAAGGACCGCACGCGCCTCGAGCGCGTGTGGCTCGCTCCCGCCGAGAGTGTCGAGCCCAGGCACCCCACGTGGGACATCCGCTTGGCCGGGTTCGAGGTGGTGATGGTGGAGGACACCGACAACCTCGAACCGGTGCAGGTCGCCGTGGAGGCCGCTGCACACACCGGCATCCCGCTCAACTATCAGGAACGACGGATCTGGCACTACCACACCACGATCGATTCGGTGATCGGCCGGGACCGCGTTCCCGAGCACCTCTCGGTACCCGATCTGCTCGCAGACTGGGTCGACTGAAGCATCGTCACTCCCCGGCTACGTTGCCTCCCATGGCGATGTGGCTGATGAAGAGCGAACCCGAGGCGTACTCGATCGACGACCTCAAACGGGACAAGACCACCATGTGGGACGGCGTGCGCAACTATCAGGCGCGCAACTACATGCGCTCGATGTCGGTGGGCGACAAGATCCTCCTCTACCACTCGAATTGCGAGGTGCCGGGTGTGGTGGGGCTAGCAAAGGTGGTGCGGACGGCGTATCCGGATCCCACACAGTTCGATCCGTCGGACAAACACTTCGATCCGGCGTCCAAACGAGACGACCCTCGCTGGTCACTGGTGGATGTGGGCTTCGTGAAGAAGTTCCGCAGAACGGTGAGCCTCACGGAACTAAAGGATCAGGCATCTCGCCTCGGTGACTTTGCGCTCATCCGCACCGGCAACCGCCTCAGCGTGATGTCGGTCACGCAGAAACAGTTCGACCTCGTCGTGTCGATGGCCGACCGCTAGGCACGGTCTGCGTCTGTCCGCGAGACTCAGGGACCATGAGCACGGATTCACGTTTCGACCTGTCGGGCAAAGTCGCCCTCGTCAC
>JAFMJD010000032.1 GCA_017853685.1 Actinomycetota bacterium | reverse complement strand
CTACCCCATCGGCTGGGACGACAACGGTCTCGCCACCGAGCGCCGAGTACAGAACGTGACCGGCGTTCGTTGCGATCCATCGCTGCCCTACGAACCCGGATACCGACCGCCGTTCCAGGGCGATGTCCCGAAGGATCACCGTGCCACTCCCGTGTCGCGACCCAATTTCGTGGAGTTGTGTCGCGAGATCACCCACGTCGACGAGCAGGCCTTCGAGGAACTCTTCCGTCGACTCGGTCTGTCCGTCGACTGGTCGCTGCTCTACACCACCATCGGCGACACTGCGCGGCGCGTGAGCCAACGTGCCTTCCTGCGCAACCTTGCTCGGGGTGAGGCCTACCAACAAGATGCCCCCACGCTGTACGACATCGACGAGCGCACTGCGGTGGCACAGGCCGAGATGGAAGACCGCGAGATCGCAGGGAACTACCACACGCTGGCCTTCCACCGGGCCGACGGTGGTGGCGACATCCGCATCGACACCACACGCCCCGAACTGCTCGCCTGCTGTGTTGCGCTGGTGGCACACCCCGACGACGAGCGGTACCAACCGTTGTTCGGCACCACGGTCACCACGCCGCTGTACGGCGTCGAGGTTCCTGTGCTCGCACATCGTCTGGCCGATCCCGAGAAGGGCACCGGCATTGCGATGATCTGCACCTTCGGTGACGTCACCGACGTGACGTGGTGGCGCGAACTGAACCTGCCCAACCGTGCGCTCATCGGTTTCGACGGCTGTTTCGCCACCGACACACCATCGTGGATCACCGCGGCCACAGGCGTCGAGCGGTACGCCGTCATCGCCGGACGTGCCCCCAAGCAGGCACAGAACCTCGTGGTGGAGCAACTGGTGTCCACCGGCGAGATGATCGGCGAACGACGCCAGATCACCCACCCGGTGAAGTTCTACGAACGCGGTTTCCGTCCGCTCGAGATCGTGGCGACCCGCCAGTGGTACATCCGCAACGGCGGTCGTGATGCCGAGCTGCGCACGCGCCTGCTGGCGCGGGGCAACGAGTTGGCATGGCACCCCTCGTTCATGCAGCACCGCTACGACAACTGGGTCGGCGGACTCAACGGTGACTGGCTCATCAGCCGTCAGCGCTACTTCGGAGTTCCGCTTCCGCTGTGGTACCGACTCGACGATCAGGCAAACCCGATCTACAGCGAAGTGCTCGTGCCGGGCGAAGACCGTCTGCCGGTGGATCCCTCCACCGACTGCCCCGACGGTTTCACCGAGGCTCAGCGCGGGAAACCGAACGGCTTCATGGGTGACCCCGATGTGATGGACACATGGGCAACCTCGTCGCTCACGCCGCAGGTTGCGGGCCAGTGGGAGGACAACCCAGATCTCTTTGCGCGTGTGTTCCCGATGGACATGCGCCCTCAGGGTCACGACATCATCCGCACGTGGCTGTTCTCCACCGTGGTGCGCAGCCACCACGAACACGGCTGTGTGCCGTGGCGCAACGCAGCGCTGAGCGGATGGATCCTCGACCCGGATCGCAAGAAGATGTCCAAGTCGAAGGGCAACGTGGTGACGCCCATGCATCTCCTCGAGCAGTACGGCACCGATGCCGTGCGCTACTGGGCAGCATCGGGGCGGCCGGGCGTGGACACGGCCTTCAACGAGGAGCAGATGAAGATCGGCCGCAAGTTGGCCAACAAGCTGCTCAACGTCTCCAAGTTCGTACTCGGATTCGATGCATCGGTGGCCACAGCGCCATCAGCGCCGGTGGACCGCCTGATGCTCGGGCGGTTGGGCGGTGTCGCTGCGGAAGCCACCGCTGCGTTCGAGTCGTTCGACTATGCGCGAGCACTCGAGCGAACCGAGTCGGTGTTCTGGTGGTTCTGTGACGACTACGTGGAGCTGGTGAAAGGACGCGCCTACAAGGGCGACGGTTCGGCCGTCGGCGCCCTGCGTGAGGCCCTCAGCATCCTCCAACGCCTCTTCGCACCGTTCCTGCCCTTCGCCACCGAGGAGTCGTGGAGTTGGTGGCAGTCCGGGTCGGTGCACACACAGACCTGGCCCACCGGAACCACCGAGGTGGGTGACCAGTCGGCCCTCGACGCCATCTGCGACGTGCTCGCTGCGATCCGCCGGAGCAAGACCGAGGCGAAGTTGTCCCAGCGTGCAGAGGTGCAAGTGACACGGGTGCACGCCCCTGCAGCGCTGCTCGAGGCACTCGGCGTCGGTATCCCCGATCTGTGCGAGGCCGGATCGGTGCACGACTTCCGCCTCGAACCCGCCGAGGGCGACCTGCGCGTCGAGGTCACCCTCGCACCCGTCGACCGCTGATCACGCTTCCGGCCGACTCAGCACTAGGGTGATCCAGCGATGGCGAGTGGCGACGATTTCGCAGACGAGTTGCCCCGCGGGTCCGCAAGCAGGTCCGCAGTCGGTGGCGCCAAACGTCGCAGCGGCGCCCAGCGGTTGGTTCTGGGTATCAACGTGGCACTGGCGGCGATCTGTCTCATCGCTGCGCTCGCCATCTTGGTGGTGCAGCGAAATCTCGAGCAGGTCAAGCGCGTCGACGTCCGCTCCACCCCGAGTGCAGCCACCGGGCCCACGAAACTGGTGGTGGAGAGCCTCACGAACGGTGAGGTGAAGAGTTCGGTCGCCGAACTGAACCCCACCAACACCTTGGCGCCGGTGGCCACAGTGGCGCCCGGTTCGCTCAAGTCCGTGAACTTCCTCATGACGGGCTCCGACAACCGCAGTTGCATCGACCCGAACTCGCCGTTCGCCGGCACCTTCCTCGGCGGCGGCGCCGGCGGCAACCGCCCCGACACCATCATGCTGTTGCACGTCGAACCCGACACCGGCAGCGTGGGCCTGCTGTCGTTCCCCCGTGACCTCTGGGTCCCGGTCGCCGGCACGAACCGGATGTCGAAGATCAACGCAACGTTCAACAAGGACGACCCCGCTCGCCTGATCGCCACCATCGAGAGTTTCTTCCAGATCCCGATCGACCACTACGTGAGCATCGACTTCTGCGTGTTCAAGGATCTGGTGAATGCAGTGGGAGGCATCAGGATCCCGTTCAAGACACCGCTCCGGGACCGTTACACGCGTCTCAATGTTCCCGAGGCCGGATGCTTCAAGTTCAACGGCGACCATGCACTCGCCTACGTACGCAGTCGTCACCTGCAGTACAAGAACGACAGCGGCACATGGAAGAGCGAAGGAACCTCCGACATCGGACGCATCAAGCGCCAACAGGACTTCATCCGGCGGGTCATGAATGCTGTTCGCTCCAAGGGCGTGCTCAACATCGGTCTGGTCACCAAGCTCGTGAACTCCTTCCAGGACCGCGTGGTGGTGGACGCCGACCTCACACCGCGCGATGTGCTGCAACTTGCCGGCGCGCTCAAGAATTTCGATCCGTCCAACACGCGCAGTTTCATCGTGGAGGGTCAGATCACGAACAAGGCAAGCCAGTCCGTGGTCGATCCACGGCTCTCGAGCGCTCGGATGCGCACCATCCTCGGCATCTTCCGTGGACAGATCCCGCTCTCGAAGGCACCCGACGCAGAGGGCCAGACACAGGTGTACGGCAACAAGAGCATCGTTCCGGAGTCCACCGGCAAGTGCTGAGCCACCGTGCGGGTCAGTCGCCGAGTGCCGTGGTGACCGCGTTCGGGATGTCGCTCGGTCCGTCGATCGTCACCAGACGTGCTCCGGTGCGGGCCGCAAAGGCCTGAGCCTCATCGGCATCGCCAGCAGGAGCGATGATCACCAGCTCGTCGAGTGCTGCGGCAGCAGCGACAGGATCGCCGTCCACGGTGGCTCGACAGTCCGACAACAAGATGGTCACCTTTCTGCCGGCACCCGTACGCGACAACTGCAACCCTGCAGCCAACAGCGCTCCAGCAAGATCCGTGGTACCGAATCCGCGCAGTGCGAGTACATCGTTCACCACACGTTCGCCAGCCTTGGGCACGTCTTGGCTCTTGGCCACCACCACGTCGTTACCGAACGCGAGCACGCTGTAGTCCTCGGGTGATCTCCACGCCACCGCGGCTGCAGCCACTGCCGACGTAGCAAGCGGCTTGCCGCCCATGGACCCGCTTCGGTCCACCAACAGACACAGCGCGGTCTTCGGTTTGGCCCACCCGCGCACGTACAGGGCATCGGGGTCCGGCGGGCGGCGCGAGGCGCGCGACTCGCTCACTGCGTCGAGACTCGCCTCGAGGTCGAGATCGCCTCGATCGGGTCGGTATCGCTGGCGCTCCACCTTCCCCACTCCACGGGGCCGCGTCGCGCCGCGACGGCTCACGTCGAGCACGAGGCGCCCGGCGAGACGTCGGGCGAGCGAACGGAGTGCCGGGTCCGTCGCCGACGTCAGATCGGCCAACAGCGCGAGCGTGTCATCGGGATCATCGGCCATCGCCTGGTCGAAGGCATCCTCGTCGAGTTCCCCGACTTCGGGAGAGATCTGCTCGAAGCGTTGGTGCCGGGACAGTTCACGCCGTGAGGTGGTGCGCCGCTGAGCGTCGGCCACGGCCTGCTCGGCCGCAGCACCCTCCTTTACGAGCGGGAGTTCGTGGCCCCAGTCGGGGCGCCAGCTTTTCCCTCGTGACCCTCGTCGTCCTGTTTGCCGAAGACGTCGAGCCAGATCTCGCGCACGATGTCCTCGGCCGATCGCACCGAACCCTCGCGCACCCGGATCCTCCCCGAGAGTGCGATGAGCCCAGCATCGAGCCCCACCACCGGATGATCCACCTGCTGGCCGCGCAGGCCAGCGAGTGAGCGTGCCACGAGCGCACAGTCGATGGCACCGCGCACCGAGGAACCCACGCGCAGATCGGAGTGCGAACGAGTACGGCGCACGACGGTCACCACCTTGGCGAGCCAGTCGGCGGGAATCGCAGGGTCGGCGACCGCACGCGACACGATGTCGGTCTCCTCGTCGGACGATTGGTAGTCCACTGCGAGGCGACACACTCTGTCGTACACCGCGGACGAGATCCGGGCCGTGCCGATCGCATCGAACGGGTTCATGGCCGCAACGAGACGGAATCCCGGCGAGGCGGCCACCCGACCCAGCCGCGGCACATGCAACTCGCGTTCGCTCATCACCGTGATGAGCACATTGAGGGTCTCCTCGGGAATCCGGTTGATCTCCTCGACGTAGAGCAACGATCCATCACGCAATGCACTGACGAGCGGGCCGTCCTCGAACACCTCGGGGCTGTATCCCTCGGTGAGCACGCGCGCAGGGTCGAAGTGTCCGACCAGACGCGCGGGGGTGAGTTCGGCGTTCCCCTCGACGAACTCGAAACCGATGCCGAGTTCGCGGGCAACCGCGCGCAGCAAGGTGGACTTGCCGGTACCAGGCGGCCCTTCGAGCAGAATATGTCGATCGGCGTCGAGCGCCGCAACAACGAGTTCGAGTTCGCGGCGGCGACCGACGACGTCGGCACCGAGCCGTTGGAGCAGTTCGCGCATCAGTACTTGATGAGACCGCGAATGTTCACACCGTCGCGCATGTGCTGGTAGCCGATGTTGATGTCCTCGAGCGGGTACTCACGGGTGATGAGTTCGTCGAGCTTGAGCTGGCCGTCCCGGTACAGGCCGAGCAGCCGGGGGATGTCGGCACGGGGATTCAGCGAACCGAAGATGGTTCCCTTGATCTCCTTGTTGTACATCGCGAGCTGGAACAGGTTCACCGAGGCGGAGTCCTGCGTAATGGGCGCAACTGCGGTGACCACCATGGTGCCGCCCTTGCCGCACAGTGCATTGGCCCCCGCCATCAGATCGCCGTACATCACGCCCGGAGTCATGATGACCTTGTCGGCCATCTGACCCCAGGTCATCTCCATCACCGGGGCGAGTGCCTCGTCCATCGACGCGAAGGCGTGCGTTGCCCCGAGTTCCATCGCCTTCTCACGCTTGAACTCGAGTGGGTCGATCGCGATGACCCGCTTTGCGCCGGCCATACGGGCACCCTGCACCGCGTTGATGCCGATTCCGCCGATGCCCACCACCACGACCGTGTCGCCCGGCTCGACGTTCGCACGATTCGTGGCCGACCCCCATCCGGTGGCCACACCACACGAGACGAGGCACACGGCGTTGAGCGGCAGATCGTTGTCCACCTTGATGAGGCTGTTCTCCGAGACACAGGTGAACTCGGCAAAGGTCCCCAGACCTGCCATCACCGTGATCTCCTCGCCGCCGACATGGTGGCGCGAGGTGCCGTCGGTGATCATGCCCTTGGTGAGCGTTCCTGCGCCGTTGTCGCACAGGTTCTGCTTCCCGGTCGAGCAGTAACGGCAGCGACCACAACTCGGCACGAAACTCGCCGACACGTGGTCGCCCACCTTGACACTGGTGACGCCCTTGCCCACTTCCACCACGACGCCGGCGCCCTCGTGGCCACCGAGCACCGGGAAGAACGGCTTGCCGCCCATCATGGCGAGCATCTCGTCGGGCGGAACCATGTCGCCGGTGACGAAGTGTTCGTCGGAGTGACACATTCCCGCGTACTTCCAGTTCACCAAGACCTCACCGGCCTTGGGCTCACCGATATCGATCTGCTCGATCTTCCAGTCCTGGCCGATGCCATGGAGGATTGCGGCACGTGACTTCATGATGGGACTCCCCTCGGTCGCACGACGCCGTCACACTATGTGGTCGGACCCCCGTTCGTCAGGCCCGGTCTCTGATGCCGTCCGGCCATCGTGCTAAGGAAGGCCTCATGGGAAACCCTCGTCGGCGGCGTGACGGCCGTCCGGACATCACGGTGGAGCGGGCCACTGCGTGTGATGCCGAGGTCCAGCAGGTGCTGGCCGCAGCAGGACACGAGGCCGGCCAGTATCACGTGCTCAGCCCCGACCCCTGGTGGGTGATGTGGAACGACGACCGGTCCGGGTTCGTCGCCTTCCTCGAAGACCACCATTGCATCTTCGCCTGGCGTTCCCCGGTTGCAGCAGCAGGTATGGAGCTCGACATCATCAGCCGGCTGCAGTACTACGCCCGCATCCGCCGCAAGACACTCATCGCAGCACTCGTGAACGAAGCCACGTGTCGGGCGGGCATACAGCTCGGCATGAAGCCGATCTGGATCGGCTCCGAGACGTTCCACCATCTTCCCGACTGGTCGATCGAGGGAGGGCGGCGCCAGAAACTTCGATGGGCACGCAATCACGCCAAGAAGCTCGGCTATTCGTGGCGTGAGGTCTTCCCGATCGACAACGACGCTGAGCGTGCCGCACTCGAGCACACCGAGCGCAAGTGGAAGCAGGCCCGTGTACAGCGCTCTACCGACTCGTTCCAGCGAACCTCCTACGCCGAACTCACCGAGATTCGTCGCTACTTCGCGTGCATCGCACCAGCCACCGAAAATGCGAGCGAATCAATCGTTGCGTTCATGGCCTGCACACCCACGAGCGACGAGGGTTGGTACCTCCAGGATCCGGTGCGCCTCGAGAGTGCGCCACGCGGCGCGCTGGAGGGTTGTATCGCCATGGCACTCGATGCCTTGCGCGACGACGGCTTCAAGACAGCCACCAACGGGCCACTGCCGTTCTGGCGACCCGAGGACCAGCCCGCGAACGAGTACGGCCTCGGACCACTCGGACGGCGGGTGGTGGACTTCTTCGACCGTCAGTACCGGTTCAAGGGCATCGCGCAGTTCCGCACCAAACTCGACCCGGATCGCGTCGAACCGCTTTACATCCTGCTGTCCAGACGCATGCTGTCGCCGCTCGCAGCGCGTTCGCTGGTTCGGGTGCTCACCAAGCGCCTGCCGTCATAGCCGACGCCGGCGAGTACTCCCGGAACGTCAGAAGACGAGCACTCCGCGAATGTTCTTGCCGTTGCGCATGTCGTCGTAGCCGTCGTTGATGCCCTCGAGCGGATACTCCTTCGACACGAGGCCGTCGAGGTCCAACTGGCCCTCGCGGTAGAGGCCCAACAGCTTCGGGATGTCATAGCGCGGGTTGCCCGAGCCGAACAACGAACCGACGATCTGCTTCTCCATCAGCGTCACGTCGAGCAGACTCATCGATGCCGACATCTCCATCGCCGGGTGGATGTTGGTGACGGTGACGCGGCCACGCTTGGCAGTGAGCGCAAGCGCCTCTGCCATGACCGCGCCGGAACCCACACCCATGGTCATGATCACCTTGTTCGCCATGGTGCCCCAGGTGAGCTCGCGAATGCCGTCGAGTGCCTCGGTCATCGACGAGAACGTGTGGGTGGCACCGAACTCCATCGCCTTCTCACGCTTGAACTCGACCGGATCGATGGCGATGACCTTCTTCGCACCCGCAAGCTTGGCCCCTTGGATGGCGTTGGCACCGATACCGCCGATGCCCACGACGGCGACGGTGTCGCCGGGCTGCACATCGGCCGCGTACACGGCCGAACCCCAACCCGTCACCACGCCGCACCCGAGCAGGCATGCCCGCGTGAGCGGCACATCCTTCTCGATCTTGATGCACGACGCTTCGTTCACCACGGTGTGCTTGGCGAAGGTGCCGAGCAGACACATCGTGCCGAGGTCCTTGCCCTTGGCGTGGTGACGCGAGGTGCCGTCGGCGATCTGACGACCGGTGCCCAACAGCGCGCCGAGGTCGCACAGGTTCTGGTGTCCGGTGGAACAACTTGCGCAACGCCCGCACGACGGGATGAAGCCGAACACCACGTGGTCACCCGGCGACAACCACGACACACCCTCGCCCACTTCCTGGACGACACCTGCGCCCTCGTGGCCGCCGATGATGGGCAGTTCGAACGGGAGGTCACCCGTGACGAGGTGCTCGTCGGAGTGGCACATGCCCGAGGCGCCGAGCTTCACGAGCACCTCACCCGGACCGGGAGGATCGAGATCGATCTCCTCGACACTCCAGGGCTTGTTGATTTCCCAGAGGACTGCGGCTTGTGTCTTCATGACCTACCCCCAACGAGAGACTGTTCCCCGAATGTACCCCAGCGGTCGATGGCGGTCCGAAGGCCGGACCAGTACGATGCGCCACATGGATCAGGACACCTCCACGCTCGAGGCCCCCGCCGCCGAGGCGACCGACGTCGAAGAAGAGTTGCTCGTCGAAGAGATCTCCATCGACGGCATGTGCGGCGTCTACTGAGCACCATGGCAGTGTCGACGGCCCCCGATCTCGGGGTGGCCTTGGCCCGACGGCTCGAACTGCACCCGCAGGTGGCGATCCGGCCCGAACCCTTCGGCGCGCTGGCCTACCACTACGGCAACCGCCGGCTGATCTTCCTGCGCCACCCCGACATGGTGCGCGTGGTGTCGGCTCTCGCCCAGCACGACACACTCGCCGAGGCGCTCGACGCCTGCGGAGTGGCCGCCGGTCGTTGGCCCTCGTTCGTGAAGGCACTCCAGAGCCTCGAGACCTCCGAGGTGATCCGTGAGCGCTGAGACCCTCGTGAGCCAACTGAAGACGGGTCTGGACGCTCCGATCTGTCTCACGTGGGAACTCACCTACGCCTGCAACCTGCAGTGCGTGCACTGCCTGTCATCGTCGGGTCAACGCGATCCCCGTGAGCTGTCCACCGCCGAGGCCAAGCGGGTGCTGGACGAACTCCGTGCGCTCCAGGTCTTCTACATCAACATCGGCGGCGGCGAACCGATGGTGCGGCGTGATTTCTTCGAACTCGTCGAGTACGCCGTCGAACAACAGATCGGCGTGAAGTTCTCCACCAACGGTGCATTCATCGACCGAGCGAAGGCTGCACACCTGGCAGCCATGGACTATCTCGACATCCAGATCAGCCTCGATGGCATCGATGCCCCCACCAACGACTCGGTCCGCGGTGAGGGTTCGTACGCCCTTGCACGACGGGCGATGGACCATCTCGCCGAAGCCGGTTTCGGGCCATTCAAGATCTCGGTCGTGGTCACACGCCACAACGTGGATCAACTCGACGGTTTCAAGGCGCTCGCCGACTCGTACGGGGCGCAACTCCGAGTCACCCGGCTCCGCCCGTCGGGGCGCGGTGCTGATTCGTGGCACGAGTTGCACCCCACGAACGACCAACAGGTGCAGATCTATCGCTGGTTGCTCGCGCACGGCGAGTCGGTCCTCACCGGCGACTCCTTCTTCCACCTCAACGCGCTCGGCGAGTCGCTCCCCGGCCTGAACATGTGTGGAGCAGGACGCGTGGTGTGTCTCATCGACCCCATCGGCGATGTGTACGCGTGCCCGTTCGTGATCCACGATCAGTTCCGGGCCGGATCGGTTCGTGACGCCGGCGGCTTTGCCGCCGTGTGGCGCGAGTCCGAGCTGTTCCGCTCGTTGCGCGAACCCCAGAGCGCCGGGGCATGCGCGAGTTGCGGCAACTACGACTCGTGCCAGGGCGGATGCATGGCCGCAAAGTTCTTCACCGGCCTGCCCCTCGACGGGCCCGATCCCGAGTGCGTGAGTGGCCACGGCGAGCGCGAGTTGCTCACCGTTCCCATCGGTCTTGCACCACGACCCGCAATGGATCACACCAAGCCGGTGCTGCTCACCCGCAAGCGGTAGTGACCTCGCCCGGCGAACCGGGCGGCGAGCAACTCAGTTGCGCGGCACCTTGGACCATGCGAGGTCCTTGTCCACCCTGGGCTCACCCGGCAGACCGAGCACCTGCTCGCCGAGGATGTTGCGCAGGATCTCGCTGGTACCGCCCTCGATCGAGTTCGCTCGAACGCGCAGGAACGCATGGCGTGGGTCGCCCCAGGTGTCGTCGTTCAGGCTGTCGGGGCGACGGAAGGTGAAATCGAATCCCACCATCCCGTGTGCTCCGAGCAGATCCATCCCGAACTCGTAGATCGACTTGTTCAACTCGGCCAACGCCAACTTGCTCGTGGATCCCTCGGGTCCCGGGTTGCCGGCGCGGCGCGCCTGACTCGCGCGGATGTTGGTGAGCCGCAGCGTCTCGGCCCTCGCCCACAACGACATCAGGCGATCGAGGCGCGCGCTGGTGCGATCGCTACTCGGCAGTTGTTCCCACAGGCCGACGATCTCGCCGATGGGGCCCGAGCCGCGCTTGGGGGTCACACCACCGCCACCGCCGATCGACACCCGCTCGTTCATGAGCGTGGTGAGCGACACCCGCCAACCCTCGCCGACGCCGCCGATCCGATTGGCGTCGGGCACGCGAACATCGGTGAGGTAGACCTCGTTGAACTCGGCCTCGCCGGTCATCTGACGCAACGGCCGCACGTCGACTCCGACGGCGCGCATGTCGACGGCGAAGTAGGTCATGCCCTTGTGCTTGGGCTGGTCCGGATCCGTACGCGTGACCAGCATGCCCCAGTCGCCGAGGTGGGCCAGGGTGTTCCAGACCTTCTGCCCGTTCACGACCCACTCGTCGCCGTCACGCACCGCACGAGTGGCAAGGCCCGCAAAATCGCTCCCTGCTCCCGGCTCGCTGAACAGCTGGCACCACTTCTCCTCACCCGAGAACATCGGACGGAGGAACCTGCGCTTTTGCTCATCGGTGCCGTGCGTGTGAATGGTGGGGCCGGCGAGATTCAAGAAGAAGAGCGCAGAGTCCACGGGCTCTGCGCCGGCCGCACGCATGCGGCGTTCCACATAGGCCTGCGCCTGCGGCGAGGCCCCCAGACCGCCGAAGCCCTGAGCGAAGTACACCCAAGCGAGTCCGTGGTCGTAGCGGCGTCGCCGGAACTCGATCGGATCCAGTGTGCGCGGATCGGCCTCGGCGAGCAGTGCGTCGATGGCGGCATCGATCGCGCGTTGCTCGGCCGGATCGAGTTGGGAGGCCGACTCGGTGGTCACATCGGTGCTCATCGGGCGAACGATATCCGGCGCTGTCGCAGGGCCCCGGATCGTGCTACGCAATCGGCATGGCTCGCCCCACACCGTTCACCATCGACATCCCGCAGTCCGACCTCGACGATCTCCGACGACGACTGCTCGCCACTCGTCTGGCCCCCGAGATTCCGGGCGACGGATGGAAGTACGGGGTGGACCGAACGTGGCTGCAGAGCATGGTGCACACATGGGCGAACGAATACGACTGGCGGGTGCACGAGGCGGCCATGAACTCGTACCCGAACTTTCGGGTGGACATCGACGGCATCCCGATCCATTTCCTGCACATCCGTGGCAAGGGACCCAATCCGCGCCCCATCGTGCTCACCCATGGTTGGCCGTGGTCATTCTGGGATCTGCGTGGCCTCATCGAACCGCTCACGAATCCGACATCGGTCGGTGGTCGGCCCGAGGACTCCTTCGACGTCGTGATTCCGTCGCTCCCCGGCTTTGCATTCTCGAACCCACTGCAGACGCATGGCGTGAACGTGCGCCGTGTTGCCGAGTTGTGGGTTCGGCTGATGCGTGACTGCCTCGGGTACGACACCTTCGGCGCCTACGGCGGCGACTGGGGCGCCATCGTCACGTCGGAGTTGGGCCATGCGCACGCACAGCACCTCACCGGCGTGTACATGAGCCTGCCGGTCATCCCCGGCGTGAATCGCCGCGAACTCACGCCGGACGCGTTCGCCCCCGATGAGGAATGGATGGTGCAGCGAACAGCCGAGGTGGACTGGCTCATCCGGAGTCACATCACCGTGCATACTCACGATCCACAGACCCTGGCCTACGCGCTCGCCGACTCACCCGTCGGAACGGCCGCATGGATCTGGGAGCGCCGGCGCGCGTGGAGCGACTGCGACGGCGACGTCGAGTCGGTCTTCAGCCGAGACGAACTCATCACGCTTGCGTCGTTGTACTGGCTCACCGGGGCGATCGGCCCGTCGCTGCGCATCTACTTCGAACACTTCAACGGTGGTTGGCCGCCGTTGCACGACCGCATCCCGATCGTGGAAGCGCCGACAGGATTCGCGATCTTCCCGAAAGAACTCGTACTGCTGCCCCGGTCGGTTGCGGCCAAGTACTCGAATCTCCAGCGCTGGACCTTGATGGAACGAGGTGGACACTTCGGCCCGGCCGAGCAGCCGCGCGCCGTGGCAACCGAACTCATCGAGTTCTTCCGTTCGCTCTAGCCCATCGGGCCGAAGCGTCCGGTCTCGCTAGATGCGCTCCAGATCGGCTCCGTCGAAGATCGGCGACATGTCGTGCGCCTCGACATCAGCCAGCATGGCGTCGTCATCGGGTACCGAGCCGTGGGCGCAGGCCGCCTCGAGCGTGGGGCGCAGGAGCCGGCCATCGCTCGAGGTGTTCAGGAACAACTGGGATCGCCCGAGCACGAAGTTCACGGCGCGCTGCAGGGAGTCACCCGGTGGTAGCGCTTGGTACCACGAGAATCGTGACTCGGTGCTGTCCTCGGGCCAGCGACGACGCGCAACGGACTTGATGGTCTGCACAGCGACGTGGCGCTCGGCACACCGAGCGAGGAGTGCATCCACCGCAGACCGGTACTCATCACTGCGGAGCATCATGAAGTTGTAGGGGAACAGCACCGTGTCGAAGTCGAAACGCTCGAGGCTGCGCAGGTGCATCGCCGGGATCCTCGTACCGTGCCCCGTGACACCGACGAAACGCACCAAGCCTTCGTCGCGCGCCTTGGCGAGCGCTGCCACCGCACCGCGTGGACCGTGGGCGGTCTCCCACTCATCGTCCTCCACGAGGTTGTGCAACTGGATCAGGTCGATGCAGTCGACGCCCATCCGCTCCAGCGAGCGCTCGAGCGACGCCCGCGCTGCATCCCCGGTTCGTTCGCCGGTCTTGGTGGCAAGGAAGAAACGGGAGCGGTGAGCGGCCATCCAAGGCGCAATGCGAAGCTCCGCATCGCCGTAGGAGGCGGCGGTATCGATGTGGTTGACCCCGAACTCGAGCAGCGTGTCCAGGAGTTGATCGGCGCGTTCTTGACGCATGCCGCCCAGCGCGGCGGCCCCGAAGATCACACGGCTGCTCAGGTGGCCTGTGCGACCGAAGACCGAGCGGGAGACGGTGGTTGTCATGGCCATCAGCCCCACAGTCCCGGTGCCGGCTTCGGGTTCCAGACCTCGGCGATCTTTCCGTCGTGCACACGGAAGATCTCGGCACCGCACATCGTCACCTCGGTGCCATCGGGCCGCACGAGCACTGCGTCATACACCCAGCACACATCGGTACCGCTCGCCACGAACGCCACCTCGTCGAACCGCATGGAGGCGAACTCGGATTGCAGGTGCCGGGCGCGAGCGAGGCTGTCGGCGAGCGAGAAAGTGTGGGTCTCTCCGCCCGGCTCGTGACGGATCGTCGGGTCCGCAACCAGTTCGGGAATCACATCGAGATTCCGACGGTGGTACAACTCATCGGCGTACCGGCGTACAACTGCCTCAGGGGTACTCGTGGTCACGGTTGACAACTTAGGCCATGTGCCCGATACCGTCGTGCGCCATGAGCGACTCCAACGACATGGCCCGGGACATCAACGCATTCAACGCCAAACTCATCGAGGAGTTCCGGGCGAACAACGGCAAGGTGTCGGGCATGTTTGCGGGTTCCCCGCTCGTGCTCATCACCCACATCGGGGCCAAGTCCGGAGAGCGACGCACCAGCCCGCTCGTCTACAGCCTCGACGGCAACCGCGTGGTCATCATCGCCTCCAAGGGTGGTTCGCCGAAGGACCCGCACTGGTACCTGAACATGAAGGCCAACCCGCGGGTGACCGTGGAGCTGCCCGGCGAGACCTACGAGGCCAATGCTGTCGAGGTGACCGGAGCGGAGCGGGACCGACTGTTCAACGCGCAGGCCGAGCAGATGCCCAACTTCAAGGAGTACGCAGCGAATACCTCCCGGGTGATCCCGGTGTTGGTCCTCGAGCGGATCTGAACGCCGCCAGCACCAGCCGGTGCGCGGCAGCCGCGCGACATCACTGTGGCGTATCGATGTAGCGCCGCACCGTCTGCTGAAGATGACGGGTGCGCACTTCCTGATAGTTCCCCAGTGTCTGCGCCCGCTTGAGACTGCCCCGAAACCCGCGTGTCTGGGCCGCAAGATTTGACGTGTCCTGGTCGTAGATGCGGGCGAGCGAATCGTCAAACCCTGGCACCGCCGAATAGCTGTCGTCGACGCCGAGGTCGAATGGTGCCGGGGGCAGTGGCGGTGGCGCATGCAGGGGTTTGGGCCGCAGGAACAACAGGTCGAATGTGCACGAATGCGGATCGTCGCCGTTGGGCCGGAACCGGTACACCATCGGGATGGCGAGACCCGGAAAGAAGAATGCGTTCGGGAACACGAAGTATTGGATGGGATCGATGGTCTCGCTGATGGTGAGGTGGGAGAAGTCGCTTCCGTAGCGGGCGGAGTAGGTCTCCTGCACGAATTCGGCGTACACATCGCGAGCAGTCCACCCCTCGGGACGCGCCGGGCGCGGCGCACCAGGTGCCTTACGGGCGAAGAGCGCGTCCAGCACCTCGTCGTCGGACGGTCTCGGCTGGATGTGCGGGCTCGGGAAGGCCTGGGTCTGCACGAAACGGCTGATATGCGGTCCGTAGATGTCGTAGGAAGCATTCGCGTCGCCAGCCACCATCGCGGCCTGCGAATGCGTCTCGAAGATGTGATACCCCTCGAGGAACGCCTCTGCCGCCGCTTTCCAATTGCACGGCAACTGCTTGCGGATGTGCAGTTCGATGTACCGGTCCGAGAGATCCCACCGCGCGAAGTGCTCGGGCAGCACCCCGAGGTACTCCTCGAGCGGAGGTGCATCGGGGTCGAAGTTCACAAAGACGAAGCCACCCCATAGTCCGACCTGCACTCGGGGCAACGAGAAATCTTCACTGCGCACATGCGGAAAGTCCCACTCGCACGGCACCGCGTCCAACTGGCCGTCGAGCGTCCATGTCCAACCATGAAATGGGCACCGGAATTGCTTGGTGGCACCGGACGAGGCCGTCGGTCGTAATTGCGTGCCGCGATGCAGGCAGAAGTTGTTGTAGGCCGCGATCCCTGTCGCTGTCCGAGTCACGATGATCGAACGATGACCGATGTCGTAGACGTGGTAATCACCGACGTTCGGAATGTGCTCCTCCCTGCACGCCCACTGCCACGTGCGGGACCACATGCGCTCGTACTCGAGTTCCATGTAGTCCGAGGAGGTGTAGTTCTCGAAGGGAATGTCCTCATCGCCGAGGAACTGGTACGACTCGTCGAGCAGGATCGGCGGTGCACCCGTGCGATCGCCCCGGAGGATGTCGGGTGTGCTCGGACCCGGACAACGGGCCTCGCCCGGAGCATTCCGTTCCTCGATCATTACTCCCCCATATTCGCCACCGAGCGGCCGATCGGATCGTAGAACACCTGGGCGGACTCCGCCCTGGCGAGAAACCGCGCATACGCTCACGCCGTGCCGGGTTCCACGATCAGCAGCGTCGAGGTAGAGATCCTCGCCGATCGCTTCAACCCACAGCTACTCGTGCACGTGCAGTGCGACGACGGCACCTCCGGAACCGGCGAGACATGGTGGGGCACGTACCAACCCCACGCGCTCCCGGGCACGCCGGTACTGCCCATCGCAGTATTCATCGACTCGGTTCTGGCTCCCGTGGTGACCGGCGAACCGTGTGCGGCGCCCGACGACATCGAGTCGCTGTGGACACGCATGCACCGGGCCACGCTGCAGTACGGGCACGAAGGAATCGTCTCCACAGCCATGAGCGGCATCGATCTCGCCCTGTGGGACCTCGTGGGCAAGCGCCTCGGCCGGCCCGTCACCGATCTGATCGGCCCGTCGAAGCACGATCGCATTCCCGTCTATGCGAGCCTCACCTGGCTCGGTGACGCCAACCGAGTGTGCGATGACGCGCAACGCGCCCTCGATGCCGGGATACGCGCCGTGAAACTGCACGAGGCCGACGTCCCGCTCATCCTCGAGGTGCGCCGACGACTCGGACCGGCGGTGTCGCTGATGGTGGACGCGAGCGCCCGCTTCGACGAGGAAGGCGCTCTTCGGGCCGCAGCCGCTCTCGCCGAGGCCGATCTCGTGTGGTTCGAGGAACCGGTGTCGCCCCAGACCGACCATGCCGCGCTTGCCCGAGTGCGCGAGCGCGCACCGATGCCCATCGCCGCAGGCGAGAACGAGTTCAGCGTGGCAGGCCTCGAGCGGCTTGCTGCCTCGAACGCCATCGACATCCTGCAGCCCGAGATCGTGAAGTTCGGCGGCATCACACCGGCTCGACGCGTGAGCGAGTTCGCCGAGCGTCTCGGCCTCCCGGTGTACCCGCACAACTACTCGCTCGGACCCTCGCTGTTGGCCAACATCCATTGGGGATTCTCGACACCCGCGGTTCGTTGGCTCGAAATCCCGTGGCTCTCCGAGGGCGGAACCTTCCCCTGCGGTATGCCGATGCCGGAGCTCGTCGATGGTTGTGTCACGCGCCCGTCGGCAGCGGGACTCGGTTTCACCGGTCCTGCTGCGCAGCACTCCTGATGCGTTCGGCGTAGACGCCGAGGGCAGCGAGTGCCTCGCTGACCGTCGATCCCAATGACGCCACCGGGGCCATCACGCGCAGGCGCACGCGACGCCCGATGGGCTGCAGGTCCACGCTGGCACCGATCGATGCAGGCGGCACCGACTCCAGCGCAGCGTTCACTGCGCGTACCGGTGCATCGATGTCCACCTCCACCACCGCTGCATCGCCGCCCGTCTCGAGCACGACATGACCCCAGTGATCCACATAGGTGATGTCACGCGCCGGTCGACGTTCGGCTGCACGGAACTCTTGCTTGGTGGTGTGCGCAACAGGGAGCAGCACTACCTGTGTCACGCCATCGGGGATGCCGAGCAGTTCGGCGACGGCATCGGCTTTGGTGAGATGCAGCGTGGTCCATGCCGTTCCCAAACCTCGCGCGCGGGCCGCGAGGCAGAAACTCCAAGCGGCCTGGAGGACCGAGTCGAACAGTCCCGGCTTGCCCGAATTGTCGTGAACACCCCAGATGCACGCGATGACGATGGCCGGAACCTCGTGCAGTCGTTCGGCGAGATATGCGCCCGAATCCATCACACGTTCACTCGCGTGCCCGGTGCCCCGGAGGCGCTCGGCGAGTTGGATGATGCCGTTGCCACCCGCCTCTCGATAGATGTCCGCCAGCGCCGACTTGATCGCCGGGTCACGCACCACCATCCACCGGCGGCTCGAGATGTTCCCTCCGGTGGGTGCCTGTTCGGCGAGGTCGATGCACTCGAGCAGGAGGTGGTCGTCCACCGGCCTCGTGAGGTCGAGCGCCTTGCGCACGGATCGCGTGGATCGAAGCACTCGGTCGACGGCGGCGGTCTCGGGAGTCATGCACCGACGGTAGACGCTCGGGCAGCGGCAATACTGCGTCCCATGGTGATCGAGTTCTTGACGTTCAGCGTGTCCGAATCCGATCGGGCTCAGTGGATGGAAGTGGAGGAGCGGACCTGGAGCCGCTTCCTCGAGCGTCAGCCCGGCTTCGTCCGCAAACAACTGTGGCTCGAGCGCGGACGCCCCGACGAGGTTCACGCCATGATCGTGTGGGCCGACGACGAGAGTTGGTTCTCGATTCCCGCAGACGAACTCGCTGCGGTGGACGCCGAGATGGGTTCGTGGTGGCGGGACTGCACGCTGCGCACGTTCGACGTCATCCGGGACTGCTGAAACCCAACACTGCATCGAGCGCAGCGAAGGCCTCGATCGCCCGCTGCACCATCAGCACAGGATCATCACCGTCTACCAGTGCAAGCCCGATCGTCTCGGGTCGGTGACGCTGCACCAATGCTGCGAGCCCAGCACCGACGGAGTCCGGTGCACCGATGAGCGACGTCGGATCGGCCCGGGCATCGGACCGGAAACGCACCGAGGCGAACAGCCCCACGTGCACCGGACGAACGGAACGAGCCCAGGCGACTGGGGCATCGAGTGCATCGAGCGCGAAGCCCGAGAGGAAGACACCATCGGCCTCACGGCTCGCCAAACGGTTCAGTTGCTCGCCCTTGGCGCCCACATGGATGGGAACCTGCCGGGCGGGCGCACCGTGCACGGGTGGCTCGTACCCGGCATCGCGTCGACGCTCCACCACGGCCCGCGCAGTGCGGATCGCATCACGAACCAGTGCCACTGGCTTGTCGGCGTGCAGACCGAACGGGCCGAGCGACTCGGTACCACCGACACCGAGCCCGAGCACGGCTCGTCCACCGCTCAACTCGTCGAGTGTGGCCGCGGCCGAGCCGAGCGAACCGGGGTGCCGCAGCATCGGCGTGGTGATGCCGACGCCGAGTCGAACCCTCGAGGTTTCGCGGGCGGCCGCCGCAAGCACCACCCACGGATCGCGGGCAACGCCCTCGTCGGCCACCCAGACCTCGTCCAGACCTGCAGCATCGGCCGCGCGCACAGCCTCGACGAGCGCGTCCGCGCCGGCAGCGGGATAGAGCCAGATCCCTCTGGCGGGGCGGATACCGACGTCGGACACGGACGGAACTTTCCCACGCGCGCCACACTGGGGGCCATGACCCACGTTCTGCGCAACGCCCTGCTTCCCGACGGTCGGCGGGTCGACATCTCGGTCGATGCCGGGCGGATCACCGCTGTCGGCGCTGCCGGCTCGGCTCCGGGCACCGCCGCCGGCGACGACCTCGGCGGACGACTCGTGATCCCCGGCATGGTGGAACCCCACGCACACATCGACAAAGCGCTCACCGCCGATGCCGTCCCCAACCCGCGCGGCGACCTCGACGGCGCCATCGAAGCATGGATCGCGGCAGCACAACGGGGTCAATTCACCTACGAAGACATGGTGCTGCGCGCTCGCGCCGCGCTCGAACGCCTCCTGCTGAACGGCACCACCGCAGTCCGCACGCACGTGAACGTGGGCGGCGGCGTGGGCGTGATGCACGTGCGCGCCGTGAAAGAGGCAATCACCGAGTTCGCCGGCCTCATGGACATCCAGATCGTTGCGCTCACGTCGTCGCCCATGACCGGAGCCGATGGCGCCGAGAACCGCGCGTCGCTCATCGAGGCAATGGAGTTGGGCGTGGATCTCGTGGGCGGGTGTCCCCACCTCGACCCCGATCCGCAGGGACTCATCGACAATGCCCTTGCGGTGGCCGCCGACGCCGGCGCGGGACTCGACCTGCACATCGACGAAACACTCGATCCCCACATGCTGTCGCTGCAGTTGCTGGCGCGTTCGGTGATGAACACCGGGTTCGCCCATCCGGTCTCGGCCAGCCACTGCGTAAGCCTGTCGGTGGTACCGCTCGAGACACAGCAGGTGATCGCACGCCAGGTGGCCGAGGCACGCATCTCGGTGATTCCCCTCCCCCAGACGAATCTCTTCCTCCAGGGTTGGCATCACGACGTCGCCATGCCGCGCGGCATCGCACCCATCAACGTGCTCCGAGAGGCAGGCGTACTCGTTGCTGCGGGTGCCGACAATGTGCAGGATCCGTTCAACCCGATGGGACGCAGTGATGCGCTCGAGACCGCAGCACTCCTCGTGATGGCTGCACACCAACTGCCCGATGCAGCCATGGATCTGGTGGGCAACGCCGGTCGGGAGGTACTCGGACTGCCCCGCGTCGAGATGCGAGTGGGTGACCCTGCGGACCTCGTGGCCATCGCTGCACCCAGCGTGCGCGGAGCGCTCGCCGATGCGCCCCGTGACCGCATCGTGTACCGACAGGGTCGACGCGTGGCCCAACGCTCGGAAACATCGTCCATCTCGCGATGACCACCATGGTCGAGCCGGTCACGGCAGCATGCCCCCATCCGGTGCGGCGTCCCGTGATGACGCAGGGGTGGCAACGTCTTGCGTCGTTGCACTGGCCCTTCGACCCCGAACTCGTACAACGACTCGTTCCCGAACCGTTCCGGATCGACACCTTCGACGGGGCTGCGTGGGTGGGTCTCATCCCGTTCTGGATGGAACGCATCCGCATCATGGGGCTTCCCCCGCTGGGTCGGTTCTCGTCGTTCCCCGAGACGAACATCCGCACCTACATCGTGGGGCCCGATGGCCGACGCGGTGTGTGGTTCATGAGCCTCGACATCACCCGACTCGCCCCAACACTGGTTGCCCGCACCACGTACAACCTCCCCTACTGCTGGGGTGCGATGTCCATCGAACACGACAGCGATCGCATCGAGTACCGCTCATCGCGGCGGTGGCCCGATCGCACCGCGTTCTCGCGCCTGGCATTGCAGATCGGCGATCGCATCACACCGGACGACATCTCGGACCTCGAGCACTTCGTGACCGCACGGTGGGCGCTCGGATCCACATGGGCATCGCGTCCGATATGGGCCGAGGTCGATCACGAACCCTGGCCGCTGCACCGCGCCATCGTGAGTGATCTCGATGAGTCGCTCGTCGAAGCCGCCGGACTGCCGAGACCAACGGGCGAGCCGGTGGCGCTGTGGTCGCCGGGGGTCTCCGTTCGGATCGGCCGACCGAGGCTCGTCAAAGCCCGAACGGGGTCGTGATCACGCGTCCGGTGCGCTCGCCGTCGCTGATGGTGATGTCGGCAACCACGAAGCACCGTTGCAGCCAGCGATCGGTGCCGTCGTAGCGAGGGGCGAACGACGACCGACCGTGTGCCGCCCGGTGATTGTCCACCACGAGGAGATCACCGGGGGTCAACACGATCCCCCGTCGGACCGCAGCCGCCGCCTCTGCGACCGCGTCGAGTGCAGCCTGGGCCTCTACGTCGTCGCCGCGCATCAAGTCTGCGTCGAAGACGAGAATCGGCTTGGCGGGGTCTCCCCGGAGCACACGGACCGGCGACGACATCGGGCTCTCGTCACCCTCGAAATATGTCTCGTCCACCAACAGCCGGAACCGCGGCTCCCAGAGCACCGGGATGACGTGCGGATACCGCTGTTCGAGATACTCGACGATGTCGCTCACCGTCGCCAATGTGGTTGCTGCCTGCGGGTTGCCGCGCAGACAGAGCAGTGCGACATAGCGGGGCTTGTGGCTGATGTACGAGCCCTCGGTGTGCAACACGAGATCGACCTTGGACGATGTGGCCACCTGACGGTCCTCGGTGGACGCGATGGGGCAGATGTTCTGCACCACCGAGCCCTCGGACTCGGGCAGATACCCCACGGGTTGGCCCAGCCGACGGGCAACGGCCAGCATCATGAACTCACTGCAGCGATCCTTGCCCGGCGGCGTATCGATCGACGTCGTGGGCGTGGGTGGGATCGCCGCACCGATCGGTACGTTGCGCAACAACAGGGCACCCGCTGTCGGCGACTCGTCGGCGAAATCCACCAGGGCGTCTTGCACCTCGGGCGGCAACATGCGGCCGTAGCGGCCCGCCGCCGATGCGAACCCGGGGTCGTTCACCGCAAGATCGGGTACGAACGGCGAAGGATCGTCCCAAGCGGCGTCCACCACCCACGGTTCGGGACTCGACATGAGCGGCACGATACCCGAACCCCACCAAGAGGCCGCACCGGCGGTGTGATGCAGACCGCGTCTGCGTAACGTCATGGGCGTGACAGCCATGGTGCCCGAACACGCCGACGTGGTGGTGGTTGGTGCAGGCCTGGCAGGCCTCACCGCAGCACGTGCGATCCAGCGCAGCGGATACTCGTGCACGGTGCTCGAGTCATCCGACGGCGTGGGCGGACGGGTACGAACCGACACCGTTGACGGCTTCCGTCTCGACCGGGGTTTTCAGGTGGCGCTCACTGCGTATCCCGAGTTGCACCGTCTGCTCGACGTTCCCGCACTGGACCTGCGCGCCTTCGATGCCGGTGCCATGGTGTGGCTGGGCAAGCGCTTCCACCGCGTGGGAGATCCGCTGCGGATGCCCACGAGAGTGATCGATTCGGCTGTGGCTCCGGTCGGCTCACCGCTCGACAAGGCACGACTGGCACTGCTGCTCGCACGACTGCGTCGCGCCGACCCGCTGGAGCTCCTGCGCTCACCCGACATGCAGACCATCGACGCGCTGCGCGCCGACGGGTTCAGCGACAGGATGATCGATCGGTTCTTCCGACCACTCATCGGCGGCATCCAACTGGACCCGGGCCTCACTGCGAGTCGTCGCATGTTCGACACCATCATGCGCTGTCTCGCGGTGGGCAGTTCCGCTGTTCCGGCGCGCGGCATGCAAGCGATCCCCGACCAACTCGCGGCAGGTCTGCAGCCTCAGACGGTCCATCTCTCCACACCGGTTGCGTCCATCGCCCCGCACCGCGTCACCCTGCACGACGGACGAACGATCGGCGCACGCGCGGTAGTGGTGGCCACCGATGGTCCGAACGCGGCCCGACTGCTCGGCCTCGCCCCGGTCGGGTCACGACGCGTGTCATGCGTCTGGTTCGCTGCACCGAGTGCACCGATCCGTGACCGCCTCATCGTCCTCGATGGAATGTCGAGCGGACCAGCGCTGAACGTTGCGGTGATGACCAACGTGTCACCCGACTACGGCCCCGGCGACGGCAGAGCGCTCATCGCAGCGGCGTGCCCCGGCACGGATCGGAGCGATCTCGAACCAGCCGTCCGGGCACAGTTGCGCGCCTGGTGGGGGCCTGCGGTGGATGCGTGGAGTCATCTGCGTACCGACTCCATCGCACACGGACAGCCCGATCAGGTTCCGCCGTTCCGGCCC
>JAFMJD010000031.1 GCA_017853685.1 Actinomycetota bacterium | reverse complement strand
CGATCCACCAGATCGACGGCGGCAAGCACTTCAACGAGATCTTCCTCACCGATGTACGCATCCCGGCCAACTGGCTGCTGGGCGAGCTGAACAACGGATGGAACCAAGCGACCGCGATGCTCATGTACGAGCGCGTTGCCATCGGCACCGGATCGTCGAGCGGTGTCACGCACCCGAATGCCGACCGGTTGATCGAGGAGTCCGTCAAGCGCGGTATCAGCAAGGACCCGAACGTGCGCCAGCAGCTCATGCGCCTATACAGCGAGGAGACCACCAAGTCGCTCGTGTCCATGCGTACTCGTGCCGAGTTGAAGGCCGGCCGCACCCCGGGACCCGGAGGATCGCTCGGCAAACTCCACGGTGCAGTGATCGCCCGCATGATGCGCACGATTCTGGGCGACGTGTACGGACACGACATCGTGGCCTACGAAAAAGGCGACCGAGTCGAGACGTGGTCCCGCTCACTGCTCACGAGTTTCTCGGCGAACATCGCCGGCGGCACCGACGAGATCCAGAAGAACA
This sequence comes from Actinomycetota bacterium, assembly GCA_017853685.1. Taxonomy (GTDB): domain Bacteria; phylum Actinomycetota; class Acidimicrobiia; order Acidimicrobiales; family Ilumatobacteraceae; genus WLJO01. Next base: position 23,001 of record JAFMJD010000031.1, on the reverse strand, counting down.
TCATCGGCGACCGCGTCCTGGGTCTCCCCCGCGAGCCCATGGTGGACAAGGACCTGCCGTTCAAGGATCTGCGCGTCGGTACACAGCGCTGACATGCAAATCCGCCGCGTCACCCGGGAAACCGGGTAGTCGCGGCGGATTCGAGTGTTTCGCTCATCAGTCATCGCCCGAGGGCGATGACGCTCAGAGCACCTTGACGTTGAGTGCTTCGTCGCCCTTGCGGCCGGGGCCGATGTCGAACTCGACCTTCTGACCTTCGGCGAGCGACTTGAAGCCGGAGCCCATGATGTTGGTGTGATGGACGAACACGTCGTTTCCACCCTCACGGGAGATGAAGCCGAAGCCCTTCTCAGTGTTGAAGAACTTCACAGTGCCTTGCATGATGTTGGTATCTACTCTCTCTTCGAGCAGATCCTTGTGACATGCTCGTCAAGGCACCGTACGGCACTCCGCGGCCAATACCAAGAAGTTCCGCGAAGATTGGCGAAAAGTTCTCGCGACCCCAACTTGGTCGCTGATGAGGATTCACCGGATCGGCGGTGCATACTGACGGTCTGATTCGGCGTTCTGCCGCAATCACGGTCAAGTGTGCAGTTCTGCCGAACGCTCGGCAGTTCACGGTTCGTTCTTCGAGGCGCCCCAAGCATGTGCGGCCCCAAGAACAGAAAGCACCCCATGTCACCCTCATCGTCATCGCCGCGCGTGTCTACGCGCCCCTCCCCCCGCCCCCAATCCCCGGGCAACGCCCCTGCACCCGTTGTCGCCGCGCCGGATGCACCGTCGGTGACGTTCACCGAACTCGGTGTGCCCGATCGCCTCGTGAGCGTCCTCGGCAACCGTGGCATGACCACGGCGTTCCCGATCCAGGTCGCCACCCTGCCCGACTCGCTCGCAGGTCGTGACGTCATCGGCCGCGGCCGTACCGGCAGCGGAAAGACCATTGCCTTTGCAGTTCCCACCGTGGCACGACTGGTTGCCGATGCACCCCGCAGCGAACCACGCCGACCCCGTGCACTGATCCTCGTTCCCACGCGCGAACTCGCAGCGCAGGTAGCCGAGACCCTCGTGCCGCTGGCCAACGCCGTCTCGTTGCGCGTTGCGGTTATCCACGGCGGCGTGAGTGCCGGACCGCAGATCACCGCACTCAGCCGTGCAGACATCGTGGTGGCGTGCCCCGGTCGCCTCGAGGACCTCATGGCACAACGTCATTGCCGCCTCGACCGCGTGATGGTCACCGTGCTGGACGAAGCCGATCACATGGCTGATCTCGGTTTCCTCCCGTCGGTCAAGCGCATCTTGGACCAGACCCCCGAGCGTGCACAGCGTCTGTTGTTCTCTGCAACGCTCGACAACGGCGTCGACGTGTTGGTGAAGCGTTATCTGCACCAACCGGTGACCCACTCGGTGGATTCCGCCGAGTCACCGGTACCCGACATGGAGCACCACGTGCTCTACGTCGCCCAGGGCGACAAGTCGAGCGTGGTGCGCACGCTCGCATCGGGCAGCGAGCGACGCCTGCTCTTCACGCGCACCAAGCATGGCGCGAAGAAGCTTGCGCAGCAGCTCACGATGAGCGGCATCCCCAGCGTCGAACTGCACGGCAACCTCTCGCAGAATGCGCGCACGCGCAACCTCGAGATGTTCACCACCGGCGAAGCGCGTGTGCTGGTGGCCACCGATATCGCCGCCCGCGGTATTCACGTGGACGACATCGAGCTCGTTGTGCACGTGGACCCGCCGGAGGAGCACAAGGCCTTCCTGCACCGTTCGGGACGTACGGCACGCGCCGGCGCCGAGGGAACCGTGGTCACGGTTGCCACCACCGATCAGCGCCGTGACGTCGAGGCCCTCACCCGCCGTGCCGGCATCCGTCCCACGGTCACCCAGGTTGCCCCGGGACATCCGCTGCTCGACGAACTCCGCGGCGACCCCGCAGACCACGTGGCACCCCAGCCCAAGCCGCACTCGGCACCGAGCCAGCCGGCACGCCGCAACGGGTCACCGACGTCTCGCGGTCCCAAGTCCGCAGCACACGCACGACCGTCACGACGCAGGAACGAACGGGGCTCGCGGCCGCATTCGGCGTAAGGGCGACCCGGCTGGGCGACCGGATCTACTGGCTCGCTGCGCCGAACAGATACGGCTCCAACGAGTCCTGCGCGCGTTTGCGCCAGCGGTGCCATTGGTTCCCGCCGTAGTACGCAAGGCTCCCCGGCTCGGCGTCGCCGTGGCCGTTGTAGTAGCTGAGGCAATCGCGCAGCGGGGCAGTGGCCACATCGGCATCGCGGCAGTGCTTCGCGTACGCCTCCTCGGAGTCCTCGGTGACGTCCACGGTGGCGATGTTGCGCTCGCGCATCAGTGACAGCATCCACGTGACGTACTCGACGTGCTGCTCGATGGCGTCGGTGAAGTTGAAACTGCCACCACCGCCCTGCGGGCCGGTGACAATGAACAGATTCGGGAACCCGTGGCTGTGCAGCCCGAGGAACGTGCGCGTTCCCCGCTCACGCCACTTCTCGCTCAGGGTCTGCCCACCGCGGCCCCGGATCATGTTGAACGTCGATGTGGCCATCCACTGAAAGCCCGTTGCATAGATGAGCACGTCGAGGTCGTAGTGCGCATCGCCGTGCTGCACCCCGGTTTCGTCAATGTGGCGCACGCCGGTGGGCGCGGTATCCACCAACGTCACGTTCGGACGATTGAAGGTAGGCAGATATTCGTCGTGGAACGTCGGCCGCTTGCAGCCGTAGGGGTAGTAGGGCTTGAGCGCCGCCGCTGTGGCCGGATCCTTCACGATCATGTCGACACGTGCCCGGATCTGCTCCATGATCCGGAAGTTCGTCTCGAGCTGCTTCTGCACCATCTCCTCGGGGCTCAGTGCGCGCTCGTGCTCCTTGCGCTCCTTGAAATCGGTGACTTTGCCCGACAGATAGTCGTCGTTGGCCTGGATCGCCGTTCGACCGGCCGAGATGCGCGAGAACCGGGCTCGACGGGCTCGCGCCCAACCCGGCTCGTGCGACCAGGTCTCGATCTCGTCCTGCGTGGTGGCGCGCTGATCACGCACGTCGATGGTGGACGGCGTGCGCTGGAACACATAGAGATGTCCGGCGATCTTCGCGAGTTCGGGAATGACCTGAACCGCGGTGGCGCCGGTACCGATGATGCCGATGCGCTTGCCCTCGAGGTCCACGTGGTAGTTCCAGCGCGAGGTGTGGAACGACTCGCCGCCGAATGTCTCCATGCCCTCGATGCGGGCAAGTTTCGGCGTGGTGAGGATGCCGTTCGCCAGCACCACGTAGCGAGCACGCATGGCGTCGCCACGATTGGTGTACACGGTCCACATCGCCGTGGCCTCGTCCCACTCGGTGCGCTCCACCGTGGTGTGGAACAAGCAGTGGTCGTAGAAGCCGAACTTGTCGGCCATCGACTGGCAGTACTCGAGGATCTCGAAGCCCGACGCGAACTTCATGCTCGGGAAGTAACCCATCTCCTCGAGGAGCGGCAGGTAGCTGTATGACTCCACATCGCACGCCACGCCCGGGTAGCGGTTCCAGTACCACGTACCGCCCACATCGCCGCCCTTTTCGCAGAAACGCACGTCGACGAAACCGGCTTGGCGCAGTCGGTACCACAGCAGGAGGCCGGCGAAGCCTGCCCCCACCACGAGCACCTCGCACGAATCGGTGAGTGCCTCGCGTTCCACCGGCGGCGCCGAGTACACATCGGCGAGGTACCGGGTGAACTCGCCCTCCATCGCCATGTAGTCGGCTGCACCACGGCGCGCTTCTTTGTAGGCGCGGTACTTGGCCTGTTCCTCTGCGTCGAACTTCGCGCCAGCAGGCTGGGGCGGCAGGCTCTTGAGCGACTCGTCGGTGATCACCGAATAGCCCTTGCCCTGGATGCGCTCGGTCGCCTTCGCAGCGCGCGTGTCGAACACCTTGAGACCGGTCTCGGGATCGATGCGGATCGCCACGTTCATACCCGTCCTTCGTCGGGACCCCCCGCGGTCCCGGCTGCACGGTCAGACTACGCCCACCGCCGTCAGCGGGACGAGCCGAAAGGACGCTCCTCGCCGGTCTCGAGATCCCACTCACTCCGGGACGTGGCGAACAGGTCGCCGCCATACACGTGGAGTGCCCGCATCGGACCATCACCGGAGTTCGCAATGGCGTGGACCGCCGAGGGTCCGAGTGCCAGACAACCTCCCGACGGGAGTACTGCGCGACCGGTCTCGGCAATCCCGTCGGCGGTTCGGTCGTAGAACACATTGTCCTCCGCGCCGCGATAGATGCCCACCACGGCCCACACGGTGTGGTTGTGCGGCGGACTCACGAATCCTGCGGGAACCTCGAGGGCCATCACGGTGAGGTCATCGCTTCGGTGCACCACCACTGCGGCCCCGGGCTTGGCTCGTCGGGATTCGATGATGGCATCGAGGCGATCGGGTGCGGCCATGAGGGGACGCATCGTCGCTTCGACGGCGGCACCGGGGTCAGGCGAGCCGAGCGCCTGGCGACAGTCGGACACGAACGCTTCGAGCAGGTCCATGGTCGAAACGTAGCCGACCATACGGTGGGGTGATTTGGGTGTACGTTGCGTCTACACGCCTTGGTGCAGGACCTGCCCCACGGTCGAGTTCATGGCTCGGACGTTGGGTGCGCTCTCTACTGAGCCTGATCTCAGGAGAGCAATGCCCACCCTCGAATCCCCCCTCTCGGCAGAGGCCGTCCGTGAGGGCGCGCTCGACGCCATCTGGCAGTCGTCACTGCCGACCGATCACGAGATCCGACGGGGTCGCCGCCGACTCCACGCAAAAGCAACCGTGATCGCCATGGTTCTCGCAGCGGCCTACTGGACGCTCGTCATCGCCGACTCGGCTCTCTGGCTGCGCCTCGTTGCCGCCGTCGCCCTCGTAGCGGGTCTGCTGGCCACGGCCACTGGCGTCATGCACGACGGCAACCACGGTTCGTTCTCACGATTCCGTTGGCTGAACCGGGTGGCTGGCAGTACGGGCGATCTGCTCGGTGCGAGCTCGTGGCTCTGGCGTTTCAAGCACAACCACCTGCATCACGGCAACACCAACGTCGAGGGCATGGACAGCGACATCGAGCAGCAACCCTTTGCCCGACTGGCGCCCGGTCAGCAGTGGCGACCGTGGCACCGCTGGCAGCGCTTCTACCTCTGGCCGTTGTACGGGTTCTTCGGCATGAAGAACATGTTCTTCGGCGATGTCCGCAATCTCCGCAACCGCCAGATCGGCCCGGTAGCGCTCCCGAACGAGCCCAGTCGCGGTGTGAGCACCCGACTGCTGCTCGGCAAGGCGGCGCACATCTCGTGGGCGCTCGCGCTCCCGTTGTTGTTCAACCCGTGGCAGCACGTGTTGCTCTTCTACTTCGTGTGCTCGTGGGTCGTGGGTTTCTCGCTCGCCGTGCTGTTCCAACTCGCGCACTGCGTGGATCTCGCAGGATTCACCGATGCCGACGCACCGCGTCGCGGATCACACTTCACCAGCCACCAGATGCTCACCACTGTGGACATCGCGTCGCCGGTTCCTGCGCTCGGACACGCATTCCGGTGGCTCGCCGGCGGCCTCGACCACCAGTTGGAGCATCACCTCGCGCCTCGTCTTCCCCACACCGTGTACCCGGCAGTGGCCCGCCGGTTCCATGCTCGGTGCGCGGAGGCCGGTTTCACCGCCAAGATGCACACCGGACTGTGGGCGGCACTGCGCTCGCACTACCGATGGATCTCCGAGATGGGTCGCCCACCAGTGCGGACACTCGTGCTCGACCGTCGGGGCCTGTCGTGAGCCCCGCACGTCGGAGCGGCCCGATCGACCGCAAGCGCAGGGTGTTGCGCGAAGACCTCTCGCCGGGCGAGTTGATGGCCGACGAGATCGTCACCGCCAGCAGCGACCTCGCACCGTCGGTACGCCGCATCATGCAAGCCGAACTGGACGATGACCAGAAACTGCGGGCGCTCACACGGTTCCGCAACTCGCTGAACCAGATCGGCGATCCGCACCGAGATCCCCGGTACGCCATCGCTCACTGCGACGACCCGGACGAGTAGACCGCAGGCGGGTTGGCGGCCAAGGACAGCGCAGTCGCCATGCACCAGACTGGTGCCATGACCGTTCCTGCAGAACACCGTCAGGTGATGATTGCGTCTCTCCCGCAGGGTCGCCTCGAGCCCTCCGACTTCGCAGTTCGCACTGCTGCGGTTCCGGTACCCGGTGAGGGTGAAGTGCTGTGTCGCACGATCGCTCTCACCATCGGCGCCGGCCAGCGCGCCGGACTGCAGGGAAGCGCCAGTTACGCAGGCGCACCCGAGGCCGGACGTGTGATGGGCGGCACCGGCGTGGCCGAGGTGATGACCGCTGCGGGTGGTCTGCTACCCGGCGATGTGGTGTGGGCACCGACCGGATGGCAGGAGTACTCGATGCACGCGCCCAAGGTGCTGACGAAACTCGATCCGACGATCGATGCTGCTGAGCACCTCGGCGTGCTGGGCACCAATGGCCTCACGGCGTATTTCGGTGTGCGCGATGTGGGTGCCGTGCAAGCCGGCGACACGATGGTGGTCTCTGCCGCCGCAGGCTCCGTGGGACACATCGCCGGACAGATCGGCACCATTCTCGGTGCGCGCGTGGTGGGCATCGTCGGCTCGGCCGACAAAGCGCGTCTGCTCACCGAGCGACTGGGGTTCGCTGCCGCACTGGATCGCCGCAGCAGCGACTTCCGAGCGGACTTCAAAGCAGCCACTCCGGACCGTATCGATGTGTACTTCGACAACACCGGCGGCGATCTCCTCGAGAGCGCACTCTTCCGGATGAACCGCGGCGGGCGCATCGCGTGCTGTGGGGTGGTGAGCCAGTACGACACGAACAACCCCGCAGGCGGGCCCCGCGGCGTACCCGGACTGCTCATCAACAACCGGGTGCGCATGGAGGGATTCCTGGTGTTCGACTTTGCGCACCGCTACGACGAGGCCCGCGCACAGATGTCGACATGGATGCGAGAGGGACGGCTCACCGCACTGGTCACCGAGTACCAGGGTCTCGCGAGCGCGCCACAGGCGTTCGTCGATCTGCTCGCCGGCACCACCACCGGCACCACAGTGGTGCGTCTCTGAGGTTGCGCCGACCGCGAACCGGTCAGTGGCTGCGATCCCGAGCAGCGAGCGCCGCACGGAGTCGGGCCTCGAAGCCCGTCACGTCGCCGTGCAGGTCGGCGAGTTCCTCGCGCGACAGGAGCACCTCGGTGGTTCCGCCTGCGTGACCGAGCACCACGGGAAGCGGGCCCGCGATGGCGCGTATGGATGCCGACAGATCGTCGCGGTGGAGGTATTCGATGGGCAGACCCACCCGATCCGCACAGCGCCGGAACGCGCGACGCTTGCCCCAACGGGTGTGTGTCACATCACAGAGCGAACAGTGCGGAGCACCGAACAGCGTGCCGAACCAGTAGCGGAGTTCGCCCGCAAGCGTGCCGTCGGCGTCGTACACGAAGGTGAGACTCTCGACGGAACCCTGCACACCGTCAGGGTATCCGGCAGTGCAGCCGCACACCCGATGACCGTGTGTCAGGACGCGCTGCGTGCGGCGATGCCGTCGAGGATCGGGAGCACGTAGCCCATCAGTTGTACGTGGTCCTCGGACATCGGGAAGTGTCCGAGACCCTTCATGATCGCCAGTGTGGAACCCGGGATCTGCTGCGCCGCCTTCTCGGTCCACGGCACGGTCGGGAAGTCGTACTCGCCGGTGAGCAAGTGCACCTCACACTTCGACGTGTCGATGAGGTGACCCTGGCCGAGCAGATTGTGCTCGCGCGAGTAGTAGTCAATGTCACCGTTGAACACACCGGGCGCACCCTGCGCGTAATGCAGACGGGTCTCCTGTCGATACGTCTCGGGTGCCGTGGGCGACATGATCATCATCATCACGGCGGCATGCGCTGCGGGGTCCTCGTCGCTCACCGACATCTCCGAGGTGTGGTCGAGTGTCTCGGGAATCTCGGCTTTCAGACCACCCTCGAGCGAGATGACCGCACGGAAATCGTCTGCGTGGTAGCGGGCGAGATCGAGCGCAAGCATGCCTCCCACCGATGAACCGATGAACACCGGACGATGGAGTCCGAGTGCTCCGGCCAACGCAACCGGCAGATCCATCGCGAACTTCTGGGAGAGCGAATACCGCTCCGCCCACCATGCCTTTCCCTCGGGAGGCAGCGACTTGCCGTGGTACGGGAGGTCGTACACGATCACGCGGTACTTGCTCGTGATGCGTTCGTCCTCGAGCAGATGGCGCCACTGACGCCCGTCGGCGCCCGCAGTGTGCTGGCACAGCAGACCGATGCCCTCTCCTGCGGATTCGTAGTAGATGCGGTGGTCAAATCCGTCGAGGTCCAGATGCACGTAACGACCCACGGCGGCATCGTGCTTCCCATGCCTGCTGCGGTTCGACTGAACCTGCGGACGCGGGTCGGTGCCGTTCGCCGCGTGACGCAGCAGATCGCCCAGTCGGCGCAGAGCCAGATGGCGCGGCGCGTCGTCGGGTTGGGGCACCACCTGCATCGCCCCGATTCCGTTGGCGCCGAAGAAGTCGGTGAATCCAGCCGGTGGAGGCGAGGCAAGCAGTTTCGACCACGAGTCACTGCTCCCGACGATCTGCACATGGGCCACAGAGCCCTCGCCCACCACACCCGGCGCCACGGCGGTGAGCACGCCGCGCTCGACCGACACCTTCCACGCCTCGGTGTCGCGCACGAGCGTGATCGTCCCCGTCCACCCACGTGCGTTCAGCAGCCACTCCCCATCGGTGCGCGCTGCGTCGATTGCCTTTTCGATGATCCCCCGGTCCATGGGCGAAGACTATGGCACCGGCCCGCAGCGTCAGAAGACGGCGGAAACGGCAGTGGCACGCACGTGAACCCGCGCACCGACCGAGGCCAGATCGCCCGTGGCCACACGGGTTACTACCGACTCGCCGGTATCGAGCGCCACCGTGAGACTGCCGTCGTGACCGAAGTACGAACGACGGTCCACAGTTCCCGGTACGCCCTCACCGGGCGGCACCAGAAGCACGTGCTCCGGCCGGATGAGCACCGTCACCGTGCCGCTGCGGCACTCGCCGATGTGCTCGCCCAAGGGGTGCCGGATCACACCTGCCTCGCACGTCGCACCGAGGAGGTTCGCCTGCCCGATGAACCGAGCCACAGCGAGCGAGGCCGGATGCTCGTAGATCCGCTGCGGAGTGTCGGCCTGGGCGACCTCGCCGTCGAGGAGCAGCACCACATGGTCGGCGAGTGCGAGTGCTTCGTCTTGATCATGGGTGACGAGGAGTGTCGTGGCGCCGCTCGTGCGCAGGATGGCGATCGCCTCGTCGCGAACGTCGGCGCGCATGCTTGCATCGAGCGCAGAGAACGGTTCGTCCAACAGCACCACACGCGGCGCCGGTGCGAGCGCCCTCGCAAGTGCAACTCGCTGCCGCTGCCCGCCGGACAGCTGTGCTGGTTTGTGATGACGATGACCCTGCATCCCCACCAGCTCGAGCATCTCGTCCACCCGGCTGCGTGAGCCGCGGGGCAGGCCGTAACCCACATTGCGCGCCACATCGAGATGCGGGAACAGCGCGGAGTCTTGGGGCACATAGCCGATACCACGGCGTTCCGGCGGCAGCATCACCGCCGGTCCGCACAGCACCGAATCATCGAGTCGGACCTCACCGGAGTCGGGCCGCTCGAACCCGGCGATGATGCGCAACATGGTGGTCTTGCCCTGACCGGATGGCCCCAGCAACACGGTCACCGAGCCGGGTGCTGCGTCGAACGTGACAGCACGCAATACGTCGTGATCACCGAACGACTTGCTGAGCGACACAATGGACAGCCGACCGCCCGAGTTCGTCGTCCGAGCATTGTTCGTTGTGGCATTGGCGATCATCGGCCGCGTCCCGAGATGATGGCAGTGGGAATCGCCACGAAGAAGACGAGCGCAAGCGCGTACGGCGCTGCGTTTGCGTAGTCCGACACAGTGGTAGACGTCCAGAGGCGCGTGGCGAGCGTTTCGGACCCGGTGGGCCTCAGCAGCATGGTCACGGGTAGTTCCTTCATGGCCGCCAGCGTCACGAGCGCCACACCCGCAGCCATGCCGGGTAGGAGCAGCGGAAGACTGACCCGACGAATGACCGCCAGTGGTGCCGACCCGAGCGAGCGAGCCACGTGCTCGAGGGTCCTCGGTATCTGCTCGGCCGCAGCGCGCAGACTGCCGACTGCGAGCGGCAGGAACAACACCACGTACGCAAGAACCAGCAACGGCGCCTCCAGGTAGATCGAGCGCACGAGACGCACGCCGAGGAACACCATCGAGATCGCCACCACGATGCCGGGAAGCGCGTGTGCGGCATACACAGAGCCCTCCACCCATCGTGCGCTCCGACTGCGTGATCGGGCCACGAGCAGCGCGACCGGCAGTGCCAACACCACCGTGAGCGCCGCCGCAATCAGCGAGTACCTCACCGAACCCCAGAGCGCCATTGCCACATCGGACACGCCGACCTCGCTCGCTCGTGTGCTCCAGCCGGCGATGCGCCAGAGCGGGATCAACAGCGCCACGACGATCACGGCACACAGCATCACCTGCGCGCCAAGGCCACGCAGACCGAGCGGAATCGTTCGTGAGCGCTGAGCGGTTCGATCCGAGTGGGTTTCCACCGCACGACCCCGGGCGAGTGCCTCGAGCACGATCAGTACAACGGCGATGACCACGAGCAGTGCCGCGAGGATGGCCGCACGACTCGGGTTGAAACCTGCTCGGTACGCCCCGAAGATGACCCAGGTGAATGTGTCGTACCGCATCGTGGCCACCGCCCCGAAGTCGCTCAACACGTAGAGCGCCACGAGCAGAGCACCGGCGGCGATCGCGCTGCGGCATTGACGCGCCGAGAGCATCATGAGATGCCACATGCCGGCGCGGCCGTGCAACTGCGCCACCTCTTCGTGCGCTGGTTCGAGACGCGAGAACGCGGCCACCACGGGGAGGTAGGCGTAGGGATAACTCACCGAGGTGAGTACCAGGAACGCTCCCCAGAATCCGGCAAGGCCCTCACGCCAACTGAGCCATGCGAATGCGGCGAGGTAACTGGGCATGGCGAGCGGCAGAGCGAGCAGCACTCGCCACACCGCGCGTGCGCGCAGATCGGTTCTCGTCACGAGCCACGCTCCGGGAATCGCAATCGCCAAGCTTGCCGCAGTGCAACTCGCGGCAAGCAGCAGACTGCGTGTGACCAGATCCAGCGTGCGCCTGCGCCAGAGCTCTTCCCACACCGCCGACGCACCGCGGTCGAATGCAATAGTCCCGAGGTAGTACAGCGGGGCGAGCGCAGCAAGCGCCGCGAGTACGGCCGGCACCACGAGAGCCAACGGCGCACGGTCACCCGAGCGTCGACGACTTGTTGCGCGCAATCGCGTGACTACCGACGTGGACATCTGTGTGTCTGGTGCCAGTGCGCTACTCGGTGAGCAGTCCCACGTCGGCGAGCAGTTCCTGGGTCTGGGCGAGGCTTCGCAGGTCCGACAGGTTCAGGCTCGGAGGTTGGAGTTCTGCGAATGCGGGCAGTCCGGCAGCTTGTTGGATGCCGGCCACCAACGGATACTCGAAGGTCTTGTCCACGAAGTAGCGCTGTCCAGCGTCCGACACGAGGTACGACGCCAAGCATTCGGCAGCGGCGGAGCGATCCGACGAAGCGAGCACGCCGACGCCAGCGACGTTCACGAGACCGCCCGGGTCACCGGCGGCGAGGAACTGATTCTTGGCCACTACTGCGTCGGCCCCCTCGGCCGCGATGAGTTCGTACAGGTAGTAGTGGTTCACCAGTCCGAGCGCGATCTGGCCCGAGTTGACCGCATCGCGCACGGCAGCGTTCTTCTCGAAGGGAACCGGATTGTTCGCAGCGAATCCCTCGAGCCAGGTGCGGGCGCCGGCTTCACCCCGCAGCACGCGCAAGGCGGTGACGAACGACTGCCACGACGCATTGGTGGGGGCAAAGCCGATGCGGTTCTTCCATTCCGGAGCGAGGAGCGCATCGATGGTGTTCGGTGGACTCGCTACGAGTGTCGGGTTGTAGACAATCACCCGGACACGGCCGCTCGTGCCCAGCCAACGACCGCTGGAGGACCGGAAGCCCTCCGACACCCGCTCGAGCACGTTGTCGGGCAGTGGCGCCAGGAGATCCGCCGACTCGAGCGCACCGAGCGCACCGGCGTCTTGCGAGAAGAAAACATCGGCCGGCGACGCAGAACCCTCCGTGATGATCTGCCCGGCGAGCTCACCACTGTCGCCGTAGCGAGCCTCTACCTCCACACCGGTGGCCGCCGTGAAGTCCGAAAAGACTCCCGAGACCAATTTCTCGCTTCGACCCGAGTACACCGTGAGCGCACCCGACACCCCTTCGCAGGGTGCCGACTCCGTGGAGACGACCGAGGTTGCAGCGGTGTCGACCGGGACGCTGTCAGACGACGATCCGGCGTCGTCGGATGAGCATGCAGCCACGAGCAGGGCTCCAACTGCCGCACAGGCAGCAATCCGGGCGATTCGCGCTCCTGACATGGGAACTCCTTGATGCTTCCGAGCACGGCAGTCACCGTGTTAGGCAATCCTAACGAGCGTTAGGGAGTCCTAACAACCGTACTGGTGGGGCCGGTTGGTCCTTCCGGAGTCGAACGTCGGCGTGGGCGGCCCTAGCATCGACGGTGGTTCTGGGGCGCGAACGACTCCCGACCGAGGCGCGGCCTACACCTGCCCGACACCGTGGCGCGAGTCCCTCGCCCAAACCGCCCGCACGCCGGTCCCCCGAGGCGCTCCGGTAATCCGCTCCCGCAATCCGGGAGATGACGAAAACCGCACTTTTCCCTTGGTATCCCCCACTTGGGTGCGCGTAGCGAATAAAACTGCAGCCATGAAGAAACGCGATCTCATCCAAGCAGTTGCTCTTCACGCCGGCGTCGATAACAAGACGGCGGGCAAGGTCGTCGAGGGGACCATCGATGTCATCCTCGCCAACGTTGCGAAGGGCGAAATCGTCAACATCTCGGGCTTTGCGAAGTTCGCCAAGATCAAGCGGCCGGCTCGCATTGCGCGTAACCCAGCCACTGGCGAGCAGGTGAAGGTGAAGGCCAAGACCGTGGCCAAGATCACGGCGCTCAAGGGCTTCAAGGACATTGCGCTCGGCGTCGCTCCCGCACCGAAGTTGAACACCACACCGCCGAAGCCGGCGGCGCCCGCCAAGAAGGCTGCTGCCAAGAAGGCTGCTCCGAAGAAGGCAGCCAAGAAGGCTGCTCCGAAGAAGGCTGCAAAGAAGGCCGCTCCGAAGAAGGCAGCCAAGAAGGCGACCAAGCGCCGCTGATCGGCACCAACACTCAACGTCAGTACGTCGAGAACCCCGCCACCTTCCAAGGTGGCGGGGTTCTTGCTTGTATCACCGAGTGCTCAACGCGGCACAGTGCTCCACGGCTTGCCCAACCACGGATCGGGTTCACGAGGCAGTCCGAGCACGCGTTCACCCACGATGTTGCGCTGGATCTCTGACGTGCCTCCCTCGATCGAGTTCGCACGGGTGCGCAGGAACTGCTCCACGAAGTCCGCCGCTTCCAGATTCGTCGTGTCCCACGCAGTACATGACGCACCGAGAATCTCCATGGCGAGCACCTGGAGCGATTGATTCGAAGCGGCCTTGGCGATCTTGGTGATCGAACCCTCGGGGCCAGGTGCCTTTCCTGCCGCTGCATTCGCGCGAGCGCGCATCGAAGTGAGTGCAAGCAGACGTCCACGTGTCCACTCGATCACGAGACGTTGCCGGAGACACGGATCGTGGGTGAGTCCCTGCGCACGCGCCGCAGCGAGCACCTGCTCGAACGTTTTGCCACCGAGAATCTCGTCGCTCGCCTTGCGCTTCTTGCGGGCACCCGACAATGCGAAGCGCTCGGCACTCAATGTTGTGAGCGTGGCACCCCATCCCTCACCCAACGGACTGATGCGATGCAGATCGGGCACACGCACATCGGTGAGGAAGACTTCGTTGAACTCCACCTGACCCGCCATGTTGATGAGCGGTCGCACCTCCACGCCCTCACTGCGCATGTCCACACCGAAGTACGTGATGCCTTGGTGTTTGGGCACGGTGGGATCCGTTCGAGCAAGCAGCATGGCGAACTCGGACTGGTGCCCCATCGTGGTCCACACCTTCTGGCCGTTCACCACCCATTCGTCGCCATCGCGCACGGCAGTGGTAGCGAGCGACGCAAGATCCGAACCCGCTCCGGGCTCGGAGAACAACTGGCACCAACGCTCCTCGCCCGTGGCGATCGGCGGTAGGAAACGTCGTTTGGTCTCCTCCGACGACCACTGCACGATCGTGGGTGCCGCGAGCAACAGTCCAGACCCTCGCGGGATGCGCGGAACCTCCCAGCGATCCATCACCTCGAACACCGCCTGTGCATGCGCCGGAGTGAGTCCGCGCCCACCGTGGTCCCGATGCCAGTGGGGCGACACCCAGCCTGCAGCACCGAGTCGACGCACGAATTCGGCGTTGTCCATGCGGGCCTTGGCTGCCATGAGCGCATCGTCGTCGCCACGATCGGCCGCCTCGATCCAGCCCGGAGGCAGTTCGCGCTCGAGGAAGTCGATGAGTGGTGCAGGATCGAAGGCCGCCATCGGCGGCCACGCTACAAATCGTTGGGCGTCAGCAGCGAGCCCAACGACGTGGGGTCAGCCAGCCGGCTTCAACAGATCCACGTCGAGCACCGCCGGGGCATACGCACCCTTTGCGAGCAGCCGAGTGACCGATGGATCGGCGGTGGTCACCAGCAGCACCTGATCCAGATCGTCCTTGGCCACGAACCATCCGCCGGTGGTGCTCCACACAAAACCGCCCACCGTGTACGTGCTCGGGGCATTCACCGAGAGCAGCGTGCGGGTCTTGCGATCGGCAGTCAGGTCGATGTGCAGTCGTCCGCCGGAAGAGCCACTCGTGATCACCTCACCGAGCGGACCCTTGAAGTCAACGACAGGACCCGCTTCGGGCACCTCGGCCTGTGGCACATCGGTGACAGCGCCGGTGACTACATCGACCACCCGGCCCCAACGGTCCTGCGGCCGCTCGAGCGGCCCGAACGACAGCACACGCAACCGACGGTCGTCCTGCCACTCGAGATACCCGGGTACGGCCGAGAAGCACGCAGCTTCCTTTCGGTTGCGTCCCGATGCGCTGATCACATCCACGCACACCCCGTCGCCCCGCGTCGCTATGAAGGCGACGGTACCCACGAGCGAATCGTCGGGTTGCTCGGCCAACCACGTGAAATCCGGAGTGGGCTTCAGAGCGTTCCACAGCTCACGTCCGAGAAAGAAGCCGCCTACGCCGAGCCCGGCGAGCAACAGCACGAGGATCGATACCCAGGTCTGGCGTTGTCCGGAGTGCTCCGCCCAGCGAATCCGACGGATCACGCCACGGAACATCACGGCTGCGAGCAGCAGCACCACGATGACGGCAGCAATCAACATAAGTAGACCTGAGTCTCGCGCAGATTGTTCACAAGAAGGTGGCGACGGTCTCGAGCGGTTCGCGATCCGACACCAACTGGTTGATGGGATGGCCCCAATCCGGGTGCCCGAACGCCACACCGCAGAACAGTTTCCAGTGCTCCGGTGCACTCGTGAACTCCCGCACGGCGTCCTGGTGCACCGCCCAGGCCTCCTGTGCGCAGGAGCCGAGGCCGGCTTCTTGGACCAACAGCATGAAGGTCTGGAGGAACATGCCGCAATCGGACCACTGCGGTGGTCCCATCTGCTCGTCGATGAAGCAGAAGATTGCGGCCGGGGCACCGAAGAAGTCCAGATTCTTGGCGAACTGTGCCAATCGGCCCGCCTTGTCGTCACGACCGATGCCGATGAGGGCGTACATGTCCTCACCGACCTTGAACCGTGACGAGCGATACGGCTCCCCGAGACTCTTTGGGTAGATGTCGTACGCGGGAGCACCGGGCTGACGCGTGGCGATGAAGGAACGGAAGCGCTGCATCGACTCGCCGTTGAGCACATAGGTGCGCCAGGGCTGGACATTTCCGCCCGACGGCGCTCGACGTGCTGTGTCCAGCAACTGTCGCACCACACCATCGTCGATCGGGGTGGGGAGAAATGCCCGGATGGATCGACGGCTCGTAACCGCTTCGGAGACGTTCATGGATCCATCTTGCCGAATCGGCGATCGGAGCACCACCCCGAGGGCCGGGTGCCGCGGCTCAGCGCATGGCGAGATGCTGTTTGCCGTCCCATGACGCGGCTGCGCGCTCGACCGCGTCGAAGAAGTCCTTCATGCCGCCCACCGGATCCACGAACTCGAGATACGGAACACCACAGCTCCCCGACATGTAGAGGAACTGGTTCCCTGCCGACGTCACGCCCTCTTGGACCACATCAGCACCGTGCGAGCGGAAGTGCTCGCGCGAACGATCGACATCGGCCCAGTAACACAAATGGTGCACGCCGGTTCCGCCGTTGTCGAGGAACTCGCCATAGATCGATGGGATGGTCAGGTCGGGCTGGATGAGCTCGATCTGCTGGCTTCCGGTGTGGGCGAGCCCCATGCGGGCTCGCATCGGAACCTGGGCCCCGCGAAATGTGACCGACGGGATGTCCACTTCGTAGAGGAACCACGGGCCCACACCGTGCAGCCGCGCCCAGTCCAGTGCTGCGCGGTCGATGTCATCGACGACGAACGCCGTCTGACGGATGACACCGAGCCATGTGGGCGCTGCGTCGGGCGCAGTGCTCATCGAACACCCATGAAGTAGTCGAGCCAGTCGTGATAGTGCTGGATGCGGTCCTCGTCCTGGCACAGTTGTGCAGTCTCGAATCCGCGGGAATGCATACCCTTCTGGATGTCACGGATGAGGTGCACGTCCTGGTCGATCGTGATGGTCATCGTCTTGTGTCCGGCGATGATGTCGTCCTGGGTGAACTCGTCGTGCTCCGGGCGTTCCGGCTGCTCGAACAGCGTGGACGGATGCGGCTCGTACGACACACCGGCACGCTTCGCCACTTCGGGATCGGGTGCCATGCGGAAGGTGAACTGATCCCAGTAGCACTTGTTCGGGTCGGTCGGGTGCGGCCGTGACCGCATCACCAGGCCGGACTCGGGCTGCAGTGTGAGCATCGTGTTCGGGAACAGGTTGTACTGCTCGATATCGCTGAGTCGTTCGTCGCTCAGCGCGTCGTAGTCGAAGCCCAGACGCGGACCGGCCTCGCGCCGCATCTTCTGGACGTCCTTGCGAATGTCGAGCACTCGACCCTCGTAGTCGGCGGGGTTCGCGCCGTACACCTTCAGTTGGTGCTCGAGGTAGAAGTTCGGTGTCTCGGGGATGGGTAGACGTGAGTTGACGATGTGACCGTCGATCACCACACCGGTGTGGCCGTTGGCGAACAGGTCGAGTTGCGCTGTGGGGCAGTCGAACAACAGTTGGTGCTGTGGGTGGATGTGCTCCACGTGGTACAGCTCACCGAAGTTGTCGAAGACCGCCTTCCAGTTACAGTCGAGCTGCACGGTCTTGTCGGTCATGAACACCATGTTCTCGAGGCGGTACGGATCGACGAGTTCGGCTACCCCACCGAGGTACTCGCGCAGGGGAACAGCGTCGTGATCCATGTTGACGAACACCAACCCGGCCCACACCTCGACACGCACCGGCTTCAGCGAACGCTGCTCGCAATCCACCGGCGGACTGAAGCGCTCGGCGTCGGGCACCACCGTCAACTTCCCAGCGTGGTCATAGGTCCATCCGTGGTAGGGGCACACGAAGTTGCGCACCCAACTGCGGTCGTTGACCATGAGGCGCGCGCCTCGGTGCTGACACACGTTGTAGAAAGCGCCAACCTCGCCATCGTCGTTGCGGGTGACGAGGATCGACTCGCGGCCGAGGTTGAACACCACGTACTGCCCCGGGATGGAGAGATCACGCTCGAGGCAGGCGAAGAGCCATGTGCGGGACCACATCACGTCGAACTCACGCTGCATCCACGACTCGGAGATGTACCGCTCGGCGGTGATGGGCTTGGGCGGCACGGGCGGGGCGGCATGCACGCGGGTGGGACCGGGCGGCACCACCTTCTTCGCAGTGGTCCCCGCAGCAGCACTGGGCTTGTTCTGTACGTCGGTCATTGTGTCCCCCTACACCGACTCGGCAGTCCTTACAGTCTGGCCAATTGCCCGCCGTCGAGCGGGATGTCGTGTCCATTGATCATGACAGCCGCGTCCGAGCAGAGAAAGACCACCGTGCGGGCGATCTCCTCGGGGCTCACGAAACGTCCCGTGGGGTTGAGGTGCGAGAGCGCCTCCCGCACGGCGTCGGGGCCGGCCTCGCGCAGCGGGCGTGCGACGGGGGTGTCGGTGGGTCCCGGCGACACGGCGTTCACCCGGATGCCCCGATTCACGTACTGCAGCGCCGCCTGGCGGGTGAGCCCGATCACCCCGTGCTTGGCCGCCACGTAGGCGGGGCTCGCGCGCTCGCTGCCCCGATGGCCCACGGTGGAGGCGTTGTTCACGATCACGCCCACAGTGGGCGACCCCGACTCGCTGTCCGACGGAAGCGGGCCGCTGTCGAGCATGGCGCGGATCTCGGCCCGCATGCAGCGGAAGACCGCGCTCAGGTTCACTGCGATCATCTCGTCCCACGACGCATCGTCGTAGGTATCGAACGCATGCATCCGATCGAAGATCCCTGCGCTGTTGAACGCCAGATCGAGACGACCGAATGTGGCCACCGTGGCAGCCACCATGGCGTCCGGTGCGGCCGGGTCGCGCATATCGGCCAGCGCCACGTCTGCAACCCCACCTCGCGCACGGATGACCGAAACCACGGCTTGTGCGCGCTGCGCATCTCGGCCTGCGACCATCACCGCTGCGCCGGCCTGCGCAAGTTCGATTGCTGCGGCCTCACCGATGCCCGAGGTGGCTCCGGTCACCAGTGCCACTCGCCCCGCCAGCATGGCGGCAACCTACTGCACCGCGAATCAGCTCGCCTCGACCACGGCCTTGATGCGCTCGAGGGTGGCCTGCATGCCATTGCGATTGGTGCGTCCCCGAGCCTTGCCTGCAATCGCCCAGTAGAGCCTGGTGAACGCGCTGGGCCGCATCTCGAAGAACTCGGTGACGTCGGTGCCCGAACCCGATGGCGCAAGGCGATAGCCCCACACGTTCAACGCGTTGTTCCCCATCATCACGCCGAACTTGAACACTTTCTCGGGTTCGCACTCCAGCACCTTGCACGTGGTCCAGTACACCGGGCCGCGACCGTTGCGCCGGACATGCCCGCGGAACTTGGCGCCCACTGCGGGGCCGGTGGCGCCGTCGAGCCATTCGGCCTCGAAGGTCTCGGGGCTGAACTCACCGATTCGTGTGACATCGCTGACGAGCGACCACACGGCGGTGGGCGAGGCGTTCATGTGAACCGTGACGGAATCGCGCATGGCGTGACGCTACCGCCGTACCAAACAGCCCGCTTCGCGGATCGGTCAACGTGCCGGCAGGTACCCGGGCTGGCAACGGGCCGGCTCGAGCGAGTCGACATAGCGATAGGCGAAGACACGGCGCTCCCAGCCCGACAGGGGCGTGGTGAGTTCGGGATCTGTCCGGCTGTCGGTGATGGTCACTAGCTGGTTCTGACCATCGTCCCCGCGTCGCACCATCGTGAGCGAGAACGCAGGCGAGTGCGAGGCGTACTCCCGAAGATTCGTGTACGGGATGAGATAGCTCTCACGGGCGTACGCGGCGAGCACCGGATCGCTCGAGGCAACGATGCGCACGAGATCGTCCTGACGATCGGTCCATCTCCACACGGTGGGCACCAGGAGACTGTTCTCCAAGCCGTCAGCGGTCACGAGATTGCTGTACATGTTCCACGAGTTCGCCGTCTTCACCCCGACATACGGCGTGATGCCGTTCAAGAACGCAAGCAGCGGCACCACCAATAACCAGCGCGCTCCGGGAACTACAGGCGCGCGGAACGCCAAGACTGATCCGGCTCGGGACTCGGCAGGCTCGTGCCCGGCCACCTGTTGTGCCCTCGATCGTCGCAGGCTCCACACGTAGGCGATGATCACCGCTGCCGTCACTGCACCGATGCACCGCCACACCGAGTCCTTGAGGTCGTCGCCGACATCCCACCACGAGTTGCCCAGCAGCAGGCCGTGCACGAGCACGAGTGCCACCATGGCAGCAGCCAGCACCCAGCGAACTCCGAGCGAGACACGCTGTGAAGCCCCACCGAGACGGGACCGCACCCACACGAAGAAATCGTCCGGGAGAAACAGGATCAACAGCGCATACACGAGCGAGGTGAAGTCGGCAAATGGGTGATCACCGTCGAGGGCGATGAGTCCGTGGAACAGCACCGCCAGCAACACGCCCCACACGCGTGTTCTGCGCTGGACGAGCAGCACCACCACGCCGATCTCCACCAGCACCACGATGATCGGCAGCAGTTGCCTCCAGAATCCGGTTCCCACGGTCTGCGGCGAATCAATACCGAGCGAACGCAAGGTCTCGTCGGCGAAGAAGTTCGCGCAACTCACTACCGGGTCCAGGAAAGCCCGGTTCACCTTTGCGAGCGCACTGAACGAATAGAAGACGAAGAACACGCCACGTGCCACCGGGAAGAACAGCTGCTCCAGCGTTGCTCGGGGTTGGGCGCGCCGGGTGGCCGCAGCATGCACGACGGCGAACAGGAACCCGAGCGAGACGAGCGACGAAACGAGCCAGTGATTGCCGACCACGGGGGACTCGATCCATGCGGTGATCAACACCATCACCGAGAGCACTCCCATGCACAGAGCACCGGAACGCCAAGCACGCGCCGGGAGCACCAGCATGGCGAGTGCCGACACCGTGAGCACTGCGTACCACCACGATCGCCCCGTGGGTTCGCTGAACATCCGGATGGACCCACCCACGTTCAGGACGTGGAACAGCGTCGAGAGCCCCCACCAGACGGCGAGATACGCGGTGCGGTCATCGCCGCGCCACTCGTCAGCGGCTGATGACACAGGTAACCGGAATCGTCGACGAGGGCATCCGTTCGAACATTAGGGCGACCGACGCACCTCGGTGACTACCGTGGTTGCAGGAGGGCCTGATGACAGTTTTCGACCAGACCACCGTGTTGCAGTTCCACCCGGCCGATCCCGACCATCTCGACCTCGCGCTCTCGGAGGCGTGGGCGTCGCTGATGGGTGCCCACGGTGGATACGTGACGGCACTGGCGGTACGTGCCATCGAGGCACGACTCGACACCCAGACCGTCCGCACGGTGTGTACGAGCTTTCTGCGACCTGTCGCAGTGGGCCCGGCATCGATGTCCATCGAGACACTGCGGGCTGGTCGCAGTCTGTCCACATTCGTGGTGACCCTGACCCAGAACGGCAAGCCCACCACGAGCACACGCGTCACGACCGCTGCAGCCGCGCCGGGTTCGGAGTGGGACCACGCCGCACCGCTCCCGGTTCCTCCGGTCGCCGACTGCATCGTGGTTCCCGGGCCGCCGGGCATCCGACACCTCGACCACGGCAACGGCCTGCTCGACCCTGCACACCTGCCGCTCACCCGATCGGAGCATGCAGTGCTCCAGGGACACATTCGCCCGAGCGAACCGCGGCCGATCGACACCGCATGGCTCGTGATGGTGTTGGACTTCTTTCCACCCGCGGCATGGACCAAGGTGGATCCCCCGACTGGTGGCGTGAGCGTTGACTACACGGTGCACATCCATCGACCACTCGCCCGCACACTGCTCGACGATGAGTGGTTGGCTGTGTCACTGCGATCCGACATCAGCACGTCGGGACTCTGCCTCGAACACGGCGCCGTGGCCGCACCCGACGGTCAATTGCTCGCCGAGTCGTTCCACACGCGCTGGACGGGTTGAGTCAGCCCTCGCAGGCGATGCCATCGCCATCGCGGTCCAAGGCGCGTCGATAACCCGGATCCCCGACGTAGATCGGTGCCGCCCCTGCGGCGCGCGCTGCGGTGCAGTTGGCGTAGTACACATCCCCACCCGAGCCCGAGTCGGCGCCGACACTCGTGCTCGTCACGGCACCGCCGCCACCACCGGACGCCCCACCACCGGCACCCGACGTGGAAGCAGGAGGCGGCGAGGGTACGACCACCCGCAGTCCTGCGCACTCGTCGTCGAGCAGATTGCGGATCCTGCCGAACTCGCTCTGGTCCATCGAGAGATTCCAGCGGACCTTGATGGACACCCAGTCCCCGAGGTATCGGCACCAGTCGGAACGCAGCGGTGGCATCCAGTTCGACGGATCCTTGTCGGACTTGGACTGGTTCGAGTTGTCCGACACCGCAATGAGCGTTCGACGATCGGTGAGGTCGTTCGCGTACAACATGCGCGTCGTGGACGACCACTCCCATGCGCCCGAGTCCCACGCCTCCTTCAGTGCCACGACATGGTCGATGTCGATGTCGGACGGAAGCGACGTGGACTGCCCGTCGTACGCGGAGAACCAGTCACCCTCCACGACTCGGCATCGGTACGGATCGATCTGCACCGGTGTGAGCGAATCCCGCGCGAGCACCTCCTGACGGGTATCGCACCCATCACGATCGAGGTCTTCCCAATGGGCGAACAGATCTCGGTCGTAGCCTGCGCCTCGTTCGTTCTGCACCACGATGAGCGCGAGCAGTTCGATGGCGAGTGCCTTCCCATCGCTTGGTGGCGCCGTGGTGGACGTCGGGGCTGCGTTCGCAGTGGTGGGAGTTGCGGAGGTCGTGGTTGCCGCGCCGCTCGAGAGCGACGTGGTGGTGATCCCCGTATCGGGTGAGACCGCCGTGCTACTGGCGGTGATGGTCGACGATGACGTCAACGAGGACTGCGTGGGGTCTCCGGAGTCGACGGCCACTCGTCCGCTGCTGCATGCGCTCAGTGCCACCAGCGCGACGGC
>JAFMJD010000030.1 GCA_017853685.1 Actinomycetota bacterium | reverse complement strand
CCCACCGAGGACGCAATCCTCACGTGCCGCCTCACCGACCGACCGCTGCGCCCGGCGTTCCCCGACGGCTACCGCAACGAGACCCAGGTGGTCATCACCGTGCTGGGTGCCGACCAGACCAACCCGCACGACATCTTGTCGATCAACGCGGCGTCGGCTGCATTCATGATCAGCGGCATCCCGTTCGACGGGCCCATCGGTGCCGTCCGCGTGGCCTACAGCCAGAGCGGCGAGTGGATCCCGCACCCGACCTTCGAAGAGGGCGAGGAGTCCACGTTCGAACTCGTGGTTGCCGGACGTCAGCTCGACAACGGCGATGTGGCCATCATGATGGTGGAAGCCGGCGGCACCGAGAAGTCCTACTCGTACTACGAGGCAGGTGCCCCGAAGGTGACCGAAGAGGTCATCGCCGGAGGTCTCGAGGCCTCGAAGCGTTGGATCAAGGAGTCCATCGCGCTGCAGCGTCAGCTCGTCGACGCCGTGGTGGGCACCCGTGGTCCCATCGCTCCGCTGTCGTACAAGCCGGTGCTCGACTACGGCGACGACGTACGTGACGCCGTTGCCCGCGTCGCCACCGACAAGCTTGCCAAGGCCATCACCATCGCACTGAAGGCCGAGCGCAACGCCGCAACCGATGCTGCCGCAGCAGAGACGGTTGCCGAGTTGTGCGGCACCAAGGATGCTCCCGGCGCGTTCGCGGGTCGCGAGAAAGAGATCAAGGAGGCCGTTCGCAGCCTCACCAAGAAGCTCGTCCGCAAGCGCGTGGTCGAGCAGGGTGTGCGCATCGACGGCCGTGGCCCGAAGGACCTGCGTCCGGTGTCGGCCGAGGTCGGCGTGCTGGTGACGGCCCACGGTTCGGGCCTGTTCCAGCGTGGTGAGACCCAGGTGATGAACATCACCACCCTCGCCATGCCGCGCATGAATCAGTTGCTGGACACCCTCACCCCTGAGACCCAGAAGCGCTACATGCACCACTACAACATGGCGCCCTGGGCGAACGGCGAGACCGGTCGCGTGGGTTCACCGAAGCGTCGCGAGATCGGCCACGGTGCCCTCGCCGAGCGTGCACTGCTGCCGGTGGTCCCGAGCCAGGAGGAGTTCGCGTACACGCTGCGCCTCGTCTCCGAGGTGCTGTCGTCCAACGGTTCCACGTCGATGGCGTCGGTGTGCTCGAGCAGCCTGTCGCTCATGGACGCAGGCGTGCCGATCAAGGCTCCCGTTGCGGGTATCGCGATGGGTCTGATCTTCGCCGAGGGCAAGTACACCACGCTCACCGACATCCTCGGGGCCGAAGATGCCTTCGGTGACATGGACTTCAAGGTTGCCGGCACCGCCGATTTCGTGACGGCACTGCAGTTGGACACCAAGATCGACGGCATCCCCGCCGATGTGCTGGCCGCTGCGCTGCAGCAGGCCAAAGAGGCACGTCTGCAGATCCTCGATGTGATGAACAGCGCGATCTCGGCACCGCGGCCGTCGGTGCGCGACACCGCACCGAAGATCGTGAACTTCACCATTCCGCTCGACAAGGTGGGTGAGGTGATCGGGCCCAAGGGCAAGGTCATCAACACCATCCAGCAGGAGACCGGCGCAGACATCGCCATCGACGACGACGGCGTGTTCGGCATTGTCACCATTGGTTCCACCGACGGCGACAAGGTGGAAGCGGCGCGCGAGCGCATCTTGATGATCGTGGATCCGCCCAAGGCAGAGGTGGGAGCCACCTACGCCGGTCGCGTGGTGAACATCACCAAGTTCGGTGCGTTCGTGAACATCCTTCCCGGCCGCGATGGTCTCGTGCACATCTCCAAGCTGGGTGGCGGCAAGCGCATCAGCCAAGTGGAAGACGTGCTCAGCCTCGGTCAGGAGATCCAGGTGACCGTGGACGAGATCGACGAAAAGGGCAAGGTGTCCCTGACGCCGGTGGGTCTCGAGATCCCCGAGTCGGCACTGAGCAGCGGCGATCGTGGTGACCGTGGCGATCGCGGTGATCGTGGCGATCGCGGTGAGCGGCGTGAGCGCTCGGGTCGTGGCGTGTCGTTCGAAGAGTCCTTCGACGACGAAGCCCGTGAGATCTTCGGTGATCTCGGTCCCGGCGGCGAGGCCGGTGGCAATGAGCGCGGTGGTGACCGTGGCGGCGACCGCGGTGGCCGCGGCGGCGATCGCGGACGCGGCGGTGACCGTGGCCGACGCCATCGCTGACGCCAATATCACCGTCAGCACTCTTGCGAGTGGGCTCCGGGTCGTGTGCGAACACGTGCCCGGGGCTCTCTCCGTTTCTGCGGGCATTTGGGTAGGTGTCGGGGCGCGTGACGAGCCGGCGGAGCTGTGCGGGGTGTCGCACTTCCTCGAGCACTTGTTGTTCAAGGGAACGGCACGGCGAACCGCACTCGAGATCGCCACGTCGGTCGATCGGGTGGGTGGCGACATGAACGCCTACACGGCGAAGGAGTCAACGGCGTACCTGTGTCGAGTACCGGCGACCCGACTGGCGCTTGCACTGGACATCCTTGCTGATGTGGTGACCTCGCCTGCACTGCGTGATGCCGACATCGAGAGCGAACGACAGGTGATCCTCGAGGAACTGTCGATGGACGACGATGCTCCCGACGACACCGCGTACCGACTCTTCAGCGAGGCGACGTTCCCGGCTCACCCCCTGGGTCGCGAGACCGGCGGTGCACCGGCCACGGTGGAACGGATCTCGGCCGATGCAGTAAGGGCATTCTTCGGTGCTCACTATGGAGCCGACCGCATGGTGCTTGCCGTGGCCGGACCGGTGTCGCACGACGAGATCGTCGACTGGGCCGATGGTCATCTGTCGCCGGGACGCGTGGCCAGTGGCGAGTTGTGCCGTGAAGCACCCGCCGGGCCGCTCGTGCCCGTTGCGGGGGAGCAACGCGATACCGAGCAGGTGCATCTCGTCATCGGTGGGCGTGCACTCGACCGGCATGATGCAGACCGCGAGGCCTTCGACATGGTGGTGCACGCGCTCGGTGGTGGCCCGTCGAGCCGTCTGTTCCAGAAGATCCGCGAGGAGCGAGGGCTCACCTACAGCACCTACTCCAGCTCGTCGTGCTTCTCGGACTCGGGGCTGTTCGCCGCCTATGCGGCCACCAACCCCGAGCACGCCGTGCAGGTGCGCACGATGATCGAGACCGAACTGGATCTGCTCGTGCGTGACGGCATCACTGCCGACGAGCTCGACATCGCAAAGGGCTATCTCACCGGAGCCTTCGCCATGGGATTCGAGGGGACGGGCAGCCGCCTCGAACGACTCGGCTCGTCGATGACCCACTACGGACGCATCCGTCCGATCCCCGAACAGGTCGCCCGTTGGGATGCGGTCACCCTCGACGACACCCGTCGCGTGATCGAGCGCGTGCTGAGTGGTCCCCGGGTGCGCTGCGCAGTCGGCCCGGTCGAGGTTGCATCGCTGCTCGCGTGACCTGCGAGCGTGCGCGCAGTCGATCAGGGTCGATCAGGAAAGACCGAGCGCGCCGGCGAGCAGAGTAGGTGTTTCGCCGGGATCCACGGCACGCGGCGAGACGAGACTCGTGATCGCCACGTAGCCGTCGGCGACGAGTGCCGTATCGGTGTCGGGCTTGAGCGTGACCTCGCGAGGTGTGACCACGACGCGGAGCAGGCCGGGTTCCACCTCGACCACCGAGGTCGAACTCGGTCCGAACGCCGAGATGCGCGCCTGGCGGACGCCGAGCAGTTGGTCGTAGGCGAGGTCGGGAATGTTCACGTTCAGCGCCGTCTTGCGTGGAGCCGCCTCCAGCACGGGGAGGGCTCGACGCGCCACCTCGGTGGCGGTCGCCCAGCGTGCGGATTCGAGCGTGGTGATGTCGAGCGACAACGCCATCCCGCTGATGCCGAAGTCGGCGGCGGCGAGCACAGCGCCCACGGTGCCGCTGTGGAGCAGGCCGCGTCCGGTGTTGAGGCCTGGGTTCACACCCGAGAGCACGAGGTCCGGCTTGTCGCCGAAGGCACCGAGGAAGGCGAGAAAGACGCATCGCGCCGGGGGACCCTCCACGCCGAATGCTGGGATGTGGTCGATCGTCTCGAAGCGTCGCGCCTCCACCCGGATGTCGACACCGTGGGAGAGGTAGCCGATGGCTGCGCCCGAACCGCTGGATTCGTGCAGGGGGGCCGCCATCACGACGTCGTGGCCGAGATCGGCGACGGCGTGGGCGAGTGCCGAGATACCCGGGGCGTCGATGCCGTCGTCGTTGGTGATGAGAATGCGTGCCATGTCGCAATGCAGTCTGGCCGACGGCACCGGGCGTAGCACAATGGAGAGGTCCTCGTTCGGGGAGTGGGAGAGGTGTTGCGATGAGCATCAGAGTCGGAGTCGTGGGCGCTGGGGGCAAGATGGGTACTGCCGTGTGTGCAGCGGTTGCTGCCGACGCGGGACTCTCGCTGGTAGCGGCAGTGGACCCATTCGCCGCAGGTCAGCATCGATCGGGTGCGACCGTCAGCGCCTCGTTGGGCGAACTCGAGCGCGCAGGTGCCGAGGTGGTGGTGGACTTCACCGTTGCTGCCGCAGCGCGTGAGACCCTGCCCTGGCTCGCTGCGCGGGGGATGCACGCTGTCGTGGGAACCACGGGATTCTCCGAGGGTGACCTCGTGGGGTTCCGCTCGGCGTTCGCGTCGAGCAACTGTCTGGTTGCCGCGAACTTCGCGATCGGTGCGGTGCTCATGATGAAGTTCGCCGAGATGGCCGCCCCGTTCTTCGAGACTGCGGAGATCATCGAGATGCATCACGACGCAAAGGCCGACGCGCCGTCGGGTACGGCGGTCACGACGGCGCAGCGCATGGCGGCAGCGCGAACCGAACCGTGGGCAGCCGACCCCACCAAGCACGAGGTGTATCCCGGCGCCCGCGGCGGACTCGGGCCCACGGGTATTCGGGTGCACGCGGTGCGCATGCGCGGGATGATCGCCACACAGGAGGTCATCCTGGGCACGACCGGACAGACGCTCACCGTGCGCCACGACACGTTCGACCGTGCGAGTTTCATGCCCGGCGTGGTGCTTGCGTGTCATCGCATTGCTGCGCGTACCGACCGTTTCACGCTGGGTCTCGAAGCAATGCTCGGCCTCTGACGGCCCGGTGGCGGTGGTCGGCGAGGACCCGCATCGACGCCTAACGGTGTCGGATCACGGCGTCGTCGACGACGTCGGCGAACAC
The DNA here is from genome assembly GCA_017853685.1 of Actinomycetota bacterium. Classification (GTDB taxonomy): domain Bacteria; phylum Actinomycetota; class Acidimicrobiia; order Acidimicrobiales; family Ilumatobacteraceae; genus WLJO01. The sequence continues at coordinate 18,408 of JAFMJD010000030.1, read as the reverse complement.
TGCGGCACCGTTGGCCACGACCACTCGTGACCCGACGGTGAGTCCCAAGTACACCGTTGCACCCATTCCGATGAGCGTGTTCGCACCCACGCGCACGCCGCCGGCGAGCATCGCTCCGGGCGACACGGTCACATGGTCGCCGAGCACACAGTCATGCGACACCACCGCATGTGTGTTGACGATGCAGTCGGCTCCGATCTGCGCCCCGGCACCGACGTACGCGCCGGCCAGGACCTGCGTGCCGGCTCCGAGGTGAGCGCTGCGGTCCACCGTGGCCGACGGGTGCACGAGCACCGGCAGTGAGAAGCCCGCCGACTGGATTCGTGAGCACACCGATGAGCGAAGCGCCCGGTCGTTGATGCCTCCCACCGCGTTGGTGGCGAGTTCGATTCCCTGTGCAGCGAGCGACTGCAGGTGTTCGCTCGAATCGGGGCCGAGCACGGGGAAACCGTTGACGAGTGATCCTGCGGGGAGGTGCGAGTCCACCAAACCGACGACCTCGTACTGACCGGATGCGTCGAGGAGGTCGATGAGCACTCGGGCATGGCCGCCTGCGCCGACGATCAGCAACGAGCGCGGAGTGATGCGTCTCGGTGCGTGATCTGCCATCTCAGGACTCCTCGGTGGTTTCGGACTCGTCAGGTTCGGCGCGGGCAATCGTCGCCGTGGCACGCGAGGTTGCTGCACCGCGTCGCCACGCCTGGAACACCGTGAGGGCGAAGAAGCCGCCCACGAGCCACCACTGATAACGACTGATCCATCCGAGCGCGTCTTTGAGTTCGGACTCGAAGTGGTCGGCGGCGAGCCACACCCACCACAGTCGTGCCACCGTGCCGAGCGCCATGAGGGAGAAGAACAGTCGTGGTGCCATTCGGCGGTGCCCGACGAGCGCACAGACGATGTTGGAACCGGGCATGAGGAACACGAACAAGGGGCCCACCCGGTCGGTGGCGGCCTCGATCCAGCGGAGCGCGGCCGGGCGTTGATCGCCGAGTTGGCGGTCGAGCCACGCAAACCCCCGGGTGCCGTACCAACGGCCGAGCAGGAAGCACACCGTCCCGGCCACCACGATGCGGATGAAACCGATGAGTCCGTAGAGTCCGGGCGACACACCGGCCGGCACGGCGAAGAGCAGGTGTCGTATCCGGCTCGACAGCGCAAGGAGCAACTCGGGGTTGCGCTCCACGATGCGCGGTGCCATGACCGAGCCGACGTTCGCCGCCGCGTAGAGCAGCACGTACACGCCGATGAGCAGTTGGAGGCGAGCATCGCGCTCTTGCGGGGAGGTGGCGGCGGTGCTCACGACGCTTTCACACTAACGTCGAATCCATGTACAGCACCATGCAGGAGTACCCGCTGACGATCGTGCACCTGTTCGAGCGGGCAGAGACGTATCACCGGCACAAAGAGATCGTCACGGCCACGGCGACCGGACGTGAGCGCACCAACTACGGGGTCTGGGCCGAGCGCACCCGTCGGCTCGGCGGGGTGCTCGATGCGCTGGGGATCTCACCTTTGGGTCGGGTGGCCACGTTCGGGTGGAACACGGCGAGACACCTCGAGTTGTACTTCGCTGCACCCTGCACCGGGCGCGTGCTGCACACGCTGAACATTCGTCTGTTTCCCGAGCAGTTGACCTACATCGTGAATCACGCAGAGGACGAAGTGATCTTCGTGGATCGGTCGCTGCTCGCGTTGCTCGCGCCGCTGTTGCCTACCTTCCGCACCGTCAAACACTTGGTGCTCATGGACGACGGCAAGGGCGAGATCCCCGAGGATCTTGCGGGCATTCCGCTGCATCAGTACGAGGATCTCCTTGCGGCAGCCGCGCCCGTGGGGTTCCGGGTCACCGACGAGCATCGTGCTGCATCGATGTGTTACACGAGCGGTACCACGGGAAATCCGAAGGGCGTGGTGTACAGCCATCGTTCGACGTTCCTCCACACGATGGCCACCATGTTTGCCGACGGTGTTGCTGTGCGTGAGTCCGACGTGATCCTGCCGGTGGTGCCGATGTTCCACGCCAATGCGTGGGGTCTCGCACATGCTGCGGTTGCCGCGGGAACCGGACTCGTGATGCCCGGCCCCGATCTGTCGGGTCCTGCGGTTGCGGATCTCATCGTGGATGAACGAGTCACGGTGGCCGCTGGTGTGCCCACGATCTGGCAGGCGGTGCTGCCCGAGATGCGCGGGCGCGCTCATGTGCTGCGCGCCATCCCGTGTGGGGGCTCGGCGGTCCCCAAGGGACTCTCGGAGGGCTTTCGCACCGAACTCGGGATTCCGCTGTTGCAGGCGTGGGGAATGACCGAGACATCGCCGGTTGCGGCGGTGTGCACCATTCTGGGTTCCGAAGCAGACCTTCCGGAGGACGAGAAGGCCGAACTGCGAACGATGGTGGGCCGCACGCTGTTCGGCGTCGAGGGCCGCGTGGTGGAGCCGGGCACCACAAATCCGCTCCCATGGGACGGCGAGACGAGCGGCGAGTTGCAGTGTGCGGGTCCGTGGGTGACGGGTACCTACTACAACGACGAGCGCGCTGGCGAGAGCTTCACCGAGGACGGCTGGCTCCGCACCGGCGACGTGGCCACCGTGGATCCGTTCGGTCGTATCCGCCTCGTGGACCGCACCAAGGACCTCATCAAGTCCGGTGGTGAGTGGATCTCGTCGGTCGAGATCGAGAACGAACTGATGGCGCACCCGAAGGTGAAAGAAGCGGCCGTGATCGGCTGTGTCCACCCGAAGTGGGGTGAGCGGCCGCTGGCCTGTGTGGTGGTGCGGCCCGGCGAGACGATGACCAAGGACGAGGTGATCGACCATCTCCGTCCGACGCTCGCGAAGTGGCAGTTGCCCGAAGATGTGGTGTTCATCGACGAGGTTCCCAAGACGAGTGTGGGGAAGTTCTCCAAGAAGACCCTGCGTGACCGGTTCGCCGACTACCAGTTTCCCGGCACCTGAGCGCAGGGTGTTCAGCCGAGGTCGATGATGCGCTGCAGGAACTCGCGGGTGCGTTCCTGCTGGGGGTTCGCAAAGATCGTCTGGGGTGATCCCTGCTCGAGAATGCGGCCGGCATCGAGGAAGCAGACCCGATCCGAGATCTCTCGGGCGAACGCCATCTCGTGGGTGGCGATGAGCATTGTCATTCCCTGAGTGCGGAGATCTCGCACGAGGTCGAGCACCTCGCCCACCAGTTCGGGGTCGAGCGCGGAGGTCACCTCGTCGAGCAGCATCAGTTCGGGTTGCATGGCGAGTGCGCGGGCGATGGCGACTCGCTGTTGTTGGCCGCCCGAGAGTCGGTCGGGGTACTCGTTGGCCTTGTCGGCGAGTCCGATACGCGTCAGTAGATCCAGTGCCCTCGCGTCGGCTTCGCCGGCGGCCAGGCCGAGTGCCTTGCGCGGGCCGAGCGTGACATTGCGCAGCACCGTCATGTGTGGGAACAGGTTGAAGCTCTGGAACACCATGCCGATCCGACGACGTACCGGGTCTGCCGGCAGTCCTGGCTCTGCGATGTCCACGCCGTCGAGTTCGATGGAGCCGTCGTCGGTCGGTTCGAGCAGGTTGATGCAGCGGAGCAGCGTGGACTTGCCCGAACCCGATGACCCGATGAGTGAGATGACCTCGCCTCGCGTCACGTCGAGATCGATGCCGTCGAGGACTGTGCGCTCGCCGAAGCGTTTGACGATCCCTCGGATGCGGAGTTTCGGGGTGGTCATCGCACGGCCGTCCCGGACATGCGACGCCGCTCACGCGCCAGCAGGTGATCCGTGAAGCGTGTGAGGGGGATCGAAACGCAGAGGAAGAGGATCGCAGCACCGATGTACGGCGTGAAGTTGTAGAACTTCGCCTTCGCGATGCCGGCTTGGCGGAGCACCTCGATGGGGCCCACGATGCTCACGAGCGCCACATCTTTCTGCAGGCTCACCATGTCGTTCATGAGGGCGGGTACAACCCGGCGCACCGCCTGGGGGAGCACCACATGGAACATCGTCTGCCGAGAGGACAGCCCGAGCGAGCGGGCGGCCGCTCGCTGGCTCTCGTGCACGCTCTCGATGCCGGCGCGGAAGACCTCGGCCACATACGCCGAATACGCGAGCACCAGAGCGACTGAGGCCCAGATGATGGCCTTGCCCCACGTACGGTTCTGGATGAGTCCCGGGATGCCGAAGCCGATGATGGTGATCCAGAGAATCATCGGTACGCCGCGCATGACGTCGGTGTAGACGGTGGCGAACAGCCGCAACGGATACAGCACGGGGGACCGTACGTTCCGAGCGAAGGCGATGAGCAGACCGAGTAAAACGATGCACGGCGTGCAGATCAAGAAGATCTGGATGTCGTACCAGAAGCGCCCCGGTAACTGCGGAAACGTCTTGCGGAATGTTTCGCCGTCGAAGAACGCCGCCCGGACCCGGTCCCATCCCGAGGTGAGCGGCACCAGCACCACGACGAGGGTCACCACCACCACCGTGGAGACGGTGGCGATGATGACGCTGCGTCGACGTTGGCGCGCCTCGTATCGCTGTCGGCGAGTGGGGCCGACCGCGGTCACGGGCGCATCCGTGTGCGGTGCGAGATGGTGCTCCGGAGCGGGGGCACGTTCGGGCGATCAGTCGCGGGCGATGACCGCGATGCCGTTGCTGCCCTTCAGCCACTCGGTCTCGATCTGGTCGAGCTGGCCACTGCTCTTGAGCACCTCGAGGGCGAGATTCACACATGCAACCAGCGGGTTGTCCTTGGTGAACAGCATGCCGAGTTCGTCGCCGCGCTCATCGCCCTGGCGGACGAACTGACCCACCACAGCGCCGTTGGTGAGTTCGCCGTACGCGATGGCGCCCGACGTGGGCAGGTCCACCAAGAGGCCGTCGATCTGCTTGCTCTCGAGCGCCGTCTTGGCTGCGGTGTTGTCGTCGAACGCCTGGGCTCCGGCCGTGGGCTTGATGACGTTCTGGATGAAGTCGAGGCTCGTGGTGCCGACCGCGGCTCCGAGCTTCGCGTCCTTGAGCTCACTCAACTTGGTGACGCTCGCGAACTTGGAGTCGGCGAAGGTCACGAGTGCCTGGTTGGTGATGTAGTACGGGTTGCTGAACGAGACCACCTTGGCGCGCTCGGCGGTGATCGAGTACTGCTGCAGGTTGAAGTCGAAGCTCTTGGGCCCCGGCGCGATCACCTCGTCGAATCCGGTACGCACCCAGGTCACCTGCTCCTTGGTGTATCCGAGTTGCTCGGCGACTGCGTAGGCCACGGCAGCCTCGAAACCCTGTCCGGTCTCGGGCTTGTCGTCGATCACCCACGGTGCGAAGGCAGGGTTGCCGGTGGCGATGGTGAGCTTGCCGTCGGTGACCGTGGCGACGTCCTTGGCGCAGTCGGCGGGGGTGGCGGTGCCTGCCTCCGATGTGGCGGTGGCGGCCGTGGTGGTGGACTCGGCGTCAGAGTCGTCCGAGCAGGCCACGAGGCCCACGAGCGCAGCGCCGGCGGCCCCGAGGGCCACGAGTCGGTGCAAACGTGAAGCGGCGCGGGGCCGCCCGATCTGGGGGGTGATGGGGGAGTTCATGCAGGTCACGGTACCAGTGCCCACCCGCCGCGCGGTCGGAGGGACAGACGTCCGTTGACGGTGAGACACAAAGCGTCCTAGCGTCTCACTCGTGGAAGTGTCCCTCACGGATCGTGTGCTCGACGCCGCTCGCGTCTGCTGTGATCGGTGGGGGATCAGTCGGGTCACCGCGGACGACATCGCCACCGAGGCCCACATCTCGAGAGCCACCCTGTACCGGTTGTTCCCGGGGGGCCGTGAGGTGCTCTTCGAGGCCCTGCGCGAACGGGACATCCGGCGCTTCCTCGACGAACTCGACGCGCATCTTGCGGCGGTCGACACCCTCGAGGAACTCATCGTGGGCATCGTCACGCATGCAACCCAGCAACTCCGCGGCGATGTGCATCTGCAGTTGATGCTCGCATCAGAACCCGGAGAGGTGGCACGTTCGCTCGGAGTCGAGAGCATGCCCAAGATCGTGAGTGCGGCCACCACCGTGCTCGGACCGCGGTTTGCGCCATTCCTCGCCGATGATGCCGCCGCCGAACTCGCCGAATGGGTCAGTCGGCTGGTGGTGTCGTACTTCCTTGCCCCCTCCCCGTCGACGGATCTCGGCGATGTCGAACAGGCGACGGTCTTCGTGCGCCGGTTCGTGCTTCCCGGCTTCTCCGTACCGATCTCGTAGACGACCCCCAGCCACCCGCCAAGCAATCGATTCCCATCCACCGAACCACATCCACCGAACCACTCAGAGGAGACAGAGCCATGTCCACCACCGAAGACATCCTCGGCCGCACCGACCTCAACGACATCGAGGCGATCCTGTCGGTGTCCAACACCGATGTGAACGAAGTCGAGCACATCGTGAAGAACAACGCCGACACGATCTTCACGTGGGACTACTCGCTCGCACGCCCTGCGCTCCGGCGTCTCTACGAAAAGGCCAAGACCGGGCAGTGGAACGGCACGACTGATCTGCCGTGGGACACCGAGGTGGATCTGGAGAAGACGATCACTGCAGATCAAGCGGTCATCGGTTCGGGTGTCGATCCCAAGATCTACGTGGGAACCCCGGTGGAGAAGTGGGGCGACAAGGAGTGGATGGAGTTCGGCGTGCAGAACCGCCGCTGGACCCTCAGCCAGTTCCTGCACGGCGAGCAGGGTGCCCTGCTGTGCACCGCCAAGATCACCGAGACCGTTCCGTGGTACGACGCGAAGCTCTACGCGGCCACACAGGTGGTCGATGAGGCGCGGCACGTCGAGGTCTTTGCCCGCTACATCGACGAAAAGCTCGGTGGGTCGTACCAGGTCAATGCGCACCTTCGGATGTTGCTCGACGACATCGTCAACGACAGCCGCTGGGACATGACGTACCTCGGCATGCAGGTGATGGTGGAGGGGTTGGCGCTGGCCGCATTCGGCTTCCTGCACCAGCTCACGGGTGAGCCGTTGCTCAAGCAGCTGCTTCGCTACGTGATGAGCGACGAGGCCCGTCACGTGGCCTTCGGCGTGCTGTCGCTCAAGGAGGTCTACGACGAGATGAGCGACGCCGAACTCAAGGAGCGTCAGGAGTTCGCGTTCGAGGCAGCGGTTCGTATGCGTGACCGCTTCTTGTCCCAAGAGGTGTGGGAGCGCATGGGGGTCAAGCCGCGTGACATCGTGCCGCTCGTGCTCGTGGACCCGACTCGGGGCCTGTTCCAGCAGATGCTCTTCTCCAAGATCGTGCCGAACTGCAAGAAGCTCGGTCTGCTCGACCGCAACGACGCATGGCTGCGTCGTCGCTTCGAGGACATGAACGTCATCCAGTTCGAGGACTGGGAGAGCACCGGCGAGGAGTACCTCAAGTTCGAGTTGGGCAAGGACGCGCCCGCCCCTATCCCTGGCTGAGCCGGTCTCGGGCGGGGAATCTCCCCGGTTGCCCCGACGGGCCTCACTACGATGGCCCCGATGGCCGTTTCCGAACCCCGATTCCGCTCCTTCCATGCCCTGCGCATCAAGGGTTTTGCCAAGTCCGACATGGTCGCCGAGATCGCCGGACTGGGACTCGACGAGGTGGAGGGTCACCTTGCGTCGCTCCAAGAGGTCGAACACGCCCTGTTCCGCGAGGCGCGTGCCCTGTGGCAACTCACTCCGGCGGGCAAAGAAGCACATCGCGCCGAACTCGCCAAGGATGCGCCCGCCGAGGTTCGCAAGGCGATCGAGGCCACATATCCGGCCTTCCTCGAGTTGAACGTCGAGTTCAAGTCGCTGTGCGGTGACTGGCAGTTGGTGGACGGCGACGCGAACAAGGTGAACGATCACTCCGACGCCGCCTACGACTCCAAGGTCATCGCTCGGCTCGTGTCGTTCGACGAGCGCGCCCGCCCGATCGTGTCCACGCTCGCATCGGCACACGAACGGATGACCCCGTACACGCCGCGTCTCGGCGGTTCACTCGATCGACTCCGAGGGGGCGAGGTCAAGATGTTCACCGGAGTGATGTGCAACTCCTACCACGATGTCTGGATGGAACTGCACGAAGACCTGATCCTGACCCTGGGTATCGATCGAGCTGCAGAGGGTTCCTTCTGATGGCCCGCTTCGGGAGGGTGCTCACCGCGATGGTGACCCCGTTCGACGACAACGGGGCACTGGACCTCGACGGTGCCCAAGCCCTCGCTCGGTACCTGCAGGCGAACGGCAACGAGGGACTCGTGGTTGCCGGCACCACGGGTGAGGCGCCGGTGCTCACCGACACCGAGCGGCTCGACCTGTTCGCGGCAGTGGTGGAGGCAGTGACCATTCCGGTGATTGCGGGAACGGGTACCAACGACACTGCGCACTCCATCCACATGACCACTGCTGCAAGTCGACTCGGTGTAGCCGGGATCCTTGCGGTGTGCCCGTACTACAACCGCCCTGCGCAGGCGGGCATCGAGGCACACATCCGGGCGATCGCCGGAAGCACCGAGTTGCCGATCGTGGTCTATGACATTCCGGTCCGAACCGGTCGCAAGATCAGCACGGCGACACTGCTGCGCCTCGCCCGAGAGGTGCCCAACATCGTGGCGCTGAAGGATGCAGCGGGGAATCCTGCCGAGACGGCGAACGTGATCGCGCAGGCACCTGCTGGCTACGAGGTGTACTCCGGCGACGACGGCCTCACGTTGCCGCTCATGGCGGTGGGCGCCGTTGGCGTCATCGGTGTCGCTACAGCGTGGGCAGGGAGCGATCATCAACTGATGTTCGACCTGTGGGAGGCCAACGACATCGCCGGAGCACGCCACGTGAACTCACGACTGCTCGAGAGTTTCGGCTTCGAGACCGGCGACGACGCTCCGAATCCGATTCCCACCAAGGCGATGCTTCGCCATCTCGGCCTCAAGGTCGGTCAGGCACGCCTGCCGATGGGGCCGGCACCGGCGTTCGTCGAGGAACGGGCCCCGGTCGTGTGGAAGAACCTCGAGGCGGCACGCGCCACATACCCGCCCCGGCCGAAGCGCTGAGGCCCGGCATGGCTGCACCTGTCCGTATCGCCTTCCTCGGTGGACTCGGCGAGATCGGGCGCAACTGCATGGTCGTGGAACAGGACGACCAGTTGCTGTTGATCGACTTCGGGCTGATGTTTCCCGAGGCCGACATGCACGGCATCGATCTCGTCCTTCCGGACTTCACGTATCTGCGTGACAACGCGCACCGCATCGTCGGATGCGTGGCGACCCATGGTCACGAGGATCATGTGGGTGGTCTGCAGTTCCTGCTGCGCGAGGTGTCGTTCCCGATCTACGGATCGGCGGTGACCCTTGGCCTCGCCCGCCACCGGATCGAGGAGGCCGGTCTGCTCGGCCGGACCGATTTCGTGGTGGTGGCCGATGGGGAACGTCGCCGCATCGGCGCCTTCGATGTGGAGTTCATCCCGGTCACCCACTCGGTACCGCACGCCCACGCCATTGCCCTGCACACACCCCAGGGCGTGATCCTGCATTCGGGTGACTTCAAGCTCGACCTCACGCCGGTGGACGGTCGACGCACCGATCTGGCCCGGATCGGCGAGCTCTCCCGCTCGCCCGGAATCCGTCTGCTGCTGAGCGACTCCACCAATGCCGAGGAGCACGGGCATGCGCCCAGTGAGCGTTCGGTGGGCGCCGCACTGCGCACGATCTTCCACAACGAGCGCGGGCGCCGAGTGATCACTGCCAGCTTCGCCAGTCACATCCACCGGATCCAGCAGATCGCCGAGGCAGCCGTCGAGAACGGACGCGTCGTTGCCACGCTGGGGATGTCGATGAAGAAGAACGTGCGTCTCGCTCGTGATCTCGGACTGCTCAGCATTCCCGACAACATGCTCGTCGACATCGACGACATCGACCGGCTTCCTCCCGAGCGAGTGTGCGTGATCTCCACCGGATCACAGGGTGAGCCGATGTCGGCACTTGCCCTGCTCGCGCGAGGTGACAACAAGTTCCTCAAGATCGGTGAGCACGACACGGTGATCCTGTCGAGCCACGCCATTCCCGGCAACGAGTCGAACGTGAATCGGGTCATCGACGGTCTGCTGCGGTCGGGCGCGCGCGTGATCCACTCGGGCATCGCCGACGTGCACGCAACCGGTCACGCACAGGCCGATGAGTTGAAGACCTACCTGTCGATCGTTCGCCCCCAGTGGTTTGTGCCGATTCACGGCGAGTACCGACACCTCGTTGCCCATGCCGGACTCGGTGAGGTGATGGGTGTGCCCCGATCGAACGTTCTTGTCTGCGAGGACGGTGATGTGCTCGAGGTATCGGACTCGGGAATCGAGATGGCGGGTCGGGTGCCTGCGGGTTACCTGTACGTGGACGGCATCGTGGGTGACGTGGGTCAAGGTGTGCTGCGTGATCGTCGCGTGCTGGCCGAGGAAGGTGTGGTGGTCGTGGTGGTCACCGTCGACGTGCAGCGCGGCGAGATCCTCACGGGCCCCGAGATCATCACGCGCGGGTGGGTGTACGCGCCCGAGGCAGAAGACCTCCTCGACGAGGCATGTGACCGGGTTGCCGAGGCGGTCACGAGTGCGCTGGCCAGTGGCATGCGGGACATCGACAACCTCGAACGAGAGTTGCGGCGCGCAACGGGCAAGTTCGTGTCGGAGCGCACCAAGCGCCGTCCGATGATCGTGCCCGTGGTGATGGAGGCGTGACCCGAGCGCGTGCGGCGATCCGCTCGCGGGTCGCTCTGAGCGCAGTGGTGTCGGTCACCGCGTTGCTTGCCGGATGTTCAGGCTCTGAGCGCAGTGAGTCCGCCACCACCAGCACGACGACGAGCACCGACCGGGTGCCCGTGACCGACTCCGGACCGGCCGCGCCCACTCCGGTGCAGGTGGACCGAATCCGTCCGGCGATTGCTCTGCTGGAGTCGACACTGGGTGGGCCTCAGCGATATGTCGAGGTGAATGCCACCCAGACAGAGGTGAACCTGTTCGTGCTGCGCGATGGACAGGATCTTGCGTACGTGGTGCGCGACGGAGTGCTGGACCCGCCGCCGACCGACGGCGCGCCGTACGACGGCCCCACGTTCGCCGGCGCGGACCTGAACTTCGTCCCCACGGTGATCGACGTGGTGGTCCGCAACATGCAGGAATCCGAGGTGGTCGCGTTCTCGGCAACGGCGGGCGCCTCGGGCATCGAGTACATCGCAACCGTTCGAACACCGAAGCGAGAGTTCCGGGTGCTGCTCGGCGCCGATGGTTCGGTGCTGGACATGGAGTGATCCTCGGCCGGCGTCGATGTGCCCGTGCGGGCCTGCCCTGACCGGACTGCAACATGCCCGAATCCGCTCGGGTCGCGTTGGTACCGTGGACGCACAGTGAGTACGTCGGACCGTTCCCCCAAGGGCGGGCGTCAGTCCTCGCGGGCCTCTGGCTCGCGCGCCCCGGCGTCGCGTTCATCGACGCGTGCTTCGGGCGCGTCGTCCCGACGGTCCCCGAGCGCGGGGTCTGGGTCATCGGGCCGCCGTTCGGGCCGGGCGACGACCCCTGATCCGTCCGAGGGGGTCTTTCGCAGTGCCTTCGGCGGGCGTCGTCACGACGTGCTCGGGATCGCGTTGATTGCCCTTGGTGTCATCGTGGCACTCGGCGTCTATCTGAAACTTGCCGGTCCGTTCGGGCGGGGGACGTCGTCGGCGCTCGGTGCAGCAGCCGGCGTGGGTCGGTTCTTCGTCCCCGTTGCGTTGGTGGGCCTGGGTTGGAGCATCATCCGAGATCACGAGAACGAACGTCGTGGTCGGCTCGTGATCGGGTGGGCCATGGTGTTCGTCGCAGGCGTGGGCCTGTTGCACATCGGCAACGGAGCACCCGAGGGACTCGGGAACTACGACGAGCGCCTCGAAGCCGGTGGAGGAATCGGGGCAGCGTTCGGTGCACCGCTGCGCGCCTTCCTGTCGCCGGCCGGCGGTTCGGTGCTGCTCGTTGCCGTCCTCGTAGTTGGACTGTTGCTCGTCACCGGCCAAACCGCGCGTGAATTCTTCGAACGTATCGGTCGGGGCACCCAGCGTGTTGCGCTGCCCGTGGGCAAACTCGCCAAACAGAAATGGGATGACCTGTCCACGCTCCAGAGCGAGCGGGACGAAAATGGTCTGCCCTACGACGATCTCTTCGACGAATCCGAGGACGACCCGCTCGACGACTTCGACGAGTCCCAGGAGTTCGACGACTTCGATGACCCATTGGTGGACCGCGGGGGACGCGCGCCGTCGGGTCGTTCGGTGCGTGTCTACGACGGCGAGGGTGACCTTGCGCCAGCGCCCGAGCCGCCACCGCCGCCCGCACGCGTCAACCCGGCCCGAGCAGTGCCGGTCTTCGACGATGCGGTTGCACCCGGCGAACAGCCGCACCTGGATCTCGGTCCTGTCTCGCGTCCCACGAAATGGAAACTCCCGCCGGCTGCGTCACTCGGGCGGTCCACCAACCAAGCCATTGATCAGCGCGAGATCGAGGCGCGTGGACAGCTGCTCGAAGACGCACTGGCCGCGCACGGCGTCGAGGTGCGCCTCGTCGGCCAGACCGTGGGTCCCACGGTGACCCGCTACGAACTCGAACTCGGGCCCGGCGTGAAAGTCGCCCGTGTCACGGCACTCCAGAAAGACATCGCGTACTCGCTCGCCGCAGTGGATGTGCGCATCCTTGCGCCCATCCCGGGGCGCTCGGCGATCGGTGTGGAAGTGCCGAACCAGACCCGGCAGTTGGTGATGCTCGGCGATCTGTTCGCCTCGGCGGAGGCCAAGGCCGCCACACACCCACTGGATGTGGCTATCGGCAAGGACATCGCCGGACGTTCGGTGTTCCTCAACCTGTCGACGACACCGCACCTGCTGATTGCCGGTGCCACGGGTGCTGGCAAGTCGAGCGGCATCAACTGCATCATCACCTCGATCCTCATGCGCACCACCCCCGAGCAGGTGCGCCTGATCCTCATCGACCCGAAGCAGGTCGAGATGGGGCAGTACAACAACTCGCCTCACCTGCTCACTGCGCCGGTGACCAATCCCAAGAAGGCTGCCAATGCGTTGTCGTGGGCGGTCAAGGAGATGGAACGCCGCTACGACGTGCTGTTCGAAGTGGGCTTCCGTGACATCGCTGGATACAACGCCGCGTACGACCGCAACGATCTAGTGCCTCCGGCCGGTTCCGAGGTGACCTACGAGCGTCTGCCCTACATCGTCGTGGTGGTCGACGAGTTGAACGATCTGATGATGGTTGCCGCCCGCGACGTGGAGGAGAGCATCACACGCATCGCGCAGAAGGCTCGCGCCGTGGGTATCCATCTCATCGTGGCCACGCAGCGCCCGAGTGCGAACGTGATCACCGGCGTGATCAAGGCCAACATTCCGGCGCGCATGGCGTTCGCCGTGAGCAGTCAGGTGGACAGCCGGGTCATCCTGGACCAGGTGGGTGCCGAGAAGTTGGTGGGCCGTGGCGACATGTTGTTGCTGCCGGGCAACTCGAATGTTGCTGCTCGTATCCAGGGTGCATTCGTGGCCGAGGAGGAGATCCGCAAGGTGGTCGCCCACTGGAAGCGCCAAGCGCCCGAAGTGGTCTATGTGACCGGTGTGGACGGTGACGAAGCAGGGTCCTCGATGGGTGGCGGCGCTTCCTACGGGGGCGACGACGACGAGGACGAAACGCTCGTGAAGCAGGCGATGGATCTCGTAGTGCGCAGCCAGTTGGGTTCGACATCGATGTTGCAGCGCAAGCTCAAGGTGGGCTTTGCCCGAGCGGGCCGCATCATGGATCTGCTCGAGCAGCGCGGAGTGGTGGGGCCGAGCGAGGGTTCCAAGGCGAGGGCCGTGTTGATGACGGTCACCGAGCTGGAGCTCATCCAGGAGCAAGAGCGCGACGGGCGCTGAGCGAAGCTCAGCGTCGAGTGGGTCGGAACTCGTCGGCGAGCGTCGGGCCAGTGCTATGAGCGTCGAATGCGTGGAGGCCGAATCGCTCGCTGAGTTCGGTGCACACGGCGATGCCACGCACACTGTTGCCGCGCTCGTCCAATGGGGGTGAGAACACGGCTATGCCGAACTGTCCGGGCACGACGGCCATGATTGCGCCGCTCACACTGCTCTTGGCGGGCAGACCGACGAGGTAGCCCCAACTGCCTGCGTAGTCGTACATGCCGCACGAGAACATGAGGCTCAGCAGATCGCGCACATGCTTTGCCTCGATCGCCCGTACGCCGGTGACCGGGTTGACCCCGCCGTTCGCGAGGGTTGCCGCCATCACGGCGAGGTCACGACAGTTCACGAGGATCGCGCACTGCTGGAAGTACAGCTCGAGGGTTTCGTCCACCCGATCCTGGATCATCCCGAAGTTGAGCATGAGGTGGGCGATGGCCCGGTTGCGGTGTCCGGTGGAGCGTTCGGAGATGAATGTGGCGTTGTCGACGAACACCGGACGGCCGGCGTAGTTCGCAAAGAGACGGAGAAGGGATTTCACCCGTGCCGTGTAGTCGGCTCCGGGGACGAGGTCCGTCGTGGCGATCGCCCCGGAGTTCACGAACGGGTTGAAGGGGCGGTTCGTCGCCTCGTCGAGCACGATGGAGTTGAACGCCTCGCCGGATGGCTCCACGTTCACTTTCGAGAGCACGAGATCCCTGCCGTGGGTGTCGAGCGCAAGGCCGTAGACGAATGGCTTGGAGACCGACTGGATGCTGAACAGGTGCTCGGAGTCACCGACGTCCACGATCTGGCCGTCGACACCGGCAAGCGCGATCGCAAACGCGTTCGGGTCCGCCGAGGCAAGCTCAGGGATGTAGTGGGCAACCTCACCAGCGTCGAGCGGCAGGTACTTCTGGTGCAGGCCCTGCAGCGTTTGACGGATCGGTGCCGTGGCTGACTTCATCTTCGTGACGAGAGAATCGAGGTCGCTGTTTTCGGTCATGAGATGGTCCAGGCTCGGTCCGCAAGCGGCGATCTGCGCTGCGGCGGTGCGTGCGCGAACTTAGTCGGGCCTCGGCCGAGCCATCGGGTGGGTAGTCTGAAGAATTGTGAACAAACGGTTCTTCGTCGAGACCCTGGGGTGTCCGAAGAACCAAGTCGACTCCGACAAGATCATCGGAACCCTGCTGGCCGATGGGATGGTGCCCACGGACGAAGCAGCCGACGCCGATCTCGTCGTGGTGAACACCTGTGCCTTCATCGACGAGGCGCGCCGTGAGTCGATCGACACGATCCTGGCGCTGGACGATCAGCGCAAGCGTGGAGCGCGTCTCGTGGTCACCGGATGCATGGCCGAGCGGTATGGCGCCGAACTCGCCGAGGCACTGCCCGAGGTGGATCAGGTTGCCGGATTCGGCGTGCCGGTGTCGCTCGGGCGCAAGCCCCTGCGTGTGTCGGAAGCGCCGTCGCTCGATCTGTTGAACCTGCCGCGTCCCCGTTCCTCTTCGCCGTGGGCGTACGTGAAGATCGCCGAGGGATGCGACCGGTCGTGCGGATTCTGTGCGATTCCGTCGTTCCGCGGACCGCAGCGCAGCCGTGATGTGGAGTCGATCCTCGCCGAGGTCGAGCAGTTGGCGGCGCCCGAGATCGTGCTGGTGGCCCAGGATCTGGCCTCGTACGGAAAGGACCGTCCCGGGGAACTCGGTGCCGGTGCCATCGTGCCACTGGTGCGAGCGGTGTCCGAACGCGCCGAGTGGGTTCGGCTGTTGTACCTCTACCCATCGGATCTGTCCGACGAACTGATCGACGCCATCCTCGACACCGGTGTCCCGTACTTCGACCTGTCGTTGCAGCACGTGTCCAAACCCTTGCTGCGTCGGATGCGGCGGTGGGGCGACGGCGAACGATTCCTGCAGCGGATCGTCGACATTCGCGAGCGCGCTCCGCACGCAGCGTTCCGGTCCAACTTCATCGTGGGGTATCCCGGCGAGACAGAGCGTGACCACGACGAACTGCTGGAGTTCGTGGAGGCAGCACAGCTCGACTGGTGCGGGTTCTTTGCGTATTCGCCCGAGGAGGGGACCTACGCCTACGAGCTCGATGGTGCGGTGAGCCGTTCCTTGATGGACGAGCGTCTCGGCGAACTGCGCGAGGTGCAGGACCGCATCACTGCGCTTCGCCGTGACGACCTGCTCGGCACCGTGCAGCGAGTGCTGGTGGACCGGCCCGGCGTGGCGCGATCCACTCGCGAGGCGCCCGAGATCGACGGCATCATCGAGGTGCCCGATCATCTGGCTGCCGGAACGTTCGTCGAGGTGGAGATCGTGGGGGCCATGGGCCCGGACCTCGAGGGTCGGCCACTACTGTCGGAGTCGCCGCCGTTGGCGGGAGCCTGAGGGCTGCCGGTAGCGGTGTGTCGAGTAGGTGCAGTCGGGGACAGGGGGTGACACCGGGACCATGAGCAACGATCCGAGTGCTATCGCCACGTGGGCCAACCTCGTCACGGTCACCCGTCTGCTCGTCTCGCCGGTGATGTTTGCCGCCATCGACGACCACAAGGGTTCGTGGTTCGCCACTGGACTGTGGTTCGTGCTGTGTGTGAGTGATCTGGTGGACGGTTCGCTGGCCCGTCGTCATGGGGTGACGCGCTCGGGAGCGTTCCTCGACCCCCTCGCCGACAAGGTGTTGGTGCTCGGCGCCATGTTCACCCTGGTGCAGCGCGACGTGTTCTGGATCCTTCCCGTGCTGTTGATCGCCGTGCGTGAGTTGGTGATCCAGTTGTACCGGACCTTCGTCGGCGCCAAGGGAGTCAGCGTTCCGGCAACCCGGATGGCCAAGTACAAGACATTCGCTCAGCAATGCGCAGTGGGCTTTGCCGTCCTGCCCCTCACGGCGAGCCGCGCCACATGGACCTGGCAGGTCACGCTCTGGATCTCAGTCGGACTCACGGTGCTCAGCGGCGCCGACTACCTCGTGAAGGCACAGCGAGCGAAGCGTTCGGCTGCAGTGATCCCGGCATGAACCCGGTGTTGTCGTGCGAGGTGCTCGCCGTGGGCACCGAGTTGCTCCTCGGTCAGATCGTGGACACCAACTCGTCGTGGATCGGCGAACAACTGGCCATGAACGGCATCGCCACCCACCGGCAGGTGAAGGTGGGCGACAATCGAGAGCGCATCGTGCAATGTCTGCGGGAGGCACTCGAGCGCGCCGACGCCGTGGTGGTGTGTGGTGGCCTCGGCCCCACACATGACGACATCACCCGCGAGGCCATGGCCGAGGTGATGGGTGTGGGCCTGCACCACGACGAAGCAGTGGCCACTCGGATCCGTGAGTTGTTTGCCTCACGCGGTCGGCGAATGGCCGAGAACAATCTGCGCCAGGCGCAGGTGCCCGACGGCGCACAGGTGATTGCGCAGACCCGCGGTACTGCTCCGGGGCTCATCTGTCCGGTGCAGACCCCGGCGGGCGAACGTGTGGCATATCTCGTTCCGGGCGTGCCGCACGAGATGAAAGACATGCTCGAGCGCGCCGTGCTACCCGACCTGCGCCGACGCAGCGGCGATACCGCCACGATCCTCTCCCGAACGTTGCGCACGTGGGGAGAGAGCGAGAGCGGACTGAACGAACGACTCGACGGAGTGATCGAGCGCCTCGATGCGCGTGGCAACCCCACGCTTGCGTTCCTTGCGAGCGGCTGGGAGGGCATCAAGGTTCGCCTCACCGCGCGCGCTGCTGACACGGACGCAGCCCGAACGTTGATCGAACCAGTGGAGGCCGAGATTCGGGCCGAGCTCGGACTGCAGGTGTTCGGTACCGACGACGAGACGATGGAGTCGGTGGTGCTGCAACTGTTGCGTACGCGCGGGCTCACGCTCGGTCTGGCCGAATCGGTGACTGGTGGACTCGTGGGTGCGCGGATCACGGGTGTGGCCGGTGCGAGCGACGTGTTTCGCGGCTCGGTGGTGTCCTATGCGAGCGAGGTCAAGTTCGACGTGCTCGGTGTTCCCGTGGGCCCGGTGGTGAACGAAGTCACGGCGGCCGCCATGGCACTGGGTGCGCAGCGAGTGCTGAACAGCGATGTGGGTCTGGGGCTCACCGGCGTGGCCGGGCCGAGCGAGCAGGACGGCATGCCCGTGGGCACGCTCTGTATCGGCCTCGTCATCGGTGACGCCGAGCCGATCACCACCACGGTCCGCCTGCCCGGTCAACGCCAACAGATGCGCGAGATGTCGGTAATCACCTCGCTCGACTTGTTGAGACGCACATTGCTCGCCGGCTAGGGCGTTGTTGCGCGTAGCCTGATTTGGCAAGCCGCGGTAACGCTGTGGCCCTCGTAGCTCAATGGATAGAGCGACCGGCTTCTACCCGGTTGGTTGGGGGTTCGACTCCCTCCGAGGGCGCCACGCTGCGTGGGATTTCCCGAACCGCGGCCTAGCCTTGCAAGATGTCCAACCCGGGGCCAGTCGGTTCCGATGCGGGCAAGTAGCCGCCAGCCCCCA
>JAFMJD010000029.1 GCA_017853685.1 Actinomycetota bacterium | reverse complement strand
GCGATGAGCGCCGCCGGACGGTACTGGTCGTGGGCGAAGTCCTCTTCGCGCGGCCACATCAACTTGACCGGCTTGCCGATGGCCATCGCTACTTGGATGGCCTGGCTCACGAAGTCCTGTTCCCACTTCCGCCCGAGTCCACCGCCGAGCATCGTGGTGTTGACGCGCACCGCGCTGGGTGCCAGTCCGGTCATGGCGACGGCGAGGCTGTGCGTGGTCTTTCCACCCTGTGTGGGTGCATAGATATCGCACTTGACCCCGGGCACGTAGTCGACGGTGCAGTTCAGCACCTCCATGGTGGCGTGGGCCACATAGGGGAGTGAATAGACCGCATCGACCCGCTTGGCTGCGCCGCTCAGCGCGCGAGCGGCGTCGCTCGCGTTCCCCTCCACCGTGTAGACGGTGCCCGGCGGGTTCGCTCCGCCTGACACATACGGCGTTCCACCGGTGAGGAGTGCCCGGGAGTTCGCCGTGAACTGAGCACTGTTCAGCGTGCTGACGCCCACCGGCGGGTTCCAGGAAACGCTCAGTCGCTTGGTGGCCTGCCACGTCGTCCACGTGTCGGGTCCGACAACGGCCACAGCATTCACGTTCCCGTCGGCCTCGAGGCCGCGCCCAGTTCCTGTCCAGACCTTGAGCGGCACCACTCGCAACATGCCGGTCGGTGTGGCCGGGAGCACCTTCAGCGTCCCGCCGAACGATGGCGAGTGCTTCACGATCGCGTACACCATCCCCGGAAGGCGGACGTCGAGTCCGAAGACGGCCGAGCCGTTCACCTTCGCGGGCAGGTCTTTGCGCTTCACGGTCTTGCCGATGTACCGGAACTCGGCGTCGGGGACGAGCGGCGCTGAGGCAGGTGGAGTGAGACGCGCAGCGGCCTCCGCCACCGTGCCATAGGTGTAGGTGGTACCGGAGGTGTGTCGGATCACCCCGTTCGAGATGGTGTAGTTGGCTCGCACCGTGTCGCCATGGCGCGTCATGGCCGCCGATACCAGCATCTCCCGCGCGATTGCTGCCGCATCGCGCATCTTCCAGAAGTTGCTCCGGGTCACCGAACTGCCCACTGTGCTGATCGAGCAGCCGATGGGTGCCGGCGACACGAGGCTTGGCTGTCCTTGCACAACCGACACCAAGTCGTAGTCGACGTACAGTTCCTCGGCGAGTACCTGCGCCAGCGTCGAGAACGAGCCCTGACCCATCTCGCTCGCGCCCACGGTGAGGGTGACCGTTTCGTCGGTGCCGATGTGCAGCCACGTATTCACCTGTGTGCCGGAGCCGAGCGCTGATGCCGACGATGACCCCGGCAGCACTGCGTCGAGGGCCCGTGGGAGGCCGGTGCCCTCGTTGAGGAACAAACCGACCACGAGTCCGCCGAGTCCACCCTTCACGAGGGTGCGGCGCGAGATGGGAGAGGAGAGTGTGTTGTCGCTCATCAGTTCTGCCTCACAGTCCGGTGACGGCGATCTTGATGCGCTGATAGGTGCCACACACGCAGAGGTGCGTGCAATCGTTCATGATCTCCGCGCCGTGGCGACCGGCACGTCGCGCCGCCTCGGTCACCATGATCATGCCGGGTTGGCAGAAGCCACACTGCGGTACCTGGTTGTCGATCCACGCCTTCTGCACCGGGTGCGAGTTGTCGCTCGAGAGTCCCTCGATGGTGGTGATGCGCTTGCCCACTGCCGAGCCCACGTTGAACACGCACGCGTGCTCGCGTTGATTTCCGACGATGACCGTGCAGGCACCGCACACCTCGATGCCGCAGCCGTACTTGGTGCCGGTCAGACCGAGGAAGTCACGGAGCACCCAGAGCAGCGGCATGTTGAGATCAGGCACCGTCACGCTCCGGTTCACCCCATTCACATTGAGGGTAATCGTCGATGCCACTGCTGTTCCTCCGCTCGCCTACCGGGTGCGCTTGCATCCGAATGAGCAAGACACGTCGCTCGGCGTAGTGAGGATTGGTGAAGTGGAGAAAATTTTCCGATCTCCCACACTGTGTAGTGGCGCGAGACGTTCCGTGGGGGAGCGACGGGCAAGATGCTGTGGCGCGGCCCGGAGGTCGGGCGGTCAGCCGCCGTGAACGTGGTCGAAACCGAAACGACCCTTCACGCAGAGGTTGCCCTCGGTGATGTCGTGATCGTGCGGTGAGGTCACCTTCACAATGCGATTGTCCTGCACGTGCAGCGTGAGATTGCAGCCCACACCGCAATACGGACAGATCGTGTCGGTGGTGGACTGCTTGTCTTCATCCCACGTGCCGTCTGCGCGCATGTCGAACTCCGTGGACGGCATCAGTGCACCCGTGGGGCAGACAGCAATGCAGTTGCCGCAGTAGACACAGGCCGACTCGGGAAGCGGTGTCTCGAACTCGGTGGAGATCCGCGCGTCGAAGCCTCGGCCGGCCACTGCGATGGCGAAGGTGTTCTGGAACTGTTCGCCGCATGCATCGACGCACTGGTAGCAGAGAATGCACTTGGCGTAGTCACGCACGTAGAGGTTGTTGTCCACCTTCGGCGGCTGGGCAACGGTGGCGACATCGTCGCCGAAGCGGGACGAGTCGGCGCCGTAGCGCGCCATCCATGTGGCCACACGCGGTGTGGTGGAGAGATCGACCGAGGAGTCGAGGAACTCGAGCACCATGCGTCGGGCATGGTGTGTGCGGTCGTTCTCGGTGGTGATCTCCATGCCTGCTTCCACCTTGCGCGAACATGCAGGCACGAGCGCACGGGTACCGCTCACCTCCACTACGCAGATGCGACAGGCGTTCGCAGGTTCCAGGGTGTCGCCGTAACAGAGTGTGGGTACGTCCACACCGGCCGAACGGCAGGCGTCGAGGATCGTGTCCCCGGCCCCGGCGAGCACCGCAGCGCCGTCGATCTGCACGTCGATCCGTCGGCGTGGCGCGCTGACGTGTGTGGGGACTCCCGATCCGTCTGTATCGGTCACGAGAACACCCCCAGACCGTCGATCGCCGACTCGATGGCGTTCCAAGCAGTCTGGCCCAGACCACAGATCGAGGCATCGCGCATGGCGACACCGACATCGCGCAGCAGTTCGAGGTCGCCCTTGCGGCGCGCACCGAGCGTGAGTCGGGTCACGATCTCGTGCTGACGCACCGTGCCGACGCGGCACGGCACGCACTGGCCGCACGACTCATGACGGAAGAAGTCTGCGATGCGGGTGAGCAGAGGACCGAGTGGTGTAGCCGTGTCGATCACATGCACCACGCCCGAGCCCAGTGTTGCTCCGATGGACCGGGTTCCCTCGAGGGTGAGCTCGGTGTCCAGATGCTCGGGTGTGACGAATGATCCCGCCGCGCCGCCGAGCAACACGCACTGCATGGTGCCGCTCCCAGTGACGCCGCCGGCGCGCTCGATGAGTGAGCGCAGGGTGATGCCGAACGGCACCTCGTAGACGCCTGGTGTGGCAACGGCTCCGGAGAGACAGAACAACTTGGTGCCGCGTGACGAACCCGCACCCACCGCAGCGAACGCCTCGGGGCCGCTCGTCAGGATGGGCAGCACGTTCACCAGGGTTTCCACATTGTTGACGAGTGTGGGCATGCCGAACAGTCCGACCTCGGTGGGATACGGCGGTTTGCTGCGAGGTTCGCCCCGGAAGCCCTCGATGGAGTTGAAGATGGCTGTTTCCTCACCGCAGATGTAGGCGCCTGCACCACGCACGATCTCGATGTCGAATCCCACACCCGAATGCAGTACCGAGTCGCCGAGGTACCCGCCGGTGTGCGCCGCGGCAATCGCATGTTCGAGGATGCCGAGTGCATCGCGGTACTCGTCTCGTAGGTAGATGTATCCGCGCCGTGCACCCACCGCGAACCCTGCGATGGTCATGGATTCCACGAGTGCGAACGGGTCGCCCTCCATGAGTACACGATCCTTGAACGTGCCCGGTTCGCTCTCGTCGGCGTTGGCCACGACGTAGCGCGTGGTCTGCTCCTGCGACGCGACTGCTGCCCACTTGCGCCCGGTGGGGAACGCTGCGCCGCCGCGACCGACCAGTCCTGATTGCGTGACTGCCTCGATGACGCCGTGGGCCCCCATCTCGATAGCCCGCGCCAGTGCGGTGTATCCGCCGGCGGCGACGTAATCGTCGAGCGAGGCCGGGTTCACCACACCCACGCGCCGCAGCAGCACGAGGGACGCCTCACCCTGTTGGGGCACGGGGCCGGTCGATGTGGGTGTGGAGAGCACGTGATGCGATGGTTCGGTTCCTGATTCCACCACGAGCGCCGCAGGTGCCTGCTCGCACAGCCCGAGGCACGGCGCATGAACGACGCGGACGTCGCTGCCGAGTGCCTGCACATCAACGGGGCTCGACGTACGAGCACACGCAATGTCTTCACACACATAGGCGCATCGCGCAGGAGCCGATTCCAGTGTGAGCATGTGGTAGAAGCTCGCAACGCCGTAGGCCTCTGCGGGCGGCACGTCGAGTCGCTTGCACAGTTCGGTGAGCCCCCCCTCGCTGATGAAGCCCATGCGGTCCTGCAGCGCGTGCAGTCCGGGCAGCAGAAGATGACGCAGTCCCGCAGCACGCCGCACACCGCCCGTTGCTGCGTCCCAGACCTGTGGCGACGATCGATGGGTGCTGCCACCCAATGCTGCGTCGAGCGCCGCATGCTCGGCCTCGCTGGCCGGTGTGTCGGGGAAGCGCAGATCCATAGGTGCAGTCGGTCTACTCGGTTCAGGCCGTGCCTGCGGTGACCGGTTCCACGCGGATCGCTGTCGCCTTGAACTCAGCGGTTCCCGAGCGTGGGTCCACTGCATCGATCGTGAGCACGTTCACGTCGGCCTGATCGGGGGAATGGAGCGACATGAATGCGAGGCCCGGGCGCAGCGACGTATCGACTGCAACCGGCGCCGTGATGGCACCACGACGAGACACCACCCGAACGGTCTGGCCATCGGCGAGGCCGAGTCGTTCCACGTCGAGTGGGTTCAGCGCGATTGCCTCGGGTCGGCGCATGGGCGTGGTGAAGGCACTCGTCTGCACGCCGGTGTTGTACGAGTCGAGCCGCCGACCCGTGGTGAGCCGGATCGGGAAGTCGTCGTCCAGCAGGTCCACCGGACCGGCCCAGTCCACCGAACTGAACGGCGCTCGTCGGCCGCGCTCGATCGGATCGTCGGCCCAGAGTCGCCCGTGCAGGTAGCCGGGGCCCACCTCGTCGAGCGATGGGCACGGCCACTGGAGTCCGCCCTCTGCCTCGAGGCGTTCGTACGTCATGCCCCAGTGCCACGGTGATACCGATCGGAGTTCGTCCCAGATCTCCTCGGCGGTCTGGTGGGGCCAGGCGTGACCCATGGCGCGCGCCATGAGCGTGATGATGTCGGTATCGGCGCGCGCATCACCCGGGGGATCGAGGGCCTTGCGGACGCGCTGCACTCGCCGCTCGGAGTTGGTCACGGTTCCGTCGGCCTCGCACCAGGCGGCGGCAGCCGGGAGCACCACGTCGGCGAGTTGGGCGGTCTTGGTGAGAAACAGGTCTTGCACCACGAGGTGTTCGAGACCCTCGAGGAGATGAACCGCGTGTTGGTCGTCAGCCTCCGACTGCGCAGGGTTCTCGCCCACGATGTACGCGCCGCGAAGCTCACGCCGCTCCATGGCGGCGAACATCGCCGACAGGTGCATGCCGTTGTGGGGCGGAACGCTGGCCCCCCAGAGACGTTCGAGGCGTGCACGTGCGTCTGCGTCCTCGACATCGGCGAAGCCGGGAAGGCGGTTGGGCAGTGCGCCCATGTCGCCGCCGCCCTGCACGTTGTTCTGGCCGCGCAGGGGCTGAATGCCCGAACCCGGCCGACCCACATGACCCGTGAGCAGCGCGAGGTTGATGAGCGCCACCACATTGTCGACGGCGTTGTGGTGTTCGGTGATGCCGAGCGTCCAGCACAGTTGCGCACTGCCGGCCGTGGCGTAGGCGTGAGCGATCTCGCGGATGGCCTCGGCGGGCACCCCGGTGACGGCTTCGGCGCGATCGAGAGTCCACGGCTCGACACACGAGACGAACTCGTCGAATCCTTCGGTGGCGTTGTCGATGAAGGAGCGGTGGTGGAGGTTGTTGGTGATGATCTCGCGCGCAATCGCGTGTGCCAACGCAATGTCGGTACCCACGTGCAGCCCCAACCACCGGTCGGCGAACCGCGCAGTAGAGGTGCGTCTCGGATCGACGACGAAGATCCGCGCGCCCCGATGCGCTGCTTTGAGTACGTGATGGAAAAAGATGGGGTGCGCTTCTCGGGCGTTGGACCCCCAGAGAACGATGACGTCGGCGCCTTCCACCTCGCGGTACGACGACGTGCCACCGCCTGCTCCGAAGATGGTGATCAGACCGACCACCGATGGAGCGTGTCAAGTTCGGTTGCAGGAATCGATGTTGTTGGTGCCCAACACCGCGCGGCCGAACTTCTGCACGAGATAGTTCGTCTCGTTGGTGGACTTCGAGCACGAGAACACGCCCACGTTTCGTGTGGCGTCGGCATCGGGTGCATCGAGAATCCGGCGGAACCCTGCGGCCGCGCGCTCGATGGCGATGTCCCACGACGTCGGTTGCAGCACCCCGTTCTCGCGAACGAGCGGCGTGGTGAGGCGCTGGTATGGGGCCTGGTGCTCGTTGCGTCGCCTCATGCGGGGAAAGCCCCCTGCATCCTCGCCGCTTCCAGAGTGTTCTCGAGCAGGCAGGCGATGGTCATCGGCCCGGTTCCGCCCGGCATCGGTGTGATGGCACCGGCAACTGCTTGAACGGCGTCGAAGTCGACATCGCCCACGATGCCTGCCTCGGTGCGTGAGATTCCCACATCGATCACGGTGGCACCCCGCTTGACATGCGCGGCCGTAACCATGCGTGCCGAACCGGCCGCAGCCACGATGATGTCTGCATCGCGGCACACCTCGATGAGGTCACTGGTACGTGAGTGGGCGAGCGTCACTGTTGCGTCTACTCCTTTGCGTCCGAGCAGCAGCACCATCGGAAGCCCCACCAGTGTCGATCGACCGATCACCACCGCGCGGCGACCTGCAGTGGGAATGCCGTAGCGCTCGAGCAGGCGCATGGCGCCCATCGGGGTGCAGCCCACGTGGCCGGGTTGCCCGCGCACCAGACGTCCCATCGAACGTTCGGTGAGACCGTCCACATCTTTCTCGGGCGGGATGAGTGACAGCACCACTTCTGCATCGAGACCGTCGGGCAGCGGGAGTTGGCACAGGATCCCGTGCACACTCGGGTCGGCTGCCAGAGCACCGACCACATCTTCCACCTCGGCCTGCGACGCCGACGCGGGCAACTCCACACCGCGAGACACCATGCCCGCCTCGGTGGCCTTCTTGTGCTTGTTGCGCACATAGATATGGCTCGGCTTGTCATCACCGACGAGCACGGTGGCGAGGCACACCGGCGGTGAACCCGCACCCTCGATCGTGGCCCGGAGTTCGGCAACGATCTCGTCGCGGAGTCGGTTGCCGTCCATGAGGATCGCTCCGCCCGGGGTGCGCTCCACCTGCAGTCCAGACTTCATGGTGCTTATCCTGCCCGTTCCGGTGTGGGGAGCCGACATCATGCGCGCTTGTTGCGTCGTTTCCTCGCTGCGGCGGGCGGGGATGTGGGTGTGCTCCGGGGTCGCAACCGGGTGCCCGGTAACCTCGCCGCGTGCTTCAGCGACTCTCCACCCTGTTCCTCCGCACGCTGCGCGAGGACCCCGCCGATGCCGAGGTGCCCAGCCACCGTCTGCTCGTACGTGCCGGGTACATCCGCAGGGCGGCTCCGGGTGGCTTCACATGGCTACCGCTCGGTTGGGCGGTGTACCGCAATGTCGAGAACATCGTGCGCGAGGAGATGAACCGCGCCGGCTTCCAGGAGGTTCACTTCCCGGCCCTGTTGCCGCGTGAGCCCTACGAGGCCACGGGCCGCTGGGCCGATTACGGCGACAACCTGTTCCGCCTCAAGGATCGTCGTGGCAACGACTTTCTGCTCGCACCCACGCATGAGGAGATGTTCACACTCCTCGTGAAGGACCTGTACTCGTCGTACAAGGACCTCCCGGTGTCGATCTATCAGATCCAGACCAAGTACCGCGACGAGGCACGACCCCGAGCCGGCTTGTTGCGCGGTCGTGAGTTCTCGATGAAGGACTCGTATTCGTTCGACATCGACGAGGCGGGCCTGCAGGCCAGTTACGACGCGCACCGTGTTGCTTATCAGCGCACCTTCGACCGTCTCGGCTTGCCGTACGTCATCGTGTCGGCGGTGTCGGGTGCGATGGGTGGGTCTGCCTCCGAGGAGTTCCTTGCGCCACTCGAGGTGGGTGAGGACACGTTTGTCCGTTGCTCCGCCAGCACCTGCGACTACGCCGCGAACACCGAGGCGGTGCAGGTGCGTGTGCCTACGTCGGTTCCGTTCGACGGTGTTCCCGCGCCGCAGGTTGCCGACACACCGAATGCCTCGAGCATCGCT
This sequence comes from Actinomycetota bacterium, assembly GCA_017853685.1. Lineage (GTDB taxonomy): Bacteria > Actinomycetota > Acidimicrobiia > Acidimicrobiales > Ilumatobacteraceae > WLJO01. Next base: position 15,151 of record JAFMJD010000029.1, on the reverse strand, counting down.
GCGCTCGTTGGCTACATGAACGGTACGCCGGCATTGAAGCGGGCCGACCGTGAGTGGAACGCAGCAGACACCCTGAAGAACGTGGTGGTCCGCCTCCGGTACCCCGATGGCAGCACCCAACCGCTCGTGGTGGGTGTGCCCGGTGACCGCGAAGTCGATATGAAGCGACTCGAGGCCCAGGTGTCGCCCGCCGAGGTGGAGCCGTTCGGTGACGACGACTTTGCGAAGCATCCGTCGCTGGTGAAGGGATACATCGGACCCGGTGTGCTGGGACTGCACGGCGCCAGCGGGATCCGTTACCTCGTGGACCCGCGCGTCGTACCCGGTTCTCGGTGGATCACCGGAGCCAACGAGCACGGCCGGCATGTGGTGGACCTCGTGTGCGGACGTGACTTCACACCCGACGGCACCATCGAGGCAGCCGAGGTACACAGCGGTGACCCGTGCCCGCGCTGTGGTGCCCCGCTCGAGATCGCCCGTGGCATCGAGATCGGTCACATCTTCCAACTCGGACGCAAGTACGCCGAAGCACTCGGTCTCACGGTGCTGGACCAGAACGGCAAACAGGTCGTGGTCACCATGGGCTCCTACGGAATCGGTGTGTCACGAGCGGTGGCTGCGGTGGCCGAGACCTGTTACGACGACAAGGGCCTGTGCTGGCCGCGCGAGGTGGCCCCGGCCGATGTCCATGTGGTGATTGCCGGCAAGGACGAATCGCAGATCGCTGCCGCCGAGTCGTTGTGCGCAGACCTCTCGCGCTCGGGCATCCGTGTGCTGCTCGACGACCGAACCAGCGCCTCGCCCGGGGTGAAGTTCAAAGATGCCGAGTTGATCGGCGTGCCCACCATCGTGGTGGTGGGTCGAGGTGTCGCCGACGGCGTGGTCGAGGTGAAGGATCGCAAGACCGGCGAGCGCGAGGACATTGCGCTGTCGTCCGCGGTTGCACACTTGGTCTCGCTCTGTCGCAACTGAACGAGACCGATACGCGCTTCGGTCAGTAGACCGGAGGTGCTTTGGGTCCCGCACTCGTGTGCGTGGTGCCCGGCGGGTCGATGGCCCACAGCGGTGACTCACCCCACGACTCCCCGTAGACGAGTTCGCCCATGGGCCGGCGACGGACCGGTCCATGATGACCTTGCGGTCGACCGAGCGTGATGGTTGCCGCGATGAACACGCCCTCGGGGATGCCGAGCAGTTCGCGCAGTTCGGCATCCACGAATCCGTTGAAGCCGGTCAGCACACCGCCGTACCCGAGCGCGCGAGCCGCGAGCAGGATGTTCTGGCACGCGGGATAGATCGACGCTCCCTCGGCCGAACTCGGCGCGCGGTAGCGAACGAGGCAGGGAAGGATCAGCACCGGCACACGGTCGAAGTGATCCACGTACTCCTGCATCGATGCAGCCATCCGTGCCTTGGGTGAGTTCTCGGTGGTTCCCGATCCCGAGTCGTAGCCGTCGTTCTCGCGCTTCGCTCCCCACAGACGCCGTGCAGCACCACCGATGAGCGCCTTGGCCGCCTGCGCGTTCGGGCCATCGGTGAGCGTGATGAAGCGGTACGGCTGTCGATTCGATCCGCTCGGTGCTCGTGTGGCGGCAAAGAGAATCGCTCGCAGCGCGCTGTCCGGCACGGGATCATCGGTGTACCGGCGAATGGCCCGGGTGGTGCTCAGACCCTCGAGCAGACCCACGGTGTCGCTCGGCAGCGGATGCTGCCCCAGGTCGTCGTTCATCACTGCTCGGTGACCAGATCGAGTGCGCCGAGGTCCGCGGGCAGAGCGAAGTGACGTTCCACCATCGAGGAGATGAGCGCCACGCCGCGTTCATTGCCCATGTCGAGACCACCGCCCACGAGTACCGCAGAGCCCATTCCCACCAGCGAGGCGAGTCGGTAGTCGGCAACGAGCGATTCGAAGTCGTAGGCGGCGAGTGTTGGCGATGTCTTCACGTGGGTCATCAGCCGATCGTGGTACGCACGCAGCAGAGAGTCACCGTGAGCACGGCGATCCGAGACGGTCATCGAGCCGCCGATCAGGTACGCAAGGTCGTACACGCCCGGGCCACGTCCCATCGACTGCCAGTCGAGCGTGACGAGCGGTGCTGCCGACGCTGCAGGTGAGTCGTCGACGAGGAAGTTGTCGCATCGGTAGTCCATGTGCAGCAGGGTCCACGGACGTTTGCCGAGTCGCTGCATGAACGACAGGTAGTGCTTGGCCACGGCATCGCCGATGGCCATCCCGGTCGCGTCGAGCTGCGCCGCGAACCGCACCTTCACGACGTCCCAGAGCATGGGAAAAGCGGCAGCGAATCCTTCGATGCGAGGGTGCACCACACTCGGGATCCACTCGAGGTCAGCCACTTTCTCCCACCACGGACCGTGCAGGTCGGCGAGGGCCACCACTGCGTGGTGCATCTCACTCGGGGTCATGCCGACGGTCTGATCCAGTGTGCGCAGCGCCGAGAGGTCCTCCATCACGATCACGAAGTCGGCGTTGGGGGCCAGCTCGGCGTGGAACACCCGAGGGACGCGCAGCGCAGTGCGGCTCGAGAGCTCACGGTAGAAGCGCACTTCGGACACGTACAGCCCCAGCGTCACCCCCTGCTCCTTGTTCGCCGGGAACGTGGAGGGTTGCTTGACCACCACTGCCGACGGGGCACCGGGCGACGGCGTGTCGTACTCGAGTGCAACTCGATGGATCACGCCCATGATCCCAACGCCGAGGCCCACCTGTTCGTGGCGCAGGGAGCGAACCGCAACGCCGCCGCCGATGGTGCCGCTCGCGCGCAACACTGTGGTGAGCCACGCGGGCGTGACCTCATCGATGGTGACGGGGAAATCAGGCTTGGTCATGGCGCCGTACTAGCACCTTCCGACCACATGTTGCGGCGTGAGACGCACGATCACCCGCTGGGAGACATCGAGCCCGCGGTCCATCTCCTGCTGGAGGTAGGCAGCGTCCTCGGGCAGCAACGAATGCAGGACGCGGATCGTGAGCGCCTCGCGCTCGGGATCGGCACTGATGGCGTCTGCGCGCCCGGACATGGTGAGGAACCGGCGGTCGTCCACCACGGTGATCGCGATCTCGGGGTGTGTCAGCAGATTGCGCCACTTCACCGCAGATGCTCGGATGGACATCACGATGTCCCGTCCGTCCCAGTGGTACGCCACCATCGTCACCTGAGGTCTCGTGCCGCGGCCGATGGTGCTCACGAGTGCCCAGCGGTGTGTGCGGAGGAACTCGTCTTGCGTGGGGTTCAGGCCGACATCGCTCATGCACCAAGGTTCGCACACGACTCTGGTGGCGCCGCCACTGCGACCCCGAACACCTCGGTCTGCAGCCGGGCAATGAGCCGCGCCCGGCGGTAGCGCTCTGCGCGCGCAGAGACGCTGCGTGCTGCGGCAAGTGCTTCGGTGGTGACCCCGGACGACAGTGCCCCGAGGAAGCGCACGTCGTCGTCGTCGAACCCGGACTGGCGCGCGGTGATCAGCACATCGATCACCTCGGTGAACGGGTGCTCGCTCGTGAATCGTTCGGCGCGCACGAACTGCGCCGTCTCGGCGGCATGGTCGATCGAGGCTCCGGGGGGAGCGGCCAGACAACGCGGTGCCACGCCGTCGCCCACCACCGACCCGTGTCGGCGCAGCCGGGCCGGCCGGGTGAACGTGTGGTACTCGATGTCGCGCAGCAGATTGCCGGCCACCTTGGTGGGACGTCGCTCCACGGGGAAGTGGCGGATCGTGATCCACGCCTGCGAGACCAACTCGTCGAGCACCTCTGCCGTGCGGACTCCCATGCCGGTGCATCGGCGCCGGGCGATGGCCACGAGCCCGGGGAGCAGTCGTTGCAGCACCACGCGGGCAGCCACGGTGTCCGAGCGTGCCGCCGCCACCACGATGGCCAGCCGTGCGTCGCTCAGGTCGCTGCCCGGCAGGTCCTGCGCAGTGGCGACCGGTGGCCGCCACCCCACCTCGATGAGCAGTTGCTCGAGGTCGATGTGCGGGGTCGAGCGCACGAGGTGCTCCCATTCCAGGTCCAGGCGTCGAAGCACGTTGCCGGCGGCGGCAGACGGGGTGGGACGGTTCGTTCGTGAGCGGTGCGATGGGGTCGGCATGGATGCAGCGTCCGGACGCGCCTCATCGCTCCCCTCACCACCGCATTCATCGCGGCCGTATCCGGGCTCATCGGCGACGGCATCGGACCCATTCGGGCCCGGTCGGCCCGGTGAGGGCCCACCCGGTCCGGTCCGGCGTCGTGTTCTCCCGGTGAGGGTGCTGCGTGGCAGCATGAATGCCCATGAGTCGTATCGTCACCGTCGGCGCCGCCCAGTTGGGGCCCGTGAATCGGGAGCACTCCCGTGCCGAGGTGGTGGAGCGCCTCGTGGCACTGCTGCGCCAGGGTGCCCGCCAGGGCTGTGATCTGGTGGTGTTCCCCGAACTCGCACTCACCACCTTCTTCCCACGCTGGTTCGTGGCCGACATCACCGAGTTCGACCACTACTACGAGCGGTCCATGCCCAATGCCGCCACCCAGCCCCTCTTCGACGAGGCCAAGCGGCTCGGTGTCGGATTCTGTCTCGGGTACGCGTTGCTCGACGATGCGGGGCGACGCTGGAACGTGCAGACCCTCGTGGAGCGTGACGGTCGCATCGTGGGCACCTTCAAGAAGGTCCACATCCCGGGTCACGAGCACCACGAACCCGATCGACCCTTCCAGCACGCCGAGCGGTACTACTTCGAGCCCAGCCCCGAGGGGTTCGGTGTCTGGCGGGCATTCGACGGCATCTTCGGGATGATGATCTGCAACGACCGCCGGTGGCCCGAGAGCTATCGAGAGATGGGTCTGCAGGGGGTCGAGATGATTCTGTGCGGCTACAACACCCCGATTCACTATGTGCCCGATCCCAGCCAGGACATCCTGCAGGGGTTCCACAACGCGCTCGTGATGCAGTCGGGGGCGTACCAGAACGGCACGTGGGTGGTGGGTGTCGCCAAGGGTGGCGTGGAGGAAGGCGTCGACTCACTCGGACAGTCGTGCATCGTGGCGCCCAGCGGTCAGATCGTGGCCCAGGCGTACAGCACCGATGACGAACTGGTGGTGGCGCGTTGTGACCTCGACTGGTGCTCCCGGTACAAGAACACCCTGTTCGACTTCGATCGATACCGCAGGCCCGAGGTGTACCGCCGCATCACCTCCCAGCGCGGTGCAGTGCTGCCCGAGTGATGTTGTGAGTGCCGCGCGATGAGTGACACCGTGGAACTGGTGGTGAACGGCGCGCCCGTGCGCGTCCGTGCCGACCATCCGCACCTGCTCGCGGCGCTGCGCGAGGAACTCGGGATCACCTCCCCCAAGGACGGTTGCTCGCCGTCGGGTCAGTGCGGGTGCTGCACGGTTCACGTGGACGGCAAGGCGGTCGTGGCCTGTCAGCAACCGCTCGCCAAGGTTGCAGGGCGCAGTGTGCTGACACTCGAGGGGGTGGATGCCCACGAGCGCGAACGGTTCGCCACGGCGTTCGCTTCCTGTGGGGGTCTGCAGTGCGGCTTCTGCATCCCCGGCATCGTGATGCGCGCCAAGGCACACATCGACAAACAGGGTGGTGCGCTGGACCGCTCGCACATGGCTCGTCACCTCGGTGCGCACCTGTGTCGATGCACGGGCTACGTCAAGGTGCTCGACGCCATCGAGGCCGTTGCACAGGGAGCTGTTCCCGTTGCCGTGCAGTCCGGCGGAATCGGCGCGAGCGCGATGCGATACGAGGCGAAAGAACTCACACTCGGCGACCGTGGCTACGTCGACGATCTCCGGGTGGACGGCATGCTGCACGCGGCATTGCGCCTCACCGACCACGCACGCGCCGATGTACTCCGCATCGACACCTCTGCTGCCGCGGCCGCGCCGGGCGTGGTGGCGGTGTACACCGCCGCCGATGTTCCCGGCGATCTGCGTGTGGGCATCATCTACAAGGACTGGCCGGTGCTCATCCCCGAGGGTGGTCGCACCAGTTATGCGGGCGATGTGCTGGCGATCGTGGTGGCCGATACGCGCCAGCACGCTCGCGCAGCGGCCGAACTCGTCACCGTGGAGTACACGGTGCACACGCCCGTCACCGACGCCGACGCAGCGATCGCCGACGGTGCCGATGTTGCTGTCTGGGGTACCGACACCAATGTGCTCAGTGTGAGCGAGTACCGCCGTGGTGACGTGGACTCGTTGTTGGCGTCATCGGCCCACGTGGTGCGCGAGACGTTCCACACACAACGCATCGAGCATGCGTTCCTCGAACCCGAGAGCACCCTTGCGGTGCCCGATACGGCACGTGGCTCGATCCACGTGTACTCCGGTGGCCAGGGCATCTGGGACGACCGCAACGACATCGCCGGTGTGCTCGGTATTGCCCGGGAGCGGGTCACCGTCGAACTCATCACCAACGGCGGTGCCTTCGGCGGCAAGGAAGACATGTCCAACCAGGCGCAGACCGCGCTTGCCGCGTGGCTGTTGCAGCGGCCCGTGAAGTGCACGCTCTCGCGCGAGGAATCGTTTCTCATCCACGCCAAGCGTCATCCGATCCGCATGGAGTACGAAGCGGGTTGCGATGCCGATGGTCGTCTCACGGCGCTGCGCGTCCGTGCTGTCGGCGATTCGGGCGCCTATGCCAGCGTCGGTATGAAGGTGCTGGAGCGGATGGCGGGCCACGCCAGCGGTCCGTACCTGGTGCAGGCGATCGATGTGCGGGCGGTTGCGGCACGCACCAACAACCCGGTGTGCGGCGCGTTCCGCGGATTCGGCGCCAATCAGGCGCAGTTCGCCATGGAAGGCGTCATGGACCGACTCGCGCAGCACGTGGGCATCAGCGGTTGGGAGATGCGCAAGCGCAACGTGATCCGTCCCGGACTGGTGTGGGGACCGGGTCAGCGCATGGACGATGGCTGCCTCGGTGCCGAGCAGTGCCTCGATGCGGTGCGACCGCACTACGACGCGGCGGTGGCCGATGGCAAGGCCGTCGGTCTCGGCCTCGGACTCAAGAACTCGGGTCTGGGCAACGGGTTTCGCGAATGGACCGGTGCGGTGGTTCGATTCCACTCCCACGACGGCACCGTGGAGGTACGGCACGGCTGGACCGAGATGGGTCAGGGCATCAACACCGTCGCCATGCAGGTGGTGGTGGAGGAACTCGGCGTCGATCCAGCGCGCGTGCGGGTCATCATCGACACCACGCGTGAACTCGGACTCGGTCAGACCACGGGCTCACGCGGCACGCTCATGGGAGCAGGCGCTGTGAAGGCTGCCTGCGAGACCGCACGCGCGGCCGGATGCGCGCCCGATGTGGATCATGTGGGTGAGTACATCGTGGACTGGACCCAGAAACTCGGCACGGTCGAGAACCCCACCATCCACTCCACGTTCGGGTATGCGGCCCAGTTGGTCATCATGGATCGCGCCTCGGGAAACATCGAGCGCGTGGTTGCGGTGCACGACGTGGGGCGCGCCGTGAACCCACTGCTGTGTGAGGGCCAGATCGAGGGCAGTGTGCATATGGGACTCGGTTATGCACTCACCGAGCAGTTCCCGCACGACCCCGATACCGGTTTTCCGACGAACACCACGCTGCGGAGCCTCGGCATCATCCGCCCGAAGGACATGCCACCGGTCGATGTGGTGCTCGTGGAGGCGCCGCAACCGAATGCGCCCTACGGCATCAAAGGTGTGGGCGAGATCGGACTCGTGCCCACCGCGGGTGCCGTGGCCGCCGCACTGCACGACCTCGACGGTGAGTGGCGCACCGTGCTCCCGATGCGTCCGCGCGGCGGATCGGACGATTGAGTCCCCGCATGGGTGCCATCACCTCGGGACTGGTGTGCAGCCACCATCACCTCTACTCGTCGCTGGCGCGCGGCATGCCCGCACCACCCAAGCAACCCACGGGTTTTCAGGAGATCCTCGATCAGATCTGGTGGCGACTGGACACCGCACTGGATCTCGAGATGCTTCGTTGGTCGGCCATGCTCGGTGCCGCCGAAGCGCTCATGTGCGGAACCACTGCGATCGTCGATCATCACGAGTCGCCGAATGCCATCGAGGGCTCGCTCAGTGTGATTGCCGATGCGTGCGCCGAGGTGGGCGTACGCGTGTTGTGTGCCTATGGCGTCACCGATCGTCACGGAAGCGACGGTGCTCGCCGTGGACTCGCCGAGAACGAACGGTTCATCCGTGCCGGTGGCCGCGGCATGGTGGGTGTGCATGCGGCATTCACCTGCACCGACGACACCTTGCACGCCGCGGCCGGCCTCGCTGCCGATCTGGGTGTTGGTGTGCACATCCATGTGGCCGAGGGCCCGGGCGACATTCCCGCGGGCGCTCGCCTCGAGTCGCTCGCTGCCGACGACTGGTTGCTCGTGCACTGTGTGTACCTCGATCGTTCGCTGAGCGGCACGATCGCTCACAATCCGCGCAGCAACATGAACAACGCAGTCGGTTACGCAGCACCCGCCCGCAGGTTCCCTGCGAACCGGGTGGTGCTCGGCACCGACGGGATCGGGGCCGACATGCTCGAGGAGATGCGCCTTGCATACGTCGCGCATCGTGCTGATGACGTGCTTGCGTCGCCCGAGACTGCATGGCAGTGGCTCGAGAACGGATATGCGTTGATTCCCGAGGCGCAGCACGACCGAGTGACGTGGAACTACGACCACGCTGATTCGCCCTGGCACGTGGCCTTCACCCCGGGTGTGCGCGCACTCGACGTGGTGTCGGGAACCGGTGAGGTGCTGTTGCGCGATGGCCGTCCGACGCGGGTGGACATCGACGAGGTCCGCGCACGCGCCTCCGAACAGGCTCAGCGGCTCTTCGCACGACTCTGAGCACTGCGGTGGCTCAGCGCGGGGTGGCGCTCGCGGGATCGGTCGGCCAGAAATGCTTCGGGTAGCGGCCGGCCATCTCCTTGCGGACCTCGCTCCACGATCCGGCCCAGAAACCCGGGAGATCACGGGTGATCTGGATCGGACGGTCTGCGGGTGAGAGCAGTTCGATGATCACGGGAACGCCGGCCACCGTGGGGTGCACCGTGGTGCCGTACAGACGTTGTGGGCGCACCGAGATACGTGGACCTTCATCGGTGTACTCCACGGGAAGTGTTCGCCCGCCGCCGATGCCCACGGTGGCGGGTGCAAGTTCGTCGAGGAGATAGCCCACTCGCGGGTCGAGCGCGGCGCGCAGCACCATACGCAGGTCCAGTGATTGCACATCGGCCCAACGGGTCATGCCGTGCAGTGCAGGTGCAAGCCAGGTGTCGAGCGTTCTGAGCAGGGCGGTGTCGCCCCAATCGGGCCACGGATCGCCGTGAGTCCGGTGCAAGAAGCCCACTCGTGCCCGCAGCGATGTGGTGCTGTCGCTCCACGGAAGCGTGCGAAGACGATCCTGACGCACGCGTTCGAGGATCGCCTCCACCACAGCGGGTCCCGCATCGGGGCGCCGGGTCCGTTCGGCGAGCACGAGACCACCGAGTCGTTCTTCGTCGCGTTGCACGAGTTCGTCCCTGGAGCGGTCCCACACCAGCGAGACACGGTGTTCCACATCGCGCGCGAAGCGTTCGATGACATCGTCCACCGAGAGCGGTGCCGCCACTCGCACCCGTGCACGTTGGCGATCGCCGTCGAGATCGGCGACCACGATGAACTGTTCATCGGCGAGCGCGTCGCCCTTTGCGACGAGTGCAGCGGTACCGGTGCGCAGTTGGAAGTTCCCGGGTTGGTTGCGCCGCACGGCAAGACGGTCCGGGTAGGCGAGCGCAAGGTCACGGCCTGCTTCGGCGGTCTCGATCGTGTCCGAACCCTGCACCCGGGCACGGCGCGCAATCTCGCGCCATCGGTTCCTCGCCCCCGAGAGCGCGCGCCCGTCCAGCAACGGGTGGCGTCTCGACGGGTCGTCGAGCAGTTCGAGTCGGATGCCGAGGTCGGCCGGGATCTCGTCGGGTCGGCCGCGCAGTACATCACGGTCCTCGAGCAGCGCAGCGATTGCTGCAGCCGTACTCGTTCCGGCGTCGAGCACCATGCGGGCGAGGCGGGGGTGCAGGGGCAGCGCAGACATCCGACGGCCGAGGTCGGTGATGGCACCGGCTTCGTCGAGTGCACCCAGCAGTGTGAGCAGCGAACGTCCCTCGGTGAACGCTCGGTTCGGAGGTGCATCGAGCCAGGTGAGTGCAAGTGGTTCGCGCGTGCCCCACACGGCGAGCTCGAGTGCGAGTCCACTCAGATCCACCTGGGTGATCTCGGGTTCGAGATCCTGACGGCGTGTGCCCTGTTCGAGTTTGGACCAGAGTCGGTATGCCACACCCGGCCCCTGCCTCCCTGCACGACCTGCGCGCTGATCGCCCGATGAACGACTTGCGGTGACGGTGCGCAGTCTGGTCATTCCGGTACGAACGTCGAAGCGCGGGACGCGCGCAAGTCCCGCATCCACCACGATGCGAACGCCCTCCACCGTGAGCGAACTCTCGGCGATGTCGGTGGCCAGCACCACGCGGCGACGACCCGACTGGGCCGGGAACAGCGCCGCATCCTGCTCGGCCGATGCGAGCGCGCCGTAGAGCGGACGGATGTCGATCGCTTGATCGCCCACCGCCGCCTCGAGCAGTTCGCCGGTGCGGCGGATCTCGGCAACACCCGGGAGGAACACCAGTACATCGCCGTCGTCGCTGCGCAGCGCGCGCTGCACCGTGTTGGCCACCAGCGGTTCGAGCCGGTCGGTCTTGGCCATCGGTACGTATCGGATATCCACCGGGAATGGGCTTCCGCTCGCGTCGATGCGGGGGCACGGAACACCGTCACGCCCGAGCAGCGCAGCGAATCGGTCGGCCTGCAGCGTGGCCGACATCGCGAGAACCCTGAGGTCGGGTCGCAGCGACTGTCGCACCTCGGTGATGAGCGCAAGGCCGAGATCGGTCTGCAGATTGCGCTCGTGCACCTCGTCGAAGATCACCAGTGCAACGCCCTCGAGGGATGGGTCCTGCTGCAGACGACGGGTGAGTACCCCCTCGGTCACCACCTCCACACGAGTCGCAGGCGACACTCGCCGCTCGTCTCGGGTGGTGAAGCCAATCGTCATCCCGACGTCTTGGCCCAAGAGGTGTGCCATCCGTCGCGCCGCCGCCCGGGTGGCGAGCCGCCGTGGTTCGAGCACGAGGATCCGTCCGAGCAACCAATCGGCATCGAGGAGAGCGAGTGGAACCACCGTCGTCTTGCCCGATCCCGGGGGAGCGGTGAGCACCACCGACTCCGAGTCGCGCAGCGCAGCCATGAGGTCGGCGAGCACGTCATCGATGGGGAGACCGGAGTGGATCATGCGGGGGCGATATTCCTGCAGGTGTCGGCATGGGGCCGAATGTTTGACAAACTGTAAAGGTGACGAGCACCCCGGTAGCCCTGTATCTCCAAGACGCCCACCCGATCCGAGTGGGCATGGAATTGGTTCAGTATGCCGAGCAGCGGGGATTCGATGCCGTGTGGCAGGCCGACAGCCGACTCGTGCGAGACGCCATCGTCCCCATGGCTGCATTCGGTGCAGTCACCGACCGGATCAAGATCGGGTCGGGCGTGATGGACGTGTGGAGCCGCAATCCCGCCCGGCTCGCATCCACGTTCTCCACCCTCGACGACCTCGCGCCGGGTCGGGTCATCTGCGGGCTCGGTGCGTGGTGGGATCCGCTGGCCGCCAAGGTGGGCATCAAGCGTGACAAGCCACTGCGCGTGATGCGCGAAGTGGTGGAGGTGGTACGCCGTCTACTCGCGAACGAAGAGGTCACTTTCGACGGCGAGTACGCGCATGTCGATGGCATCGAACTCGATTACGTGTACCAGGAGCGTCGCCCCAAGGACGTCCCGATCTACATCGGTGCCACCGGTATGCAGATGATGGAACTCACCGGCGAGATCGCCGACGGCGCGGTGCTGAACTATCTCGTGTCGCCCAAGTACAACAGCGAAGCACTGGCCGCGCTTGCGCGTGGGGCTGCGAAGGTGGATCGTACGGTGGACGACATCGATCGTCCGCAGCTCATCGTGTGCTCGGTCGATCGTGACCGCAAGAAGGCACTCGACGGCGCCCGACTCCTCGTCACGCAGTACCTCGGGCAACAGCCTCACATCATGAAGGCCAGCGGCGTGAGCAGTGACCTCCTGGACGAGATCGGCAAGGTGCTCACCTGGCCGGCCACCCATGACGAAGTGGTGAGAGCATCCAAGTTGGTGCCCGACGAGGTGGTGCAGATGATCACCGCATCGGGCACACCTGATGAGTGCCAGGCGAAGGTGGCCGAGTACATCGCCACCGGATGCACCTGCCCGATCCTGTATCCGCTCGCCGACGACGTCCGGTTGATGATCGACGTGTTCGGTCCCGGTCGCTGACCGGCGCCGCAGTCATGGTGATCGAGGCACGGGACCTCACCAAGCGATACGGGTCACGTACCGCCGTCGATCATCTGAGTTTCGTCGTGGAACCCGGTGTGGTCACCGGCTTCCTCGGGCCCAACGGCTCGGGCAAGAGCACCACGATGCGTCTGCTGCTGGGGCTCGACCGCCCGGATTCGGGCTGGGCGACCTTCGACGGCAAGCCCTACCGCTCGTATCCGCATCCGCTCGAGGAAGTGGGTGCGTTGCTCGACGCCGGCTACGTGCACCCCACCCGAACCGGGTATTCGCACCTGCACGCGCTGGCAGCGTCGAATCGCATCGGACGCAAGCGGATCGACGAGGTGCTCGCACTGGTGGGTATGAGCGACGTTGCCCGAAAGCGGGTCGGTACCTACTCGCTCGGCATGAAGCAGCGTCTCGGCATCGCCGCAGCAATGCTCGGGAACCCGCGCACGCTGTTGTTCGACGAACCGGCGAACGGCCTCGACCCCGAGGGTGTGCGCTGGATACGGGAGTTCCTCCGGCATCTCGCCCATGAGGGTCGAACGGTGCTCGTGAGCAGCCATCAACTCGCCGAGATGGCCCAGATGGCCGACAACCTCGTGGTGATCGGGCAGGGCCGACTCATCCAACAGGGTTCGGTGGGTGAGTTCGTGAACCGTTTCTCGCGCCTGTGGGTGCGGGTGCAGAGTCCGCAGATGGCTGCGCTCAGCCAACTGCTGGGTGCACGCGGCGCATCGCTCGAGTTCGAGAATCCCACCACCGCACGGGTGACGGGTATCGGCGCTGCACAAGTGGGCGAAGTCGCTGCGGCAAACAACATCGTGTTGCACCAACTCGCCGATACCTCGGGCTCGCTCGAGGAGGCCTATCTGCAGGTCACGCAGCCCACCGTGGAGTATCGGGGGCAGCGATGATCGGCGCGCTCGAGGCCGAGTGGATCAAGCTCCGGAGTGTCCGGGCGAATCTCATCCTCATCATCATTGCGCTCGCCATACCGATTCTGCTCACCCTGCTCATCGCCGCACTTGCGCCCTTCGGTGGCGCAACGCTCGAGCGCGAGGTGTTTGGCATCACCGTCATCACGCCCGCACTCGTGGCGGCGTATCTCTGTGGCGTCCTCGGGGTGTTGGGGATCGGTCAGGAGTACCGACACAACACCATCAGGGTGACATTCGCCGCGCAGCCGAACCGCTCGGTGGTCCTCGCTGCCAAGTCCATCGTGTACGGAACGTTCGGTCTGGTGATCGGCGTGCTCTCGTTGGCGCTGTCGTTCGCCACCGCATCGATCTGCTTCGCCGTGCGTGACCTCAGCTTCGAGGTAGTGGTCACCCCCATGATCGGTGCGGTGCTGCTCTGTGTGCTGATGACGTTGTTCGGCTTCGGTCTCGGTGCGGTGATGCGCCAGCCCGCCGGTGCGATCCCGGTGTTCCTCATCTGGCCGCTCATCATCGAGGGCATCGTGTCGCTCATCCTCGATTCGGTCGACGAGTCACTCGTGCGTTGGCTGCCCTTCCGCTCGGCGCAGGAACTCGTCAACTTCACCGATGCTTCCGGTATTCCCGTATTCAGCCGTGCGGTCTCTGGTCTGTACTTCGCGGGTTGGACCGCCGCTGTCGTGATGATCGGCTGGTGGCTCGTGGAGCGACGCGACGCCTAGCGCCGAGAGTCGGTGCTCCATTGCGTAGCATCGATCACGTGCGCATCACTCTGCCCTCGGGAACACCCGCCATCTCCGTCCCGCATGCGGGTGCCACCACGGGTCTCGTGATTGCTACTGATGTGTGGGGACTCCGTCCGCTCTTCGACGACCTCGCCGAGCGACTGTCGGCAGAGTGGTCGATGTCGGTGTGCGTCCCCGAACCGTTCCCGGGTCCACCGATCCCGATGGAGTTCGAGCCGCGGGTGGCGGCGCTGCGTGCGGCCGATGACGCTGCACGCCTTCGGGATCTGCAGGAGGCCGCCGCCGTCACTGCGTGCTCACGTGTCGTGCTCATCGGGTTCTGCATGGGCGGGATGTATGCGCTCAAGGCGTGCTCGTTGCACACCTTCGATCGGATCGTGCCCTTCTACGGCATGATCCGGGTGCCCGAGGCCTGGCGCGGCCCCGGCCAGGGAGAACCCCTCGACTTTGTGGCGGCGGGGGACCCCGAGTGTGTCCTCGCCATCATCGGCGATCAGGATCCGTACACACCACCCGATGATGTGGCCGCGCTCGAGGCACTCGGTGTCTCCACGGTTCGCTTTCCCGAGGCTGCACACGCATTCGTGCACGATCCGTCTCGAGACGCCCATCGCCCCGCCGACGCAGCGATGGCATGGCAGATGGCGTACGAGTGGCTGCAGGGCGCGGTGTGACCCGGGTCGGGTCAGCGTGATGTCATCGTGAGCGAAGCGTGAGCCGGTCGCGCTGCACGATCTTGTAGCGCCGATCGCTCTGCTCGAGCCATCCGAGTCGGATGAACGACGAGATCGCCTTGTTCACGCGCTCGCGTGAGGCCCCCACCATGCCGGCGAGTTCTTCCTGGGTGAGCGGCAGTGTGAACTCATCCGCGCCGTTGCTCAACTCGAGCAGCCGCTTCGCGGTACGGCCGGTGACATCGAGGAACACCGAGTCGGCGAGGGCTTCGTCCATGTTGCGGATACGCCCGGCAAGCAGCCGCACCACACCCCAGAGCAAGCTCGGACTCTGCTCGAGCAGGTCCACCACGGGTTCGTACGGCAAGCGCAGGAGCGTGGAGGGTTCGAG
>JAFMJD010000164.1 GCA_017853685.1 Actinomycetota bacterium | reverse complement strand
CTCATCCCGCATCTGCGCTCCCTTCCTCAACCCGTGATCGCTGCCGTCAATGGTCCGGCGGCGGGCGGTGGCTTTGCTCTCGTGCTCGGCTCCGACGTTCGCATTGCTGCCCGCAGCGCAAAGTTCAACGCCGCATTCATCCGTATCGGCTTGTCAGCCTGCGACATCGGGACGAGTTGGATCCTGCCGAGATTGGTGGGCGCCGCGCGATCGCAGGAGTTGATGCTGACCGGGCGGATTTTCGATGCCGAGGAGGCGCTGCGAATCGGCCTCGTGGTGGAGGTGGTGGACGACGCGGCCCTGCTCGACCTTGCCTACACCAAGGCTCAGCAGATCATGCTCAACACGCCCTTCGGTGTGGCACTGACCAAAGAGGGCATGTGGTCCGCCCTCGAGATCCCAGGCATGCAGGCCGCCATCGATCTCGAGAACCGTCAGCAGATCATGGCCTCGAACACCGCTGATCACCGCGAGGCGCTCCGGGCGTTCCTCGAGAAGCGTCCGCCGAACTACGTCTGGGGCTGAGCACTTCCCGACCCGTTGATCGGGAAGTGGCAGGCAACGAAGTGCTCGTTGCCGATCTCGCGCAACTGTGGCTCCTCGGTGGCGCAACGCTCCTGAGCGAACGGACAACGGGTTCGGAAGCGACAACCCGACGGCGGAAGCACGGGTGACGGCACTTCGCCCTGCAGACGGTTCGGGTTGGCTGGCGCACTGGGATCGGGCACCGGTATGGCGTCCAGCAGCGCTCGGCTGTACGGATGTGCCGGGCGTTCGTACAGCGCACCCGACGGCGCGACCTCGCACATCTTTCCGAGGTACATCACCGCTACCCGGTCGCTGATGTTCTTCACCACGGCGAGATCGTGGGCGATGAACACCAAGGTGAGGCCGAACGCCTTCTTCAGGTCCTCGAGCAGGTTCAGAACCTGGGCTTGCACGGAGACATCGAGTGCCGAGACGGGCTCGTCGCAGATGATGAGCTTGGGATCCAGCACCAGGGCGCGGGCGATCGAGATTCTTTGGCACTGGCCACCCGAGAACTGGAACGGACGACTGGTGGCAGCGCGTTCCGGATCGATGCCGACAGCTTCGAGCACATCGTCCACCCGCTTGGCGCGTTCCTCGGGCGTACCGATACCCCAGATGTTCAGCGGCTCCATCACGATGTTGCGCACCTTGCGGCGGGGGTTCAGCGATGAGATGGGGTCCTGGAAGATCATCTGGATGTTCGTGCGCAGGGTTCTGATGCCCTCGCCGCGCAGCGCAGTGAGTTCGTTGCCGTCGAAGACGATGCTTCCCGAGGTGGGACGGGGCAACTGCATGATCGCCTTGCCGGTGGTGGACTTTCCGCATCCGGACTCGCCCACGAGCCCGAGCGTTTCGCCCGGGAGGACATCGAGGCTGATGCCCGACACGGCGTTCACCCGGAGCCCTGTTCGCCCGACGGGGAACTCCACCACGAGGTCCTCCACGCGCAGCAGCGACTCCGCAGGGTCGTGGAGATGGGCCTTGCCCGAACCAGCCATCAGGACACCGATCCCTCGGGCATGGCTCGGGTCTGCATGGTGGCCCAACGCGGCGACCCCACTGGGTGCCAGCAGGTGAAGGTGTGATCGGCATCGGCGTGTACCGCAGGCGGTGTCTCACGAGTGCAGGTCTCATCGGCGTACGGGCACCTCGGTGCGAAGCGACAGCCTGCGGGGGGATGGATGAGATCGGGCGGGCGCCCACCGATTGCCTGCAGGCGCGTGTGCGGTGGTTGATCGAGTTGCGGGATGCTGCGCATGAGCGCCTCGGTGTACGGATGGCGCATGTCGGAGAACAGGGTTCGGGTGGGCGCCCGTTCGACGATCTGGCCCGCGTACATCACCACGATGTCGTCGGTGTGTCCGGCGACCACACCGAGGTCGTGGGTCACGAGGATCACCGACATGTTGCGATCCCGCCGCTGTGCGGCGATGAGGTCGAGGATTTGCGCCTGCACGGTGACGTCGAGCGCCGTGGTGGGCTCGTCGGCGAACAGCAAGGTGGGGCCGCAGGCGAGCGCGATGGCGATCATCGCTCGCTGCCGCATCCCGCCGGAGAGTTCGTGTGGGTACTGGTCCAAACGCTTCTCGGGCTCGGGGATGCCCACATCGGTGAGGAGACGCAACGCAACGGAGCGGGCGTCGTCTTTCGAGCTGTGCAGGTGAACCCGAAGCGGTTCGGCAATCTGCGCGCCGATCTTCATCAACGGATTCAGTGACGTCATCGGATCCTGGAAGATCATGGCCATCTCTCGACCCCAGAAACGGCGCATCTGTTTGGGTTGGAGAGCGCGTAGGTCGGTGCCGGCGAACAGCACCTCGCCCTCGCGCTGCACCCCCCGAGCGGGGAGCAGTCCCATGATGGATCGTGCGAGCACGGTCTTGCCGCTGCCGGACTCGCCAACGACTCCCAGTGCGCGCCCGCGTTCGAGCGTGAACGACACATCGTCGACGGCACGAACGAGACCTCGTTCGGTCTCGAACGCAGTGCGCAGATGGCGAACGTCGAGCAGGGTGCCCGACTCGGGCCGCAGTGCAGTGTCACTCACAACGTGGCCTCCCGGATGTCGAAGCGGCGTGCCACGCGGTCACCCAGCACGTTGAACGAGAGCACGGTGAGGAAGAGCATCATGCACGGGAAGAAGGCGGCCCATGCCCCGCCGTCGACGATGTCGGGGCGAGCCTCGTTGATCATGAAGCCCCACGTGGGGAAGGGGAGTTGGACGCTGAAGCCCAAGAAGGCGAGTCCACCTTCGGCAACGAGCAGGATGGCGAGCCCGGTGAACGCTACGGAGAACATCGCAGGCAGGAGGTTCGGGAGGATCTCGCGTACCAGTACCCGTCCGTTGCCGGCACCCAATCCGCGTGCAGCGAGGACGTATTCGCGCTGAGCGAGCGAGAGGGTCTGTGCCCGAACGATGCGCGCAAGGGGAGAGATGCTGAGCAGGGTGAGCACCAGGATCACGCCGAAGAAACGCTTCTCCACCGTGAACAGTCCGAGATGGAGATCACCGCTCGAGAAGAAACGACCCACGACGATGAGCGCGAGCACGATGGCCGGAAACGCGAGCAGCACGTCGAAGATCACCGTGAGCACTCGGTCGTACCAGCCTCGGAAGTACCCAGCGAGCATCCCGAGCAGGCCCCCGATGACGAGCGCCGCGATGATGGACGCAGCCCCGATGATGAGCGTCTTCTGGGCGGCAAAGATGCAGCGGGCGAAGGTGTCACGGCCGAGCTTGTCGGTTCCGAACCAATAGTCGGCTCCGGGTTTCCCGCGATACGAGACCAGTTTGCGCGCGGCCGGACCCTTGGGGAGTTGGTTGTAGCGACGGATGAACGGCAGCCAGTTGGCGAAGATCGCGAGGAACGTGAGGCTCGCGAGCCAGAGGATTGACAAAACCACCCCGGGTCTCCACTGCCTCGGGTGCAGGGCCCACCGCGGCATTCGTATGCGCATCATCCGAGTGCTCGCGCATGTCGGATTCGTGGATCCACGACTGCGTACAGCAGATCCACGATGAAGTTGATGATGACGACGGCAAGGGCAAACAGGGCTGCGCACGCCTGGACCACGAGCAGGTCCTTCTGCTGCACCGCTTGGAAGAGCAGCAGACCCATTCCCGGCAACGCGTAGATCTGCTCGACCACGACGGCACCGCCGAGGATGCCGCCGAACTGCAGCGCAACGCTCGTCATGATCGAGAACAGCGACGACCGGAGCGCATGTCGCCAGAGAATTCGGGCGGGCGACAGTCCCTTGGCCCTCGCCATCACGATGAAGTCGCTCTGGAGGGTGTTCACCAGATCGGCGCGGAGCAGGCGGATGAAGATCGCCGCCAGACCGATTCCGAGCACGAAGGTGGGAAGGGCGACGTTGCGGAAGTGCTCCACGAAGTCGTCCCACGGCCAGACCTTGCTGGCGGCGTACGGGAATATTCGCCACTTGCTTGCGAAGAAATACCCGAGGAGCACCGCAACGATGATGTTCGGGAGCGAGACCGTGGCGAAGGTGATGCCAGACACGATGCGGTCGAAGGGACCGTCTCTGCGGTACGCCGCGTAGACCGCAACCGGCACGGCGATGAGCAGCGCGAAGACGATGGAGTAGAGGCCGAGCAACAACGTGATGGGTGCCCGCTGGCCGATGATGGTCCGAACGGGAAGACCGAGCGTGGGGGACGTGCCGAGGTCGAGTGTGACGATGTTCTTCAGCCAGTACGCGTACCGAATGGGGTAGGCACGGTCGAGGTGGTACTGCTGGCGGATCTGCTCGACCCGTGCTTCGTTGCTGTTCAGCGGTCCGGCGAGGTCACGCGCTGGATCTCGACTTGCTCCTTGGATAGCCACCATCGCCGCAAACGTGACGATGAGGAACACCACCACGAGTTGCGCCAGACGCTGGAGGAAATATCGCATGGTGGCCCGAACCCGAGCGAAACACCGTCGTGGGAGCGGCTAGATGCGCCGCCCCCACGAGGTCAGTGATTCGATCAGCCCTTCTTCCAGACGCCGGTGAGCCAGACCTGGCCGGGGAATCCTGCGCCGTCACGCACGATCTTTCCGCTGCCGTCGGGTTGCGCCAGTGTGCCGATGCCACCGATCGAGCCATTGTGGGCCACACCCCAGATCGCCCATGACGTGGGGAGCACCCAGCATTCCTTGGCGAACTGGCGGTTGATGTCCTCGGCGTACTGCTTGCGCTTCGCCGGGTCGAGCTCGCTGCGCTGCTTGGTGAGCAGGTCGTCGATGACGGGGTCCTTGAGGCGTCCGAAGTTCAGGGCGAAGGTTCCGGGGTCACCCGCCGATGAACTGTGCCACCAGAAGAACTGCGAGTCGACGAACACACCGGCGTGGTTGCGCCAGCCGTATGCGTTGAACTCGGGTGCGCCGAACAGTGCGTTGCCGATGAGGGTCGACTGCTCCACCTGCTTGAGCTCCACCTCGATACCGGCATCGCCCCAGACCTGTTGGAGGTACTGCGCCGTGGTCACCGAGTCCGGATCGGGCACCGAGCTGTAGATCACCTTCGGCGCCTCACCGTTGTGCGCGGCCTTGTATGCCTCGACGCCGGCCTTGGCCGCCGCAGGGTCGTACGGGAGCGATCCGTTGTCGTCGAGGTATCCCTCCTGGCCCGGTGAGAAGGGGCCGTTGGCCGGCTTCAGGATTCCGCCTCCGGTGAGATCGATGATGGCCTGCTTGTCGATGGCCTGCAGCATGGCGCAACGCAGGTCACGGCTCTGCAGTGCAGGCACCGTGAGGTTGAGCAGCACGTAGAAGGTCTCGCCGAAGTCGGCCTGCTCCACCATCGGGAACTTGTCCGCCTTGCCGCGCAGGTCGGCGATCGAGTTCGCGTTGCTCGTGGCAATCAGGTCCACGTCGCCGCTCTCGAGGGCTTGCTGGCGGGTGTTTGCATCGGCGATCACCCGGAACTCGATCTCGTCGAGATACGGGAGCTGGACGCCGGCGGCGTCCTTGCGCCAGTACGTCGGGTTCTTCTTCACCACGAGGCGGTCGCCCGGCACGAAGGAGTCGAGCACGAACGGACCGGTTCCGATCGGCTTGGTGGCCTCCACGCCGGACTGGTCGGCGAGTGCCTTGTCGATGTACGAGGGTGCAGCCATGAAGGCGCCTTGGCCGGTGAGGTACACATCGAACCCGGGCCACGGGACCGGCTTGGTGGGGTCGCCATTGAGGCCGGTGAACATCTTGACGGTGAGGTCGTCCACCTTCTCCACCTTGAACTCGGTGGCGCTCACGCGAGCGAGGTCCTTCACCGCAACGGCGATGAGCGGCGCGTTGAGGTTGACCTGCATGTTCTTGATGGCGGCGTCGGCATTCAGCGGCTCGCCATTGCTGAACGTGATTCCGCTGCGCAACTTGATGGTCCAC
>JAFMJD010000163.1 GCA_017853685.1 Actinomycetota bacterium | reverse complement strand
GTCATCAGGCCCGGCGTGATCCGGGCCGGAACGTCACCGGCACGGAGTTGAACCCCAGTACGAAGTTGCCGCGTCGCATCGGCTGGGGACCAACGTCGGCGAGTTGCAGATCGTCGAGTCGCGCAATCAGTTCCTCGAACAACACGCGCAGTTCGAGCCGCGCGAGTGGCGCGCCCAGGCAGTGATGACGCCCGTACGCGCCGAACGCAAAATGGTCGTTCGGAGTGCGGGTGATGTCGAAGCGTTCCGGGTGCTCGAACGCTCGCTCGTCACGATTGGCCGACGGGTACAACAGCAAGATGCGGTCGCCTTCGCGGATCTGCTGACCATGCACCTCCACATCGGCAGTTGCGGTGCGGTTCATGTTGCGCACGGGTGTGACCCAGCGGAGCATCTCCTCGATGGCGTTCGGCAGCAGTCCGGGATCCCGCCGCAGTTGCGCGAGCTGATCGGGATGGCGCAGGAGTGCCTCGACGCCACCGGAGATCACATGACGCGTGGTCTCGTCGCCGCCCACGAGGACGAGCATGGTCTCCATCACGAGATCGGCGTCGGTGAACGGTCCCTCCTCGTCTCGTGAGTTCACGATGAGGCTCACGAGGTCGTCGCCGCTCCCGCCCCGTCGCTGTTCGACGTGATGCATGATGTACGCCCAGTACTCGCGCACCGCCTGCTCCACCTCGGAACGGATCTCCTCGCCACCGGTGGCGAACAGGTCCGACCAGTGCAGGAGTTGGTGATAGTCGGAGTCCGGCAACCCCATGAGTTCGCCGATCATGTACATCGGCAATGGGGTGGCGATGTCGGCCACGATGTCGCACTCGCCGCGCTCGATCACCGAATCGATGAGTTGGGTGACGCGTCGGCGCAGGAAGGCTTCGTGATCGGCCACGCGGCGCAGGCTGAACCCGGCGCTGATCACGCGGCGCCGGCGGGTGTGCTCGGGTGGGTCGAAGTTGATCATCGACGGCACGGCACTCTCGGGTCGTGAACCCTTGCCCGAACAGAACGTGTGCCAGTCGCGGCTCATCATCGCCACGAGTTCGTGCGTGGATGCTCCCCAGATGCCGGTGGAGTCGTCCCAGTACAGCGGGGCGTTCGAGCGCATCCAGCCGGTGAGTTCGTCGAAGCGGTCGTAGAAGTCGGGCGACAGGAGTTGGATCTCGGGTCGGGTGGGGTGGGTGGGTGTTCGGGTGCCCGCCCGATCCAGAAACACCCGGAAATCGTGGCCGCCCTCGGTGGTGCTCATGACGGGCAGTCTCGCGCCGCTAGCGTCTCGTTGTTACCCCTGAGCACTGCCGCTCCCCAGGGAGTCGGCCCAAGGAGATTCTCGTGATCAAGGCACTTCGCGCCCGCCATGGATTGGCAGCCCTGCTGGTGGCCACGGCCCTCGTGGCGGCAGGTTGCAGCAGCTCGGACTCTGACTCGGGTTCGAACACCTCCGCCGCCCCCGACAGCACGGCCCCCGGTACCACCGACGGCGGCTCACCGACGGGTGCTGGCGACTTCGGCGACCTCGCCGAGGTGTGCGGTCCGGGGTCGGCATCGGGCTCCACCGATCAGGGCGTCACCGACAACCAGATCGTGGTGGGCACCATGTCGGATCCGGGCAACTCGATCGTGCCGGGCCTCAATCAGGAACTCTTCGATGCCGCCGACGCGTTCGTGGGATGGTGCAACGAGGCGGGCGGG
The DNA here is from genome assembly GCA_017853685.1 of Actinomycetota bacterium. Classification (GTDB taxonomy): domain Bacteria; phylum Actinomycetota; class Acidimicrobiia; order Acidimicrobiales; family Ilumatobacteraceae; genus WLJO01. The sequence goes on along the minus strand of JAFMJD010000163.1, from coordinate 4,259 downwards.
ATCCTCGGTCGCCAGATCGTGCTGAACAAGCGTGACGCCAAGCTTCTCGAGGCTGGTCCGCGCATGGTGGAGGCCTGCCAGTCGGACTTCATGCTCGTGGGCAACGGTGTGGCACTCGACGACACGGTGGTGGAGGCCCGCACCGGATGCGGGCTCACCGAGATCGTGGCGTTCACGGTGTCGCCGCGGGCGGGTCGTGCCGAGGGTTCGATCGCAGCCAATGTGAACTCGGACTGGATGAGCCACCTCACGGGGATCTACCGCCGTATCAAGGCACTCGATCCCGAGGTCGTGGGGTTCTACGGCATGCTGAACAACCAGAACCCTGCACTCAACACCCAGGGCAAGCGCAACGCTCAGGCCGCAGTCGATCTCGGCTTCACCCAGGTGTTCTACGACGAGACACCGCTTGCGGTCGACAACTGGCGCACCTATGCCGAGAACATCAAGAAAGCCGGTGTGCAGGTGCTGTCCACCCAGAACACCCCGGAGAACACCGCTGCACTCATGCGGGCGATGGCCGACGTGGGCTACTTCCCCAAGTACCTCGTGATGGAGGCTAATCACTACAACAGCAAGTTCTTGGAGGAGGCGGGCGACACCGTTGGGCAGACCACGGTGCTCATCAACTCGTACCTCACGCCCTTCGAGCAGGCCTCGAGCAATCCCGCCACCCAGCAGTTCGTGGACCTGGTCGAGCAGTACGCCGACACCGAACCCAAGGCCATCGGCGTGAACGCCTTTTCGGCATGGCTCCTGTGGGCCACGGCCGCCAAGGCCTGCGGGTCCGAACTCACCCGGGCCTGCGTCATGCAGCGGGCAACGGGCGTGACCGGCTGGACCGGCGGCGGGCTGCACGCCCCGGACACCCCCCAGGGGGCGGCTGGGCCCAACAGCCAGTGCTTCGTGGCGATCCGGGCGACCGGCGACGGTTTTGTGATCGATGCCGAGACCACGGCCGCCGATACCGGGATCTACAACTGCGAGCCCGCGAACGCCGCACAGGTGACCGGCTACAACCCCTGACCTGCGAGACTGTGCGCCGGGAGTAGCCGGTGCAACAGTTCTTCAGTTATACGGTCAGCGGCCTGAGCACGGCGGCGATCTATGCGATCGCCGCCGCGGGTCTCGTGCTGACGTATACCACCACTGGCGTGTTCAATTTCGCCCACGGTGCCACCAGCATGCTGGCGGCGTTCAGCTATTGGACGATGCGGTTCGGGTGGAACTGGCCGGCCCCGGTGGCAATCGTGGTGTGTCTAGCCGTGCTGGCGCCGCTGTTCGGGGTGATCCTCGAACGGGGAGTGATGCGCCACCTCTACGAGGCCTCGGAGACCACTCGAGTGGTCACCACCATCAGCACCATGCTCGGGCTCGTGGGTCTGGCGGTGTGGGTATGGCCGCCGGCGCGTTCGCGGCCGTTCCGACGGTTCTTCGACGGTGATGTCGTCACCGTGGCCGGTGTTCGCATCCCGATCCATGTGGTCATCACCCTCGCCGTCGCCGCAGTCGTCGCCGTCGGACTCTGGGCGGTGTTGTCGCACACCCGCTTCGGGGTTGCCATGCGCGCCGTGGTGGACGACCGGGCTCTCGTGGCACTCAACGGTGCGCGGCCGCACGCATTGTCGATGTCCGCGTGGGCGATGGGAACGGTGCTCGCCGCGCTCTCGGGTGTGCTCATCGCCCCCACGCTCAAGTTGTCTGCACTGCCGCTCACGCTGCTCGTGGTGAATGCCTTTGCTGCAGCGGTGATCGGTCGCCTTCGGAGCCTGCCCATGACGTTTGTGGGAGCGCTCGTACTCGGTCTCGCCACGGAATACTTCCGCGGCTATCAGGATCACCTACCGGGCGACTCGAAGTACCTCACCGGTCTCATCGCGTCGGTGCCGGTCGTGATCCTCTTCGTCGTGCTGGTACTCGGGCGCTCCCCGTTGCGCGGTCACACCATCACCCGTTTCCGCGAGACCGTGCAGCGACCCACATGGTCCGGCACGCTCGGGTTCTCCGTGATCGTGGTGGGTACAGCTGCACTGCTCGCCGACATCTTCCCGAAAGGTGATCTGTTCACCCTCGGACGCGTGTGGGGACTGGCGATCATTGCGCTGTCCATCGTGCCGGTGGTGGGATACACAGGACAGATCGCGCTGTGTCAGTTGAGTTTCGCCGGCGTGGGCATGGTGATGGTGCAGCACCTGGGGCGTGGCGGCAATCCGCTTGCGCTCATCGCAGCGGCCGCGGTGCCGGCGCTGATCGGTCTGCTGGTGGCGCTGCCGTCGTTCCGTCTGTCGGGGATCTACTTCGCACTGAGCACCGCCGCATTCGCCGTGCTGATGGACCGTTGGATCTTCCTCATGCCCGAGTTCCGCTTCCTCGGCGTGAACTGGGACATCTTCAACGGTGGCGGACTCAACCTGCGACGCACACGCTTCTTCGGCTGGTCGATGGACGGCAACCATGCGTTCTTCGTGTACGGCGCGGTGATGTTCGGGGTGGTGGCACTCATCATCGTGCTGATCCGTCGGAGCAACTACGGCCACCGACTCATTGCGCTCAAGGACAGTCCCGCCGCGTGTGCCACGCTCGGGATGAACACCAAGGCAGCGAAACTGGGCGTGTTCGCACTGTCGGCGGGCATGGCGGGCTTCGGCGGTGCGCTCTACGGCCAGGCGCTCCAGGCGGTCACGCCGGAGTCCGTGCAGTTCTTGAACAGCCTCACACTCATCATGGTGATGGTGGTGGCCGGACTGTCGTCGCCCGGCGCTGCGCTCTTCACCGGAGCGTTCCTCGGCTTCGGGCTCAACGACGTGGTTTTCGGAAAGATCGCCGACCTCATCCCGGACCGTGTCGGTTGGGCGGTGAGCTTCTTCGACAGCCTCGGTTCGAACACGCTCATCCTCGTGGGACTTGCTGGGGTGGCACTTGTGCGGCATCCCGACGGCGTGGTGGCCACGTACATGCGTCCGTTGTGGGATCGGGTCGTGTCACGGCAGCGCGCGCTCGTCATCATCGGTGTCGGGCTTGCCATCGCGTATCTGCTGCGGGTGTTCGATCTCATCTCGAACTGGCCCTATGCCATCGTGACGCTCTTCATTCTTGCGGTGGGTCCCCGTGTGCTGGGTGAGCCCCCGATCCCGCGTGCACCCGGTGTGGGCGGCGAGCGTGAGGAGGTGCTGATCCGTGCCGATGCCCGAGGACGCTGACCGCAGCGACGCTGCAGCAATCCTGGAAGCCACCGATGTCACCGTTCGTTTCGGCGGGGTCACTGCACTCGACGGTGCCTCGCTCTCGGTCGTAGCAGGGCGCATCACTGGGCTGATCGGCCCGAACGGTGCGGGCAAGACCACCATGTTCGACGTCTTGTCCGGGCTCACGCCGCTCGACTCGGGCCGTGTGCGTCTCGCCGGAAGGAACATCACGCGCATGTCGCCCCACCGGCGCGCGCGGCTCGGGATGGCGCGCACTTTCCAGCGATTGGAACTGTTCGCGGCGCTCACCGTGCAGGAGAACGTCGAGTGTGCGGTGGGCATGTCCAAGGGCTTCCGCGGCTCCACTGCCGCCTCGGCGCGTCGTGTGGCGGACCAACTGGTGCGTCGCGTGGGGCTACGGCCAGTGGCGCACGTGCGTGCCGGCCTGCTTCCCACCGGTCAGGCGCGTCTGGTGGAGGTGGCCCGTGCGCTCGCCACATCGCCGAAGGTGTTGTTGCTGGACGAACCGGCCTCGGGTCAGAGCGAGTCGGAGACGGATCATTTCGCCGCCCTGCTGCGCGAACTCGCCGCCGATGGTCTCGGCATCCTCATCATCGAACACGACATGGATCTGGTGATGTCGGTGAGCAACGATGTGGTGGTGCTCAACTTCGGGCGGGTCATCGCGCACGCATCGCCCGACGCAGTCCGGCACGATCCCGCGGTGATCTCGGCATATCTCGGAGCAGGGTCCGCCCATGACTGACCCCATCGCTGACCCCACGAGCGGGTCCAAAGGTGACACGGTGTACGAACTGCGCCGCGTGCGCGCACGCTACGGCCTCGTGGAGGTGATCCACGGCGTGGATCTCTCGCTGCGCGCAGGGGAAGTGCTGGCGCTGCTGGGGGCCAATGGGGCGGGCAAGTCCACGCTGCTGAAGGTTGCTGCTCGTCTGCACCCCGCGAGCGATGGCGAACTGCGCTACGCCGGGCGACACATCGAGCGTTGGACCCCGGACCGCCTCGCCCGACAGGGCGTCTGTCTCATTCCCGAGGGCCGGGGCGTGTTCCCGC
>JAFMJD010000162.1 GCA_017853685.1 Actinomycetota bacterium | reverse complement strand
AGCGATTTCTCGCGCAGTTGGAGAACGGCATCGCCGCTCATCACGCCGGCATGATCCCCATCTTCAAAGAGATCGTCGAGGCTTGTTTCGTCGAGGGTTTGGTGCGCGTGGTGTTTGCCACCGAGACGCTCGCAGTTGGCATCAACATGCCGGCGCGCAGCGTGGTGATCGAGAAGCTCACCAAGTTCACCGGCGAGCACCACAGCTTCCTGACTGCAGGTGAGTTCACACAGTTGACCGGGCGAGCCGGACGGCGCGGGATCGACACCGAAGGCAGTGCCGTGGTGCTCTGGAATCCGTTTGTGTCGTTCGATCAGATCGCGTCACTCGTCTCGAGCAAGGTCTTCCACCTCAATTCGGCGTTCCGCCCCACCTACAACATGGCGGCGAATCTGGTGCGTACGTACTCGTCGGAGGAGGCCCACCACCTACTCAATCTGTCCTTCGCCCAGTACCAGGCGGACCGGGATCTGGTGCGCCTCGAGGCGCGCATCGAGAAGCGCAGCGAACATCTCGCCCGACTTCGGGCAGAGGCAACGAGTCCGTTCGGTGACGTGGATGAATTGAGACAGCGCCGTGAGCAACGTTCGGCCGAGCCGGGAGACGAGCGGTTGGTGGACCTCGCTATCGGGCGACTGCGACCGGGTTCGGTGGTGTACGGCCGCAAGGGGACCTACAGCGGCCCGATGGTGGTCCTCACCGTGGCGGCGCGCAAGGCGGGCATGAAGTTGACTGCGCTCACCCGGAGTCGAACCGAGGTCACCCTGACGGCGGCGGATTTCGCAGCGCCCCCCGAGCAGATCGGCGCGGTGGAACTCCCGGTGCCCTTTGCGCCGGGCCGGCCCGAATTCCACAAAGAGACGCTCGAACGGCTCGCTCGAACGCACCTCGAGGCACGCTCCACCCCGTTGCCGCCCTCAGTCGCACCCGAGACGCTCGAGGTGGAGTCGGACCCGGATCTGGAGCATCGGCTGCGCGCTGCCGCACAGGCCGACCGCGTGGCACGTGAGATCGATGAACTGCGGTCTCGGGTCTCCGGGCGATCACGATCCGTAGCGCGCCAGTTCGACCGTGTGCTCGGGGTGCTGCGCGACCGCGGATACGTGGAGCAATGGAGACTTACCGATCGCGGTGAAGTGCTGGCTCGTGTGTTCCACGAGTGCGATCTACTGATCGCCGAATGTCTCCTTGCCGGTCACATGGACGATCTCGATGCGCCCACCATGGCGGGTCTTGCCTCGGTGTTCACCTACGAGCATCGCAGCCCCGAGGATCCGCCTGCGGCCTGGTTTCCCTCTGGCGCGGTACGCAAGCGCTTCTTGTCGATCGCAGCCGTCAGCGAACGCCTGCGATTCGAGGAGGAGCGCATCGGCATGACTCCCCACCGAGCGCCGGACCCCACATTCTTCGCCGTCGCGTATGCGTGGGCGTCGGGGGAGGGGTTTGCCGAACTGGTGGCCGAAGAAGAGATGTCGGGTGGTGACTTCGTGCGCAATACGAAGCAGTTGATCGATCTACTGCGACAGATCGCGATCATTGCGCCGCGATCGGCCACGCGGGCCTCGGCAGCCGCAGCGGCGGAACAACTCTTCCGTGGAGTGGTGGCCGCATCGTCTGCCGTTGGCGCCCCGGACACGACGCAGGAGTCGGCGTGACGATTCGACGCGGACAGGACTGGGGCGCCCCCGGCGAGGTGCCCACCGGAACGGCTGTGGCCGAGGACGACGCAGGCCTCTTCGTGCTGCTCAACAGCCCGGATCCGCCGCAGACCGTTGCGGTCTGCGCTGGCGATCTTGCGCGTACCGTTTCGGCCTCGTCGGACCCGCAGCACTACGGCACCGGAAACACCGTGGTGATCGCCCCACTGGACCTTCTCGAGGTGGAATACGACGGTGGTGCGGCCGTGTGTGTGAGCCATGTGGTTGCGCGTCGGAGTTGGTTGTGGGGCACGGTGCTCGTCGTTGCGAACGCGCAGTTCCTCGGTCGCTGGGACATCGCTCCTCGGTCGCATCCGAACGACGGACGCTTCGATGCAACCGAGGTGAGCGTGTCGATGTCCGTGCGTCAGCGTCTCATTGCTGCTCGACGCCTTCCTACCGGCTCGCATCTTCCGCATCCGGATCTGATCCAGCAGCGTTCGACGAGCAGTGAGTGGACCTTTGCGCGTCCACTCACGCTCTGGCTCGATGGGGTTCGTGTGGGGCGCACCAAGGCACTCCGCGTGCGCGTGGTTCCCGATGCGTTGACGGTGTGCATCTGAACGTGTGGGCATCCGGGCCTGCGGACGGCCTGGGGTAGTGTCGGCCACGTGGCAGACGAACGGCTCGAACAGGCCAAGGCGCGTGCTTGCGCTCTGGTCGACGCAATGGCCCCGCGTCTCGTGGAGGTGTCCCACGAGATTCATGCGCATCCTGAGCTGAACTTCGAGGAACACTTTGCGCACGATCTCCTCGTGGGTGAACTCGAGCGAGCGGGGCTCCCGACGCGTCGTTCGGCACACGGTCTTGACACTGCGTTCCGGGCCGATGTCGGTCACCGCGGGCCATCGATTGCGGTGCTGCTCGAGTACGACGCCCTGCCCGAGATCGGCCACGCCTGCGGACACAATGTGATCGCAGCGGCGGGTCTGGGTGCTGGGCTCGCGCTGGCGGCTCTGGCAGACGAACTCGGCGGGCGCGTGGTGGTGCTGGGAACGCCTGCCGAAGAGGGTGGCGGCGGCAAGATCGCCATGGCGCGCAACGGTGCCTTGGACTCGGTGGATGCAGCGATGATGGTGCACCCGGCCGACGCCGATCTCATCCGCATGGACACCATTGCCGTGCAACAGCTCTCGGTGTCGTTCACGGGTCGCGCCGCGCACGCTGCTGCCGCCCCGGAGCAGGGTCGAAATGCGCTCGATGCTGCGGTGCTCGCATACATGAACATCGCTGCCATGCGTCAGCACATCGATGCATCCGAGCGCATCCATGGGATCTTCATCCGCGGTGGCGACAAGCCCAACGTCGTTCCCCACGAGACCGAGATGCTCTGGTACGCACGCGCCGCAACGATCGCCCGGCTCGCACCGCTCAAGGAGCGCATCGATGCATGCATGGAGGCCGGCGCCCTTGCAGCAGGCTGCTCGTGCCACCGCGCCTGGGATGGCCACACGTATTCCGACATGCGCGACAACGCCCCGATGGTGTCCTCGTACGTGGGGAACGCCGCCCGTCTCGGGCGCACGGTGGACGATCCGAGGGCTGTCGGTCGACGGGTGGTGGGCTCGACCGACATGGGCAACGTCAGTTACCTCGTGCCGTCGATACACCCGATGATCCAGGTGGCGCCCGCCGGAGTCGCCATCCACACCGCCGACTTCGAGCATTGGGCGGGATCCGCCCTCGCCGATGCCGCCGTGCTGGATGGGGCCAAGATCATGGCGATGACGGCGATCGACCTGTGGCTCGACCCCGCACATCTGGAGCGGGTACGAGCAGATTTCGGCTCGGGACCCGACCTCTCGGTACTGGACTGACCCGCCGCTGCGGGTATGTCCGATTCGCCGGGGCGGGGCACCTACCATGACCGCCGGTGAGGCGGCGCAGGAGCGGGCAGCGGTGACGGTCTATGTCCCCGAGGAGTACTCGGCAGACGAGGCTGCGATCCTGCGGCGGTATTTCACCAATCTGGACGGTCCCGTCTTTGCGCTGGTGAACCTGCCCGAGGTGGTGAAGGGGGCACTCTTCGCCCGCTACTCCCGCAGTCCCAAGAGCCTGCGGCGGCTGTTCCTCGACGAGTTCGTCGGCGATCTCGACATCTCCGGTGACCTCACGGTGGATGCAACCGTGGGTCTGCACCGGGCCGAAGAGCTCTACGAGCGAGTGTTCCTCGAATACGGCGACGACTCGGTCGCGCAGCTCGGTGGTGTCCATCTCGCGTGCGAGCAGGCATCGAATGTGCTCACCAAGATTCTCGAGTGGGGTCGTTTGATGAGCTACCTCGAGCAGAGCACCCGCTACATCGCGTACGACGCCCGTCTCGGCGGGCGCTATCGCTTCCATCGTGATCCTGCGGTTCTGGCGAGTCGGGTGGGCGCTCGCTACGTCGGCGACATGGACCGCATGTTCGACTCGTACAGCTCGCTCGTCACGGCGGTGACCGATCATGTCCGCGAGACCGTGCCGCGTGACCCACGGGATTCTGATTTCGTGTACCGGCAGGCCACGAGGGCCAAGGCACTCGATGCCGTGCGCGGTCTGCTGCCCGCAGCGAGTCTTTCCAACGTGGGCATCTACGGCTCGGGTCAGGCGTTCGAGGCATTGCTACTGCGGATGAGAGCGCACCCGTTGCCCGAGGCCCAGCAGTACGCGGCGATGATGCTCGACGAGATGCGCAAGGTGATCCCGAGTTTCTTGCGCCGTGTCGATGTCGAGGACCGGGGCGTGCGCTGGAGCCGCTATCTGGAGCAGACCCGAGTGGACACTGCCGAGGAAGTGCATCGCATCTTCGGTGATGCCGTGGTGGATCCGGCCCCACCGGTGCGTCTCGTGGACTTCGATCCGGAGGGCGAGGACAAGGTGCTGGCGGCCATCTGCTACTCGCACACGAATCTGTCCGAGGACCAGATCCTGCAGCGCGTACGGACGATGTCGATGGACGAACGCGTCTCGCTGATGCGCGCATACATCGGCGACCGCAGCGCCAACCGGCGCCACAAGCCGGGTCGCGCCTTCGAGCGCACGGACTATCGCTTCGATGTGCTGTCGGACTACGGCGCATTCCGGGACCTGCAGCGGCATCGCCTGCTCACCATCGAGTGGCAGCCGTTGACCCCCTATCACGGCTACACCCGGCCGGAACTCGTGGACGAAGCCGGTGTGGCCGACGAGTTCGACGAGGCGATGGACCGCTCTGCGCTGCTCTACGACCTCATGGCGCCCGACTTCCCGGTGCAGGCCCAGTACGCAGTGTCGATGGCCTATCGGGTGCGCTACGTCATGCAGTTCAACGCCCGCGAGGCGATACACCTCCTGGAGCTCCGTTCGAGCCCGCAGGGCCACCCCGCGTACCGGCGGGTTGCCCTCACCATGCACCGCCTCATCGCCGAGCAGGCGGGCCACCGGGCCATTGCGGCGGCGATGAGCCACATCACCGAATCCGAACCCGGTCTCGAGCGTCTCGAGGCCGAACGCCGTGCCGAGGCGCGCCGGAATCGGGGGAGTAGCTGACCCGGTCGCCCACCCCCGGGTGACGAACATCACGTTCGGCCCCGGATCTCGCGTTTGGGGGGTGTACGGAACCGACGCGGAACGTATGATGCGCGCCCGCGAACGGCGGCAAGCGGAAGGAATGCAATGGCCGACGACGACATCGACGACGAACTCGAAGAAGTGCTCGAGGAGGGTGACGATCCTGAGATCGACCCCGACGAGATCGACGACGACTTCGAGGAACTCGACGAGGAAGACGAAGAGTTCGAGGACGCCGACCTCGACGCCGACGATGACGACGAGGAATCCGCCGGCAAGCCGGTGGCCCGTCGACGTGCAGGTGACGAGGAGGACGAAGAAGAAGAGGATCTGCTCGCTCCGGACGACGTCGAAGCAGACCTCGACACGATCCTGAAGGATCGCTTGGTCGCCGCTGCAGAGGACGGCGAGGACGAGGACGAAGAAGTCGAGGCCGACGAACGTGGGGCCGAGGGCGATCGTCTGCAGCCGAAGCGTGCCGATGAGCAACTGTGCTCGAACTGCTTCCTCCTGGTCCGTCGGAACGCGCCCGGTTGTCCTGTGGGCGATGACGGCTGCCCGTTGTTCTCATGAGTGATCAGCACGCACCCGCACCGAGCGCAATCGAAGTGCTGCTGTTCGCACCACTCGGGGCGCTGTTGCTGCTGCGCGAGCGTGCTCCCGAATGGGCTGTGGTGGGGCGTCAACGCACCGAAACGCGCATCCGTGTGGCTCGGATGGTGGGTGAGTTCGCCGTGC
>JAFMJD010000028.1 GCA_017853685.1 Actinomycetota bacterium | reverse complement strand
GAGGGATCGTAGGGAAGACCAGTTTCACCCGTGGGTCCCGTGGGTCCCTGCGCGCCCTGCGACGCGTACCAGCACTCACGCGGGATCCCAGCGCAGAACGCTTCCAGACCGCCGCCCGACACGTGCACCCGCCGCGGGGCTCCGTCCGGAACGCTGCTCAACCCCGTCGCTCCTGTAGCGCCCTGCACTCCTTGGTCGCCGGGTTGCGGATAGTTGCACACCCCGGGAATCGTGTTGCAGAACGGCGCCAACTCTCCCGACACCATGTGTGCGACGCGGCGCGGCCCCGTCGGCGCCACGCCGTTCGCTCCGGTATCGCCCCGGGCACCAGTCGGGCCCGTGGCCCCGAGCCCCGGAGAGATGCAGCTCACCGACGATGGTGCGGACTGCGCGGTCGGCGCTGCGCTCACCTGCGACGCGCCCACCAGCAGAGACGCTCCCAAAACCACTACTGACATGCCAAGTCGAGATGTCTTCATGACGGGAACCGTACCGCAGTGCGAGTACCGCCCACGCGGATCACCCAGGCAGCGAGCCAGCGCGACGACGGCGACCCGTCAGCACCGCAACAGCACCGACACCGAGCAGTGCCACCGCAAAGGGCAGCATCGATGTGGAGCCGCCGCCGGTGGTGGGAAGTTCGCAATTGGCCAACGTCACCTCTTGGCCGGGCCGGTAGAAATCGGCCTTTCCGTGCACGCGCCGACCCGGACCGTCAATGCCCCCAAGGGGTGCGTTGGCGCCCGTGTCTCCCACCGGACCCGTCGGGCCCTGCGGCCCCACCGCGAACCAGCAATCACGCGACAAACCCTCGCAGTACGTATCGATGTCGCCACCTGCAACGTGCACCCGACGCGGTTGTCCGGCGCTCAGGTCCGGACCGGTCGCCCCAGTGGGACCCTGCACGCCTTGAGGTCCGAGCACCGGATAGGCGCAGATGCCGGGGATCGTGGTGCACAGGGGCAACTCGCCAGTCACCATGTGGGCGGTTCGCATCGGCCCGTTCACCGCAGCAATTCCGGTAGCACCGGTGTCACCCTGCGGTCCGGTGAAACCGATCACGCCAGTGTTCGGAGCGATACAGGCCACCGCAGAGGGAGCGATTGCGCCATCAGACGCTGAAGCTTGGTGCGCAACCACCACCAACGATGAGGACACCAACACAGTCCCGAGAACCATTCGACGAATCATGCACGGATAGTACGCCAGATCGATCGAGCGCACGGCGACTGCGGCCGAGCGCCCACCCTGATGCGTACGACAGGGTGGTCAGTCCCGCTCTAGGCCGACGCCCCGTACCGGCGACGACCGGTCAGCACTGCAACCACGCCGACACCGAGTAGAGCCACCGCAAAGGGCACCATCGATGTGGAACCGCCACCGGTGGTGGGCAACTCGCAATTGGCGAGTGTCACCGTCTGCCCGGGCACGTACAGGTCGGCCTTGCCGTGCACGCGCCGACCCGGCCCGGGCGCGTAGATCGAGGCAGGCGCGCCCGTGTCGCCCACCGGGCCCGTCGGCCCCTGCGGTCCTACCGCGTACCAGCAGTTGCTGGGCGCTCCCGCGCAGTAGTCGTCGATGAATGAGCCCGAAACGTGCACGCGTCGTGGCTGACCGAGTCCGGACGGAATCGGACCCGTTTCACCGATGGGACCTTGGGCTCCATCGGGACCCTGTGTGGGGTAGGTACAGACACCGGGGATCGCTGTGCAGAGGGGCAAGGAGTCACCGCTCACCATGTGAGCAACGCGAGACGGCCCATTGATGGCAAAGACGCCCGTGTCGCCGGTGGCCCCCTTCGGGCCAGTGGCACCGACGATGCCGGTGACGGGAGCGATACACGCAACCGCCGACGGAACCGCATGAGCAACCGACGCCGACGCCTGATGTGTGGCGACGACGAGCGATGACGCCACAACGGTGGCTCCGAGAACGATCCGAGAAATCCGCATTGGCGTACAGTACGGCGGATCAACCGGTCAGGCAGCGATACCCCCGGTCCACCGGCGAATCACTCTGCCGCAGTGGGGTCGGCGAAGAACGGTCCGAGACGGGCTACTTGCGCAGCCGGCACACCCGTCGGGCAACGATCCGTCGGCCGACTCGGCACATCGTCACGTCGCTCACCCACGTACTCGAAATGCATGCCATCGACGGTGAGGTAGTTACCGCCCCACGCGAAGCCCAGTGACCGGAAGATCTGTACCACTCGACACGAGATCTTGGGCCGGCATCCCATGCAGTTGGCGCTGGGGTTCAAGTCGAGTGCCCCTCCCCAGCTGTGCGTCGAGACCGCTCCGCCCGTGGTGCTCCCGACCGCACGCACTTCGCGGGGGTGGTAGCAGCCGCCGGCGCGCTGGGTATTGCTGATGTCGATCTCGTCAGCGAGTCCTTCTTCGGTGATCTGGTCGAAAGCGGCCTGGATCAAGGGCGCCACCATGCGGTGGCAGGTCTTGATGAGCCGCTTGTTCCCGATCTTGAAGAACACACCGACGATGTTGGCCTTGCGCCACGTGGAGTCCACCGAGATCGCCCCGCTGCCACGAATCGCGAATTCACCCAGCAAGCCCTTCAGTTGCACCGACGACAACGAGTCATCCGCAGTCAGCGGCTCCCAACTGCGGGAGATGCGGATTGCGCCCTTGCCGGCGAGTCGTGTGGCGAGGGCGGCATCGAGCGCAGTCCGGTCGGCGAATCCCCACACGATGAGGAACGACGGTCGACGAATCCCCAGATCCTCCGCGACGGGCTTGGACATCAACAGTTCTGCCCCCACCACCCCGCTGATCGCTCCCACGCGCAGCACGCGCACCCGGCGGTTCCAGCCGATGAGTTCCACCGTGTCGCCCACCTGTACGCCACGACGTGAGGCTGCATCGGCATTCATCACCACATCGCCGCGCGCCAAGGCCCGCAGAATGGCGCGCTCGAACAGGTTCCGGGAGTCACTGATGCTCACCGCCGCCATCGTGGTGGGGTACCGGAACCCGGTGGGCGGCGCACCCACGATCGTGCTCTCGCGTCGGATCCGGCGCATCCCGAGCGTGCCCCCGTAGAAGTGGGCCACCCGACCGGATGCGTCGGAAGCAGCGAGTCGCGTAGCGCTCGTCACCGCGCTGCCGAGTTCACGCGTCTGGTTGATGCGCACGTAATCACCACTCATCCCGGGCGGCGGTGGCGTCGTGGTGTCGGGCGGCGTGGTGGTGGGCGGTGGTACGCCGATCGCAACCGATGGCACCACCACGGCCAACAGCAGCAACGCGAGGCTGATGACGAGGTGTTTGATTCTCATCGCGCGTATCCCGGGTCGCTCGGCCAATTCGGCTGGAACAGATGCCACTGCTCAGGAGCGCGGCGGATGAGTTCTTCGAGTTCGTGAGCCAACGACTGCGTGACGCGCTGCACATCCTCACGGAGACTTGCACCACTCCGGGCCACGTCAAGCGGCGGACGCACGATGGCGTGGTGCCCGTTGTACCGATCCTCGAAGTACACGCCGACGGGCAGCACCCTCGCTCCGGTGCGGAACGCAAGCATCGCCGGACCGCCCGGCAACGTGGTCCGCTCACCGAAGAACTCCACCTCTACACCGCCGCCCTGGATGTCCCGATCGCAGAGCAGGCACACCACTTCGTTCGCCTTCAGTGCACGCGCCACAGTGGATGCGGCCTCCGGCCCCGCCGGAACCACGGTCATCCCGAGTCTCGAACGCAAATCCTTGAACCAGTCGAAGAGTTCCTGATTCTCGAGATCCTCGACCACCACCGTGAGTCGGTGCCCCTGATCGGTCATCCATCGACCCGCCCACTCCCATCCACCGAGGTGCGGCAGGGCCAGGATCACACCGTGGCCAGCAGCCAGACCCTCCTCGACATGGTGGTACCCGTCCCGGCTGAATCCGCGTTCCACCACGGCGGCCGGGAGGTGCGGCAGACGAAAACTCTCCACCCAATAGCGGCTGTACGAATCGAATGCCGCCTGTGCTGCGCGCCGCAGGGCGCGACCGGAGAGCGACGGATTCACCCGTCGCAGGTGACGTTCCACCATCGCCCGGCGATCGCGCATCGTGATCGCGAAGCCACTGCCGGCTACGCCGGACATGAGTTGGGCTAGCGGACCGGGGGTGAGATTCGCAGCGAGCGAGGCCGCCCGGTACCCGATGGTGGTCAGCGACTGGCCGAGCGATGCCTGATCGCCATCGTGGGCCATGACATCAGTTCGACGCGGACGGGCGCGGGCGTCGGGGCTTGGTGCGGGCATGAGCCCGACGATCCACTCGGGCCACCCGTCGGGACTGCCGGCGCGAGCGTCGTTGCTCGATGCGAGCCGCAACCACCGGGGCAACCGCTGCCTGCTTCCACACCTTGATGAAGCGCTGGATCGCCGTGAGCGTCACGAGGGCCAGCATCAGCCACATCACCCACACCAGCAGGTTGTCGAACAGCAGGCCGAAGCAGAGCAGGATCACGCGCTCGGCGCGCTCCATGAGTCCGCCCTTTGCCTGCAGACCGAGCGACTCGGCCTTCGCCCGCTGATACGAGATGATCGACGAGACAGCCAGCACCGCCATCGGCAGCACACCCAACTGCGGATGATCGGGATGCTCGGAGATGAAGAACCAGGCGAGACCACCGAAGAGGAACGCGTCGGTCACCCGGTCGATCACCGAGTCGAAGAAGGCACCCCGCTGGCTCGACGTACCACTTGCCTTGGCGAGCGCACCATCGAGCAGATCGGGTAAAGCCGCGAGGATCACGAGCAGCAGACCGAGGTTGAGCGCACCCCAGCCGATGGCCACACCGGCAGCGGCGCCCACCACGAGGCCCATGATGGTGAGGTGGTCCGGGCTCAACCGGGTGCGGCGCAAGGTGTCGCCGATCGGCTTCACCGCACGCTCCACCGGGGCCCGGAACTTTCCGTCGAACATGCCGCGAGGCTACCCGAGGTGCAGAGCGGGTCCGGATCACTCCGTGCATCACACCGTCATCGAGCAGGTCGAACGGCGTTCAACCCGATGTGTGGAGCCCCAATCGGAACCCACCGGGGCCGAGCCACCCGGGACAACGCGGTGCCAACCGAGCACCCGCCCTGTGGGCACGTCGGCGCACGACGCGCCCATCGGCGGTCGCCACGGTGCGTCACACTGGACTGCAGTGGAGGTACCCGACCCCGAGCACGACGATGCGGCACTCGTCGAACTCGCACGCACCGACCCCGAGGCTTTCACCCTGCTCTACCGGAGATATCTCCCCCGACTCCATGCCTTTGCCGTACGTCGGTGCGGCGACCGCCATCTCGCCGACGACATCGTGGCTGTGGTGTTCGAACGAGCGTGGTCGAGCCTGCATCGCGTGGAGATCGGCCCTGCAGGAGCCGCCCCATGGCTCTACCGAATCACTGCGAATGAACTCGCTACGCACTTTCGACGATCGGGCCGCAAGACGAGGGCCCTCGAACGACTCGCTGCTGTTCCGACTGCCGGTGCAGCGGATCCTGCCGACTCCTTTGCTCTGCGCAGTGACATCCACGCCGTTCGCGCCGCCATCGGTCGCGTCTCTCCACGACACCAAGAGGTCATCACGCTGCGGTATCTCGCCGGTCTCACACCACAGGAAACCGCCGATGCCATGGGAACCACCACACAGGTCATCGCTGCACTCCTGCACCGCGCACTCGGTTCGCTCGAGCGCGAACTCGAACGGGAGTTGGGTTCTGATGGCGACTGACACGAGGCTCTCTCGCTGCGGGGGTCGTCAGTGAACCGCCCGGATCTCGAATCGCTGCTGCACGAACTCGGTCGTCTGCCGGTCGAGTCGCCTGACGAACTCACCGTGGCACGCATCGAATCCCGTTGGCGAACAAGTGCCGGTCTGACCGGCAGTTCTCGTGGGCCGGAGCGCCGCTCGCGCCGCAGGGTCGCCATCGGTGGAGCCGTTGCGCTCGTTGCGGCCGCAGCCAGTGTGGCCGTGGTGGTGGGCGCCCAGCGCAACAACGACCCGGACCTCGTGGTGGACGCGGCCAACGATGTCACTGTCGAGCTGCCCGATGGTTCAAGCCTCGAGGCACAGGCTGGTGAGGTACTTCCCGAGGGAGCGGTGGTCGTCGGCGGACCGGGCGCCAGCGGAGTGATCGGCACCGTCTTTGTCCGGCCGGGCTCGGAATTCGTCGTGCGCGGGGGTCGGCTCGTTGCATCTGGGGCACCGGCACCGGACGACCCGTCGAGCGACACTCCCCCCACCAGCACGCCCGGCGTGGTCGCCACGACTGCAGCGCCGCCCAGCAGCGCGCAGGGCGCCACAGCCTCCACGCGTCCCACCACCTCACCCACCACCGACGCGTCACCCCGCACCACCAGCCGGGCACGACCCAAACCCCGAACCACCAAGCGACTGTCGGTCAGCGCGCAGCGAACGAAGCCGACGGTGCGGATCTCGTGGGTGGCGCCGACCAACCGCACGGTGGTTCGCTACGTGGTAGTTCGCGCAAGGAAGTGGAACGGACGCACGCTGCCCCAGGGCAGGCGCATCGCCACTGTTCGAGCCGGTGGCACGCTCACGGCCGTGGACAAGCGACCCGCCGACGGCCAGTTCTACGTGGTGGCAGCGTTCGGACCGGGGAACCAACTCCTCGCCATCGGTTCGGTGAGCACGCCGCCCGGCTGATTGCTCACTGCGAAGGCGTCTCGCCCAGATCCCATTCCTGTTCGGGGTTGTCCTCGGTGAACTGCTCGATCATGCGCCCGTCAACGGCGTCCACGAGGACGAAACCACGACGACGCGGCGGTTCTTCGGCCGAGTAACACAGCACTCGCCACGTGGGACGGGCACGCAACCCGCGCCACACCTGTTGTGCCGACGCATGTCCCACCGGGAACCCGACACTGCGTGTAGCCACGACGAGTGCCTCTTTTTCGTCGACGCGCATCCGCCATCCGGACGTGATCGAGATGATCCCTGCAATGCCCAACAGCACTGCGGCCAGCACCATGCCCCGACTCACGAAGACCGGGTCATCGCCTGCGCGCACGAGCCACAGCACGAGGCAGGCGAGAGCAATCGCCAAATAGGTGACACCGGGGATGCGGCGGCGGGAGTTGTCGGGGAACCGATACGGACCCACGTAGCCCGCAGCGTTGAGATCTGCAGGCAGTTCGTCTCTGACCTCATCGGGCTCCATCGATGTCACGCTATCGGGGCCAAGCCGCACGGATTCTCGTTGCGGTGTCGCCGAGTGCCTCGGGGAGCGTGCGGGTGTTGGCCACCGCCGCCATGAAGTTCACGTCGCCCGACCATCGGGGCAGCACATGAACGTGCAGATGCTGGCTCACGCTGCCGCCGGCGGACCGACCGAGGTTGATGCCCACGTTCAGGCCGTCGGGCCGGTACGCGGCCTTGAGCGCGCGGACCGCCGCGGTCACCGTCGCCCACAATTCGGTGGATTCCTCGATGGTCAGATCCTCGACCTCGGCCACCTCGCGGTACGGCAGCACCAGCAGGTGGCCCACCGCGTACGGGAACGCGTTGAGGATCGCGAACACCAACTGACCGCGGTGGACGATGTTGGTCACGTCGTCGGGTTCACCCGACGCAAGGATCCCCGAGAAAACCGAACGACTGTCGGCGTTGCTCGCAGCCCCCGACCCGAGCGAGGTGACGTAGGCGTTCCGCCAGCCGTTCCAGAGACGCTCGATCTCGCTCATCTCGGGTCAGAGTTCGATGTTGGCCACGGCGACATCGCTGCGCAGACGGGCGAGGAAGTCCTCCACCGACACATCCCGCTCCACGTCGCCACCACGCGGGTTCACACCGACCGTGCCGGCAGCCACGTCTTGGTCGCCAACCACGAGCACATAGGGAATCTTTTCGATCTTGCCGTTGCGGATCCGTTTCCCGAGCGGATCGCTCGACTCCGCGAGGTCCGCACGAAACCCGGCTGACTCGAGCTTTGCCACGAGCGTCTCGGCGTACGCCTGATGCGTCGCCGCAACGGGAAGAACGCGAACCTGCACCGGCGCCATCCACACGGGGAACGCGCCCGCGTAGTGCTCCACGAGTACCCCGAAGAAACGTTCCACCGACCCGAACAGTGCTCGGTGGAGCATGATCGGCCGGTGGCGCCCGCTGTCGGTGCCGACGTACTCCAGACCGAAGCGCTCCGGAAGGTTGAAGTCGCACTGAATGGTGGACAACTGCCACGTACGGCCGATGGCGTCACGCACATCGATGTCGATCTTGGGGCCGTAGAACGCTGCGTCGCCCTCTTTCACCTTGTACGAGAGGCCATAACGCTCGAGAGCGTTCCGCAACGCCGTGGTGGCGCGATCCCAGATGGCGTCATCGCCCACGTACTTGTTGGGGTCCTTGGTGGAGAGGTTCGCCGTGAACTCGTCGAAGCCGAAGGTTCGCAAGACGCTCATCACGAAGTCGAGCAACGAGGCGATCTCGTCCTGCAACTGGTCCTCGGTGCAATAGATGTGGCTGTCGTCCTGGGTGAAACCACGGATGCGCATGAGGCCGTGCAGCGTTCCTGCGCGCTCGTAGCGGTACACCGTTCCCAGTTCGAACAGGCGCAGCGGTAACTCGCGGTACGAACGCTGTCTCGATCGGTAGATGAGACAGTGCATCGGGCAGTTCATGGGCTTCGGGTAATACACCCCGTTGTCCATCTCCATCGCCGGGTACATGCCATCGCGGTAGAAGTCGAGGTGTCCAGACGTCTGGAAGAGATTCGCGTTCGCCAGGTGCGGCGTGTACACGAACTCGTACCCGCCGCTCTGGTGTCGGGCGCGGCTGTAGTCCTCCATCAACTTGCGCACGATCGCGCCCTTGGGGTGCCAAACGGCCAGGCCGCCGCCGAGTTCCTGGGGGAAACTCAGCAGATCGAGCTCGGTGGCAAGACGCCGGTGATCCCGCTTCTCGGCTTCCTCGAGGCGATGCAGGTGCTCGGCTAGAGCCTCTTTGGACTCCCACGCCGTGCCGTAGATGCGTTGGAGCATCGGGCCCTTCTCGCTGCCCCGCCAATACGCGCCCGCCACCTTCATGAGCCGGAAGTGACCGAGCCGCGAAGTGCTCGGGACATGCGGTCCACGGCACAGGTCCACGAAGGCATCGGAGTTGCGATAGATGCTGATGGTCTCGCCCGAGCCCACCTCGCCGGCATCGGCGCCGTCGGCCGCACCGGAGGACACCCGCTCGATGATCTCGCACTTGTAGGGCTGATCTGCGAACAGTCGCAGTGCTTCCCCGGCCGGGAGTTCGTCGCGAACGAACGGCTGGTCGGCCTTGATGATTTCGCGCATGCGAGTCTCGATCGAGCCGAGATCGTCCTCGGTGAAGGTGGCACCACCCGGGAGTTCGAAGTCGTAGTAGAAGCCGTCCTCGATGGCCGGACCGATGGTGTACTTCGCTCCGGGGAACAGTTGGATGACCGCCTGCGCCATGACGTGAGCAGTCGAATGGCGAAGTACGTGCCGACCCTCGTCGCTCGCAGCGGTGACGATCGCAACACGACTGCCGTCGACGAGCGACGCCGAGAGGTCACGTTCCTCACCGTCGATGATGGCCGCAACCGCCGCCTTGGCGAGTCGGGAACCAATGGACGCTGCGAGGTCCATGGCCGTCGATCCGGCTGGCACCGAACGAGAAGAACCATCGGGGAGCAACACGGCGATGTCGGACATACGGCTTCCGAGCCTACTGAGACGCTTCCGGCCCTCCGCTGTCAATCGCAGCGGCGTCGTCGGCCGTGCCGGCATAGACGTCCCGGTACTCCTGGCCGGTCAGGGACTGGATGGATCGCATGATGTCGTCACTGATGGCGCGCAGCACACCGGGCTCCGATGCCACATCGGGATACTTCGACGGATCGATCGGCGGCCCGATGCGCAGGCTGCACGAACGGAACGGCTTGGGAACACGCGCATCGGGAGGTTGGATCTCCGCGGTACCGACGATGCCGACCGGGTAGATGCTGCAACCCACATCGATAGCCAGACGTGCTGCTCCAGTGCGCGCTCGATACAGATAACCATCTCTGCTCCGGGTGCCCTCGGGGTAGATGCCGAACAACTCCCCTCGGCGCAGAACCGAGGCTGCGGCATCGAGGGCGGCCCGACTGCGCTCCCCGCCGGAGCGGTCGATCGGGATCATCCCCATGAACGGGAAGAAGTACTTGGTCTTCCATGAGCCCATGTACTCGGCCTTTCCGACGAAACTGATGCGCCTCGGGACGCTGAGCATCAAGAACGCAGAGTCCATGAACGAGATGTGATTCGGGCACAGGATCGCCGGGCCGGATGCGGGAAGCCGTTCGAATCCCTCGAGATGAATCCTCCAGAGTCGCCGCGCCACAGGAGCGAGCAGCGCACGCAGGCGGTCCTGCGACGGACCAGCACCCCGGTACTCCGGCGTCGACATGCGGGAAGTGTACGACGCGCCGCAAGCGCCGTTCGGGCCGGTGGACCGAGTCGACCTCAGGCGAGTTCGATGCCGAGGAGCGCGGCCGCCCGGGCCACACCGTCGCCTCGACCTGCCGCTGCGTCGATTGCGGCGATGGCCCCCGGAGAGTCCAGGTCGTCATCGAGGCGGGCGCGCACATCGTCGAGGAGCGCGGCCTCACCGTTTCCGTCGGCCGAGTTCCGCCACCGCTCGAGTCGTGCAGCGTTGCGCGGCATCACGTCGTCGTCCCACTCCCACGGTGTGCGGTAGTGATGCTCGATGATGGCGAGACGAATGGCACGTGGGTCCCACGACTGGCGAAGCCGATCGACGAACACGAGATTGCCGAGGCTCTTGGACATTTTGTGCCCGTCTTTGTAGATCATTGCCGTGTGCATCCAGTGACGCACGAACAGCTCGCCGGTCGCGGCCTCGCTCTGTGCACGTTCGCACTCGTGGTGCGGGAAGATCAGATCGCTGCCCCCGCCGTGGAGGTCGATGGTGGTTCCGAGTTCGCGAAGCGCGAGTGCCGAGCACTCGATGTGCCACCCCGGACGACCCGGGCCCCACATCGTGTCCCATGAGGGTTCGTCTGGCGCCGAGGGTTGCCACAGCACGAAGTCCAACGGGTGACGCTTGGCGGGGTTGTCCACGTCGCCACCACGCTCGCGCGCGAACTCGATCATCTGTTCCTTGCTGTAGTGGCTCACGCCACCGAACTCGGGGAACTTGGTCACGTCGAAATACACCGAGCCGCCCGCCTGGTAGGCGAACCCGCGGTCCAACACCATGCCGATGAATCCCCGGATGTCGGGGATCGCTGACGACGCACGCGGTGTGCTGTACACCGGCAGGGCATTGAGCGCCACCATGTCGCGCTCGAAGCGCGCTTCCTCACCTGCGGCGAGGTCTAGATAGTGCACCCCGAGTTGGCGGGCCTTCGCGAACAGCGGATCGTCCACGTCGGTGACGTTCCGCACGCACCGCACCTCGTGACCGAGGTCGATCAGACGGCGCTGCAGCACGTCGTAGGCGATGAAGGTCGCTGCGTGTCCGAGGTGTGTTGCGTCGTACGGCGTGATCCCGCAGGTGTACATGAGCACCGTCGGACCCGGTTCGAAGGGCACCACTTGCTGTCGTGCAGTGTCGAAGAGACGCATTGTCATGATGAGCCGACCTCGCTCAGTCTCGGATTCCGGTGAGCCGCGGTGCCACACGGGTGCGGTACTTCACGTTCAATTGGAGCAGCACCGCCGTGAAGGCCTCGATGGCCATGGCGTTGGAGAGTTCGCCGGCATCGAGCGGACGGCAGCCCGGGATGCGTCCGACGATCTCGGAGGCGATTCGGGTTGCCTCTGGCGAGTCGGAGCAGATCAGCACGTCGGAGTCGATCGGCCGGTCGATGTGGCCCAGCTCCTTGGCCGGGAGATGGTGCATAGCGGCTACTACACGACAGTTCGGCACCGCAGCACTCACATGGGCCGCCACACTGCCGCGCGGCGGCACGAGTGGCTGGAACTCGCTGCCCACGCGCACCAAGGCATTGGCCATCGAGATGACGACTTTCCCGCGAAGGACCGATTCGTTCTCACGCGCCGTGGTGGCAGCCGAATCCCACGGAGTTGCGATGACCACCACCTCGGCGCTTGCCGCAGCGTGGTTGTCACCGCCACGGATCCGCCCCGACAACTCGGGGTGTTCGGCCACGATCTCGTCTGCGGCAGCCTGGGCCCGCTCGGGCGACCGTGAACCGAGGATCACGTCGTACCCCACCGACGCGAGTCTCGTCCCGAGCGCGCTCCCGGCGCTGCCGGTGCCCCCGAAGATCCCAATCTCCATCGGCGTACTCTCGCAGATGTCCGCCATCGGGTCAGGCACCCACGGCGTGATAACCGCCATCGACGTGCACGAGTTCACCGGTGGTTGCGGGGAACCAGTCGCTGAGCAATGCGATGCACGCCCGCGCCACGGCCGATGAGTCATTGACGTCCCAGCCGAGCGGCGCACGGTCGTCCCAGACGTCCTCGAACTTCTTGAAGCCGGGAATCGACTTGGCTGCCATGGTGCGGATGGGGCCGGCCGCCACCAGATTGCAGCGGATGCCCTTCGGCCCGAGTTCTTTCGCGAGGTACCGACTCGTGGACTCGAGGGCGGACTTCGCCACGCCCATCCAGTTGTAGGCAGGCCAAGCCACGGTGTTGTCGAAGTCGAGGCCCACGAGGGATCCGCCACTGGTCATCAACGGAACGAACGCATCGGCGAGCGCCTTGAGCGAGTACGCCGACACCTGGAGCGCGACCGAGACATCGCTCCACTGCGCCGCCATGAAGTCGTCACCGAGGCACACCTCGGGCGCAAACCCGATTGAGTGCAGCACCCCATCCACACGACCCCAATGCCCCGCGACATCGGCGCGCACCCGGGCGATGTGTTCGGTCGCAGTGACGTCGAGTTCGAACACCGGTGCTGGTTCGGGAAGCTTGCGAGCCGTCCGCTCCGTGAGGCTCAGACCCCGACCCGCGCCGGTAAGTACCACGTGGGCACCCTGCTCCTGAGCGAGTTTCGCCACGCCGAATGCGAGCGAGGCATCCGTGAGGACACCGGTGACCACGATGTTCTTGCCGTCGAGCAGACCCATGCCGACACCGTAGCGGGCACGCCGCGCCGGTCAGCGGCCCGCAAGCTCAGCGAGGACGGGCGCGAACGACTCCATCCCCGCTTCGAACACCGTGTAGTACGAGATGCCGTAGGCAGCACGTCGCTCGAGCAACTGGTCTGCCATCTCGCTCACCGAGCCCACCACCGCATGAGGCACCGCGAGGGCATCTTCGTCACGTTCGAGCGAGTAGCCCCGTTTCACCTTGGCAAGCCCGGCCGCCCGGTCGTCGGTGGCGATGACCTGCGTGAGGTTCGTGTGCAACTCGATCGATGCGTACCGATCCCCTGCCGCCTCGCGCACCCAGGCAAGTTTGCGCAGCGTCGCATCACCGCGTCCGTCAGCGGCCGACTCGGGACCGAGCTTTCCGGCCGACATGTTGGGCACCAGACTCACGATGTCGGCGAGCCTCGCTGCGAGTCGCAGCACTCGCTCGCCACCTCCACCGATGAGCAGCGGAGGGTGCGGCCGCTGGAGCGGCAGGGGCTCGTTGCGAGCACCATCGAGTCGGTAGTGCACACCCTGCCACGACGCAGACGCGTCAGACCAGCACGCCTTGAGTACTTCGATGGCTTCGGCGAGTCGCTCGATTCGTTCGCCGGCTGAACGCCACGGCTGTCCGATCGACACGTGATCCGCAGCGAGCCAACCCGCACCGATGCCTACTTCGAGACGGCCCGCCGAGATGAGATCGAGTGTTGCGGTGTCCTTCGCGATCACACCCGGGTCGACCGACTCGTTGTCGAGCACGAGCGTGCCGAATCGAAGGCGCTCGCTGATCTCCGATGCCGCGGCCATCGCCACGAGCGGTGACCAGCCCGGAGCCGCCCGGTGGTTCGGCATGTTCAACACGTCGTAGCCGAGATCGTCGACACGACGCACGAACTGTCGCCACTCGTCCCGCGACGACTTGCCCGATGTCATCACCCCGAAACGGAACGCGCGGGTCATCGCCGCGGCTCCAAGACCTTGGCGATGGATTCCACATCGCCTGCACGCAGCGGACGGGGCATCGACAGGATCGCCATGTCGAGACCGAGTTCGGCGTAGCGATCGACCGCCTGCGCCGTGGCGTCGAGACCGTCACGCGTCCAGATGTTCGCCGACTTGGTGATCTCGGACGGGTCACGGCCGATGGCTGCGCACTCCCGCTCGAGCAATTCGCAGAGCCGCACGTACTCGGCGTA
Source organism: Actinomycetota bacterium (assembly GCA_017853685.1). GTDB lineage: Bacteria > Actinomycetota > Acidimicrobiia > Acidimicrobiales > Ilumatobacteraceae > WLJO01. The sequence goes on along the minus strand of JAFMJD010000028.1, from coordinate 9,524 downwards.
GGGGTCCTCGGAATTCCCAGGGAAGTTCCAGTGCTGTGCGTATTTCGCCACCAGCGGCATGGTGCGCCGCTCACCGCGTCCACCGATGGTGATGGGCGGGTACGGACGCTGCACGGGCTTGGGGTTGCAGTAGGCACCCTCGAGTTGGAAGTGACGCCCTGCGAAGTCCGAACGTTCCTGCGTGAGCAGCAGTCGGATTACCTCGAGGCCCTCGGCGAAGCGATCGAAGCGTTCGGTCATGGTTCCGAGTTCGATGCCGTAGGCGCCGCACTCGTCGAGGTTCCATCCGGCGCCCACTCCGAGCTCGAGCCGCCCGCCGCTCGTGAGGTCCAAGGTTGCGGCCATGTTCGCGAGCACGGCCGGGTGGCGGTACACCATGCCGGTCACCAGAACACCGCCGCGGAGGCGCTTGGTGGCGGCCAACAGCGCCGTCAGCGTGATCCACCCCTCCATGCACGGATCGGCTCGATTACCCGTGAAGATCGCCTCGAAGTGGTCGAAGGTCCACCCACTCTCGAACACCTCCATCTCGTCGGCTGCCGTCCAGACCGGCAGCAGTTCGTCCCAGGTGCACACTTGCGGGGCTGTCGAGAAGGCGAATCGCATGGGCCGAACCTAGTTCCCCGCCGGTCCAGCGACCCGGGTGCGCTGTTTCTGCGGGAGCATCGCATCTGGTACACAAGGGGCATGTCTGCACGAGTCATCAACGGTGCCGACGAGCTCAAGGGGCTCATCGGCGAACACCTCGGTTACAGCCCGTATCTGGAGATCACCCAGGAGCGCGTGAATCAGTTCGCCGAGGCCACCGGCGACTTCCAGTGGATCCACGTCGATGTGGAGCGTGCGAAGAAGGGCCCGTTCGGTGCCCCGATCGCCCACGGATACCTCACGCTGTCGCTCGGCCCGGTGATGTACCCGCAGGTGGTGCAGATCCACGGCTTCTCGATGGGCGTGAACTACGGGGCGAACAAGGTGCGCTTCCCCTCACCGGTGCCGGTGGGCGCACGCCTGCGCCTCGGCGTGAAGCTCCTCGATGTGAAAGACATCGCCGGCGGCGTGGAGACCACGATGGAGTTCACCTTCGAGTGCGAGGGTGCCTCCAAGCCGAGCTGCGTGGCCGAGATCATCTTCCGCAGCTACGTGTGACTCGAACGGCATACACGAAGGGGACACTTCCATGAAAGATCTCGCAGGACGCGTTGCGGTGGTGACCGGCGCAGGGAGCGGCATCGGCCGGGCGGTGGCCACACTGCTGTGCGCTCAGGGCATGAAGGTCGCCCTTGCCGATGTCGAGGCCACGGCCCTCGACGACGCGGTGCAACAGTTGCGATCCGGTGGCCACGACGTCATCGGCGTACGCACTGATGTCGCCGACCGGGCGCAACTCGAACGCCTCGCCGACACCGTGATGAAGCAGTGGGGAGCCGTTCACGTCGTGCACAACAACGCGGGCGTGGTGCGCGGTGGACTCGTTGCCGAGATCCCACAGGAAACATGGGACTGGGTACTCGGCGTGGATCTGTGGAGTGTGATCTGGGGGTGCCAGATCTTCCTGCCCCTCATTCGAGCGTCGGGCGGCGGACACATCGTGAACACCGCATCGGTGGCCGGACTCCAGGGCCCCGCCACCATCGCCCCCTACAGCGTCGCCAAGTTCGGGGTGGTGGGGCTTACCGAGTCGCTGCGGGCGGAACTCGATGCCGCCAAGGAGCCCATCGGTGCCAGTGTGCTGTGCCCCGGTGCGGTGAACACCAAGATCGTGTTCAGCGACCGCAACCAACCCACCTCGGTGGCGCGCAACGAGCTCTCGAACACCGAGAAGCAGTTCCAGGACCGCGCCGGAAAGATGCTCGCCACACTGGGCAAGGACCCCACCGAAGTGGCCGAGATGGTGCTGCACGCAATCGTGAACAACAAGTTCTGGATCATCACCCACCCCGACTGGATCGATGTGATGGAACGTCGGGTACAAGCGATGCGCACTGGCGACCTCGTTCAGGGAAGTGGTGGCTGAACCGGCACACCGAACCGGTACACCCAACCGGCAAGCGAGCCCGACGCACGCCGTACTCGCACCGTTAGCCTCGCCCGCATGACCGCCGCTCGGAGGAACTCGACGTCGTCCGCCGAGCCGCTCCCCACGGGCGCCGAGAAGCACCGGGCCGTGCAGCAGATGTTCGACACGATCGCTCCGCGGTACGACCTCGTGAACCGGTTGATGACGTTCCGCCTCGACGTCCGCTGGCGGCGCCGAGCAGTTCGCGATCTCCGACTGGTCGCTCAGAGTCGAGTTCTCGACCTCGCCTCGGGCACCGGCGATCTCTGCATCGAACTCGCGCGACAGGGCCTCGAGCCGATCTCGGTCGACTTCAGTTTCGGGATGCTCAGTGCCGATCGTCGAAGCGGTGCACCGCGCGTGCAGGCCGACGTGTGCCGCATGCCGTTTCCCGATGCTTCGGTGGACGGCGTCACGTGTGGGTTCGCACTGCGCAACTTCGTCGACCTCGGCGCGTTCTTCGACGACGTGGCACGCGTGGTTCGCCCCGGCGGGCGCATCTCGCTATTGGACGCCTGCGAACCCGAGAACCGTGTCCTGCGCTGGGGGCACGGGCTCTACTTCCATCGGATCGTTCCGCGCATCGGTGGGTTGCTGTCCAACCGCTCCGCGTATCAGTACCTCCCCAAGTCGCTCGCCTACCTACCGCCTGCGCCCGAGATGTTGGCCCGTCTGAGCGCCGCAGGATTCCGCGACGTGGAGCGACGTCTCCTCACCGGCGGTGCTGCGCAACTCATCACCGCCACCCGGAACTGACCGACATGCGGGCCGTCACTCGACCCCTCGAGGTGGACGTGGACCTCAACGACGTGGCGGGCCACGACGGTGTGCTGTTCGTGCGCGACGGCGTCGGGCTTGCCGGGCGCGGTGTCGCAGCAATGGCGCCGGTGTCCGAGATTCGTGCGCTGCTCGCAGCGATCGAGGTGGATGACACCGTGCAGGTACCGGGCACGGGCCCAGTTGCGTTCGGTGCGAAGCCGTTCACGCCCGGATCGCCGTGGACGCTCACGATTCCGGCGGTGACAGTCGGCAAGGGACCCGACGGCCAACGCTGGGTGACGCGCATCGACCATGCCCCCGACGACCTCTCCCCGCCGCCCCCGCCGCAACCCATCGTGTCGAGCTTCCGGATTCGGCCCGGGGTGGCTGGCGATACCTACCGGGCTGCGGTGCTCGCCGCTCGTGATGCCGTACGCAACGGAAGCATTGGCAAGGCCGTAATCGCGCGTGATGTCTTCGTCGAGTCGGAACACCCACTCGACGTTCACGCAACACTGCTGCGTCTCCGCTCGTCATTCGGGTCGTCGTACCGATACAGCATCCACGGGCTCATCGGAGCGTCGCCCGAACTGCTCGTGCAGCGCTCGGGAGATGTGATCCGCTCGCACCCACTCGCGGGCACCGCGCCCCGTGTGGGCGATCCGACGGTGGACGAACGCCTCGCCGCAGAACTGCTCGCCTCCACCAAGAATCAGGTGGAGCACCGAATCGTGATCGACATGGTGCACGACACGTTGCTGCCCTGGTGCAGTTACCTCGACTGGGAGCCCGAACCCTCCATCGTCAAGGTCGCCAACGTCCAACACCTCGGCACCATGGTGGAGGGGAGGCTCTCGCCGCCGGCGGCGCACGTTCTGGACCTCGTCGACGCGCTGGCGCCCACACCGGCCCTCGGTGGCCACCCCCGTGACCGAGCGCTCGACCTCATCGCTTCGGTCGAGGGCATGGACCGCGGCGTGTACGGCGGCGCAGTGGGGTGGCTCGACGCGCACGGAAACGGCACGTGGGCGGTCACCATCCGTTGTGCACTGCTGAGCGACGACCGCCGCGTGGCTCGACTCTTCGCCGGTGGCGGCATCGTGGCCGAGAGCGACCCGGCCGCAGAACTGGCCGAGACTCAGGCGAAGATGCAGGCAATGCTCTCGGCCATCATCCGGGCCTGAGACGCACACGGCGCCGAACGGCACGCCGATGGTGTTGCATCACCAGGTGTCGATGTTCGGCCGCTTCTTGTGCTCCCGGCGCGTGACCGGCGGGACTGCAGCGAGCGTCCGTGCGATGAGGCGACGGCTCTCGGCCGGGTCGATGACGTCATCGATCTCGAAGTAGGTGCCGGTACTGAGGGCCTTGCCGTGTTGGTACATGCGATCCACCAGCTGCTGGTACAGGGCCTCACGTTCCTGATCGCTCCCCGCGGCCTCGAGTTCCTTGCGGTAGCCGAGGCGTACTGCGCCCTCCAGGCCCATCCCGCCGAACTCGCCGGTTGGCCACGCAACGGTGGCCAGTGGGGCCTTGAGCGTTCCGGCCGCCATCGCCTGTGCGCCGAGTCCGTAGCACTTGCGCAGCACGATGGACACCATCGGCACACTGATGTTGGCGCCCGTGACGAAGAGCCTCGAACAGTGCCGCACCAGCGCCGTCTTTTCCACCTCGGGACCCACCATCATCCCCGGCGTGTCGATGAGAGAGATCACCGGAAGGTCGAATGCATCGCACAGTTGGAGGAATCGAGCAGCTTTGTCCGCGTTGTCGCTGTCGATGGCGCCCGCGAGGTGGTTCGGATTGTTTGCGATCACGCCAACGGGTCGTCCTTCGATGCGCGCGAGGGCGGTGATCATCCCGACGCCGAAGCGCGGACGCAGTTCGAGAACCGAATCGGTGTCGAACATGAGGTTGATCACGTTGCGGACGTCGTAGGTGCGCAGTCGGTTCTCGGGAATCGCCGAGCGCAGCAGACGCTGATCGGCGCACGACCATGACTCGAGTGTTCCCTGGAAGTACGAGAGGTACTGCTTTGCCACCGCAACGGCCTCGGCTTCGTCGGCAACCTCGATGTCCACGACGCCATTGGGAACCTGCACACTCATGGGGCCGACCTCGGCAGGTTCGTACACACCGAGGCCCCCGCCCTCGATCATCGCCGGACCACCCATACCGATGTTGGAGTCCCGCGCCGCAATCACCACATCGGCACAACCGAGCAGTGCAGCGTTGCCGGCGAAGCAGTAACCGCTGTTGATCGCAACGATCGGGACACGACCGCTCAATCGGGCAAAGAGATAGAACGCGAGACAGTCGAGACCCGCACCGCCGATTCCGTCGGTGTCACCGGGCCGCCCACCGCCGCCTTCGGTGAACACCACGAGCGGCAGGCCGAGTCGCTCGGTGAGTTCGAAGACGCGGTCTTTCTTGCGATGGTTCTGGGCGCCTTGAGTGCCCGCGAGCACGGTGTAGTCGTAGGACACCACGGCACATCGCGAGGCATGACCCGGGAACAGATCGCCGTTGATGTCGCCGATACCGCCCACCAGACCATCACCCGGGGTGTTCGCAATCAGGTCATCGAGCGAACGGCGGCGGCGCTGCGCCGCCACGACGAGCGGTCCGTACTCCACGAACGTGCCGTCATCCACCAGGTCGGCCACGTTCTCTCGCGTGGTACGGCGTCCCACCTTGCGCCGACGTTCCACCGATGCGGGCCGTGCCGCGTCGAGGCCCACGGCATGACGGGCCACGACCTCGGCAAGGTCGGGACGGATCCGGTCGAGATCCACCGTCTCGACGGTGGTCTCCACTGCCGCCGCCACCTCGGCTTCCTCGAGCGCGGCGAGCACCTGTCCCTCCAGCACGGTCTCGCCGGCCGCAACGAGCAGGTCACGCACGATGCCCGAGCCCTCGGCCTCCACCACGTGTTCGAGCTTCATCGACTCCATGATGAGCACCGGCTGAGACCGCCGTACGGCGTCGCCCACGCTCACCAACACCTCGACAATGGTTCCCTGCATCGGCGCAGTGACTTCCAGCCTCGTACCCATCGGCCCGACTCCCCCGTCCCCCGTCGAACACGGCGCACTGCGCCGCCTCCTCAGCCAGACCGTAGTAGCCGTTCATCTGCGCCACGGAGTCCCGACTCGTCGGCGCCGTTGACGTAGTTTCCTGCCGTGCGTCCCGAATCCCGTCCGTTCCCCGTCGGCGACGCGTTGCGGGCTCGCCTCGGGCAGCACCTGGCCGACCACGACCGGTCGAGCCACGCACTCGAGGGGCGCCGACACGCAGCCGTTGCCGTGGTGGTGGTGACCGAAGGCGACAACGCAGCCCTGCTGCTCACGCGACGCGCCACCAAGATGCGGGAACATGCCGGCCAGTGGGCGCTTCCGGGCGGGCGGATCGACGAGGGCGAGGACCCGATCACCGCCGCACGACGAGAGTTGCTCGAAGAACTCGGAGTCGCCCTGCACGACGACGCGCTGCTGGGCGTGCTCGATGACTATCCCACGCGCTCGGGCTATGTGATCACCCCGGTGGTGTTCTGGGGCGGCGGCGGTGTGACCGCCGAACCGAACCCCGACGAGGTGCACTCGGTGCACCACGTGTCGTTCACGGAACTCTTGCGCCCCGATTCACCGCGCTTCATCTCGATCCCGGAATCGGATCGACCCGTGGTCCAAGTGCTCCTCGGGGAATCGGTGATCCACGCCCCGACAGCGGCGGTACTCCTGCAGTTCCGACGAGTGGCGATCGAAGGGGTCTGTGAGCGGGTCTCGGACTACGAGCAACCCGTGTTCGCGTGGCGGTGACCCCCGGACGCACATACTGACCTCTGGCTCCGTGGGCAGTCGGCGACGCTGGGTGACTTAGACTACAGCGAGCAGGTCGGGTGGAAGAGGTTGGTTGGAATGATGCAGCGCAAGGGAGTTCTTGCGGCGACGGTACTCGCCGCTGCCGTCCTCGGCGGGGCGTGCACGTCATCGTCCTCGTCATCGTCATCGAACTCCGCACCCGCACGGTCGACGCGTGCGGCCGATTCCTCGGTGCTCACCGGCGACGACGTCGAGGTTCACCCGGTGGTGGCCCACGACACCTCACCTGCACTGCGAAACATCACCTCCCCCGTCGGCGCGGCGTCCACGATCGCCGGAGGTGCATCATCGGATGCTGCACCCACGATGCCCGGCGCCAAGGCCCAATACCGCACGAAGCGCGTGCCCTTCCCCACCGGCACACCTGCCGACGGAGCGCTCCAGCGAGTCCTCATCGGCCCAAGTCGCAATGTGACCCCAGGCAGGCAGTCCGCCTCCACTGGCGTTTCAGCCGCACCAATCACAGGCAGTGCACCCACCGTGGGCACCTCCTTCGACAGCATCGGGCGGGGTTACTCGAACTTCACGGTCAACTACGCACCGCCGGATCCGAACTCAGCGGTCGGACTCACCCAGATCATCACCGTGGTGAACAGCGGCATGACAGTCCAGAACAAGACCGGTGGAGTCCTCTACGGACCCGCGAACACCAATGCGATCTTCGCCGGCTTCGGCGGACGGTGCGAGACCACCAACGACGGCGACGCGGTTGTGCGTTACGACCGACTCGCCGATCGCTGGCTCGTCTCACAGTTCGCCAACGTCTCGTCGCGCAGCGGACCCTTCTATGAGTGCGTAGCGATCTCCAAGACCAACGACGCCACGGGCGAGTGGTACCGGTACTCGTTCGAGTTCACCGACTTCCCCGACTACCCCAAGGTGAGTGTCTGGCCCGACGCCTACTACATCACCTACAACATGTTCTCGTCGTCGGGAGCGTGGCGCGGCGGGAAGAGTTGCGCGCTCGACCGCGTCAAGATGCTCGCCGGACTTGCTGCCACGCAGGTGTGCTTCAACACGGGCACGAACTACGGCGGACTGCTGGCAGCCGATCTCGACAGCCCCACGCCACCGCCAACCGGCGCGCCGAACGTGCACGTGGCACTGGGAGTCACCAGCACCACGCTCGCCACGTGGAAGTTCAAGCCGAACTTCACCACGCCCGCGAACTCCACGTTCGTCGGACCCACCTCGATGACCGTGGCGTCGTACTCGGTTGCGTGCGGCGGCGGTTCGTGCGTCCCGCAGTTGGGCACCACCAACACCATCGACTCGCTCGGCGATCGACTGATGTTCCGCCTGCCGTACTGGAACTTTGGTGATCGCCAGTCGCTCGTGGTCACGCACGCAGTCACCGCAAACGGTGGAGTTGGCGTTCGTTGGTACGAACTGCGCCTCGGCGGAACCGATAGCGCGACGCCCTCGCTGTACCAGCAGGGCACGTTCGCCCCTGACTCGCGCTATCGCTGGATGTCGTCGGCCGCGTTCGACAAAGCGGGCAACATCGGCATCGGCTACTCGCTCTCGAGCGCGTCCACGTATCCGAGCATTGCGATCACCGGCCGATTCCCGCACGACACGCTCGGCACGATGGGCCAGGGCGAGACCGTGGTGCAGTCGGGTCTGGGCTCACAGACCGGCACCCTGCGCCGCTGGGGCGATTACGCCTCGATGAACATCGACCCCGCCGACGACTGCACGTTCTGGTTCACCACTGAGTACCTCAAGTCGTCGGGGTCGTTCAACTGGTCCACCCGAGTCGTCCCATTCACCTTGCCCGGTTGCAAGACCCCGTACCCGTCGGACTTCAGCCTCGCCGCTTCCCCAGCAAGCGGGAGCACCTTCGGCGCCACCACGCTCACGTCCACCATCTCCACTGCAGTCACCTTCGGTTCGGCGCAGAACGTGGTGCTGTCGGCCACCGGCGTGCCCACTGGCACCACCGCATCGTTCAGCCCGACCTCGGTGACCGCTGGAGGCTCCACCCAACTCTCCATCACCACCACCGACAGCACGCCGGCGGGCACGCACTACATCACCATCACCGGAACCGGGCCCGACAGCACCAAGTCGATCTCGTACACCCTGACGGTCAGCGACTTCGGCGTCTCGGTGTCGCCGACTTCACTGACGCTCGTTCAGGGTAACTCCGGCACGGCCACCGTGACGGTGTCTCGATCCGGCTCTGCACAATCAGTCGCGCTCAGTGCGACCGGACTGCCAACAGGTGCGGCGGCCACGTTTACCCCTGCCTCGATGTCCTCCGGCGGCGCGAGCCTCCTCACCATCACCACGGCCCCCACCACACCGGTGGGCACCTTCCCCATCACCATCACCGGAGTCGGCACCGCAAAAACCAAGACGGCTTCGCTGTCGCTGGTGGTGCGTGCGCCGCTGGCCAACCCGTTCACCAACCCGGGTTTCGAGTCCGCCAGCACAACGGGGTGGACCAGCACCCGCACCACGAGCGCCGTCACGTCCTACCCGCGATCGGGCGCATACAGCGCCCAAGTGGGCGCCTCCACGCCGCTCGCCGGAACCGCACAGTTGAGCCAGACCGTCACCGCTCCCACGGGTGCCACCAAGCTCACGCTCTGGTACCGCATCACGTGCCCCTCCACACGTGACTATGCACTGGTGACAATCGTCAACAACTCGACCGCCAAGACCACCACGCTGCTCAAGACCTGCACCAACAATCAGGGCTGGAAACAGTTGACCACTGCCGTCACTGCCGGCGTCTCGTATCGGCTCAACCTCTCGAACTACGACGACGGCCGAGCCGGACTCGCGACCTTCACCCAATACGACGACATCAGGTTCGAGTA
>JAFMJD010000161.1 GCA_017853685.1 Actinomycetota bacterium | reverse complement strand
GGGCGACGGTTACTGGTGCTACCGGCAACACGAGTCAGCCCACGATCAGCATCGTTTGCTGCGGCGACTACTCACTCGATCGGGGTACGGGTTCGGTGCCGGCCTTCCTCGCTCATTTGCTGGGAGCACAGCAGGCACTGGGACTCGTGCAACTGCAGGTGCAGGGCCCCATGCTCACGGGACTGCGTCGACTCGATGGCGGCCGGCGTGAACGCCTCGCAGTGTCGGCACCTGCGGTGATCTCGGTGGAAGGTGCCACGGCCACGCTGCGGCGTGCTTCGGTGGCGGCCACACTGCGCGCCAAGCAGGCGGTGATTCACACGGTGGGTTACACAGCCACGGCACCAGAGGCGTCGAGTACATCGGAGCCCGCAGTGCAGCGACGTGCGTACCGACCACGCGCACGTGAACTGGCCGCACCGGTAGGCGACCGCGCATTGGACCGCGTGCAGCAGGTGTTGTCGGGCACCAGCGCATCAAGCGCCGGTGCCGGTGCCGGTGATGCTGGCGCTGGTGCACATCGCACCACCGAGGTGCTGGAGCCCGCAGCCGCAGCGCGTCGCATTGTCGATGCCCTGCGCGACTGGGGCTACATCCAGCCGTGAGCACGAGCACAAGTACCAGCACGACAACCACAGGGAGCACTGCATGAAGTACGGGGTCTTTGGTCTCAACAGCGGTCCGGCGCATACGGCCGCAGCCACGTTGGCGCCGCTTGCAGAACGTCTCGGCTACGACTCGTGGTGGGCGGGCGAGCATGTGGTGCTGCCCTCGCCGCAGGTGCCGCCGTCGCCTGCTGCACCCGACACGCCGATCCTGGATCCGATGGTGGCGCTGCCGTACGTGGCGGCCATTACGTCCACGATGTTTCTTGCCACGGGCATCATCATCCTTCCGCAGCGCAATCCTGTGGTGTTGGCCAAGCAGGTGGCATCGCTTGATGTGATGTCGGGTGGTCGCTTCTGGTTCGGCATCGGCGTGGGCTAGCTCGAGCCCGAGTTCCGGGCCATCGGCGCACCGTTCGATGATCGTGGTCAGCGCACCGACGAGTACCTCGCAGCGATGCAGGCACTCTGGACCCAGCCCGCCCCCGTGTCGTACCAGGGTGAACTGTTGAGCTTCTCGGGGATCGACGCGCAGCCACGCCCGCTGAGCGGACCCAAGGTGGTGGTGGGCGGACATTCGGCTCCTGCGTATCGACGTGCAGTGCGCAGTGGCCACCAGTGGTACGGCTTCTTCCGGTCGCCCGAGCAGTGCAAGGCGGATCTCGCCGCGCTCGCCCGGGCCGGCCAGCAGGTGGAGCGCCCACACGGACTGGGACGACTCGAGATCAGCGTGACCCCGCCCGGCCCGCTCACCCGAGACATGGTGGCCGCCTACGCCGAGTTGGGCGTGGACCGCATCGTGACCATGCCGGCGCTGGCTCTGGCAGGCATGAGCAGCGGATCCACCGACGTAGTGACTCGCATCAGCGACTGCCTGCGCGCCGATGCCGAACTGGTGAACGGAACGGTGTAAATCGCACGGGCGAACGCGTACGCACCCGAGGGGTACGCAGGCTGTGTAGTTGCTCCGTGCGTCAAGCCGCCGCTGGGGTTCGTCGTTTGGTAGCCGACCCGGTACGGGTGGCTACTCCACGCGGAGGACACTCGAGCACCGCTCCCCCGGGCATGCCGGGAAACTCAGGTAACTCGAGCACCAGTTCGTGCGCATCACCACGCACCCGCACACCCGGCCGATGCTTTTCGGTGTGGTGATGACGACACCACAGCACCAAATTGCTCAGATCGCTGGTGCCACCATCGGTCCATGGCGTGAGGTGATCCACATCGCACCATGCGGCTGGGATATCGCACCCCGGCCAGCGACAACCGCCATCTCGGGCGACGAGTGCACGGAACTGCGCAAGTGTGGCGAAGCGCTCGGACCGGCCCTGATCGAGGATCTCGGTGCCGTTGGTGAGTACGCGACGCAGCACGGCATCTTCGGCGAGGTGGCGAATGACGTGAGCCGACACGGGATCGCCGTGCGCAGTGAGCGCAGGTGCATTGGACTGGCCGGTGAGGGACTCGGCGGTGACGGTGACGAGCACGGTGGGACGCTCGTGCCCACCCGTGATCTCGCCACGGCCGTATGCCGCGCACAGTTGCACCAGACCATCGGCGAGACGTTGTTCGGTGCTGCGATCGTCGGTGCTCGATGGCTTGCCGCCGAGATACGAAACGGTGGCGATGACCTCGCGCGCCGCCAGTACCGGCAGGCGCCATGAGCCGCTGATCATGCCGTCTTCCACCCGCCCATAGGTGAATGACCGCGCCTGATAGTTGCGGTACTCACGCTGCTCGGGGCTCTCGGTGCAGCGCTCGAGGCGCCATTGCTCCACCTGGGTGCGTGCTGCGGTGGGATCGAGCCCGGTGACCCGATCGACCAGATCGGAGAGTGCCTCGCCATCGGGTGCATCAACCACTGCTTTGAACAGTGCGGTGGCGGTGGCCGGCGACACCTCGCCGCTCTGCACCGCATCGGCCAGCTCGGGGCTGCGGCCCAAGGTGTCGGCCAGGCGGATCTTGTTGACCGTGTCGCCGTAGGCGGCACCCGTTTGGGCGGCCAGCCAGCCGGACATGGACCGTGCACCGGTGCCGAGGTGGGCACCGGAATCCTGCGCCCGCTGCAACCAACGTGCCTGCAGCACCTGCACCTGATCGAGGTGACGCTGCACACCCTCGATGAGGCGGCGCAGACCCAGCGGCCCGAGCGTGGCGACATCGACCGAGGAGAGCATCTCCACGGTGTTCGCACACTGCTGCAGGACCGATTCCATGAGGCGACTCTATCGAACATATGTTCGATCCGCACTGCACGAACCGAAGATTTCCAAAGAAAATTCCGTGCCTCAGAACCCTGCGGCGAAGTCGTCCGTACGGACTCCGAGCGACACGCTGCGTAGCCTTCGCCCATGCCCCAACTCGGACCCACCACGTGGATCGACATGGCGGCACAGATCGATCCGATACTGGCGATACCGCTGGGCTCGTGTGAGCAACATGGCCCGCACCTGGCGCTGGACACCGACACCGTGATTGCCGAGGCGCTTGCACAAGCACTGGCGGCGCAACGGCCTCAGGTGTTCGTGGCACCCGCCATCACCATCTCTGCGAGCGGTGAGCACGAGGGTTTTGCGGGGACACTGTCGATCGGTACCGACGCCATGGCAGAACTGCTCATCGAATTGGTTCGTTCCGCCGACTGGGCGCGCGGTGTGGTGCTGGTGAACGGCCACGGCGGAAACGCCGACGCGATCGCCGAGGCCCTCGTGATGTTGAGCCTCGAGCAGCGCAATGTGTGGGCGTGGTGGCCCGCTGCGCCCAATGATCCGCGTGCCGACTCGCATGCAGGCTGGCTGGAGACATCGGTGATGCTGCACCTCGATCCGTCTCGCGTGCGCATGGATCGCCTCGAGCCGGGCGACACGCGGCCGCTGCACACGATGATGGACGAACTCACCACGCACGGGGTACGCGCAGTATCGCCTAATGGCGTGCTGGGAAATCCCACCACTGCACGAGCCGACGACGGGCGCGCAGTGATGCAGACGTGGATCAGCAATCTGGTGGACCGCTTCGACGAATGGCTCGAGCGAGTCAACGAACGATGAGCCGCACGAGGTCGATTCGATGAATCGCTTCGAGTTGGATCCCGGTTGCAGATCGGGCGACAACGGCCGGATGTTGATCGGTGGATCGCCGCTCACCATCTTTCGTCTCACCAAGTCGGGCGCTCGCATCGTGGAGCAGATCCGCGCACGTGCCGAACTTGCTCCGGGCCACGAGCGACTGACGGATCGCCTGCTCGACAACGGCGCCATTCACCCGATTCCCCAAGTGGGCACCGGGCCGACAGCAGCCGATGTCACCTTGGTGATTCCTGCGTACAACGCCGATCCCGCAGCAGTGCGTCGCATCGTGTGTGCGACTGGTGCTGCACGCGCGTTGATCATCGACGATGCATCGACCACGCCCTTCCCGAGCATTCAGTGCGAGCGAGCCGATGGCACGGTGCTGCACACCGAAGTCATTCGCCTCGCCAACAACGGCGGCCCCGGCGTTGCCCGACAAGAAGGGCTGCGTCGCACCACCACCCCGTTCGTCGCATTCGTGGACACCGACATCACCGTGACCGATGGATGGCTGCAGGAGCTCTTGCCCCACTTCACAACTCCCACCACCGCAGTGGTGGCACCGCGCGTGCAGGCGTCTACACATCAGATTCGTGCGGGTGTGGCGGGGCGGCTGGCGAGGTTCGAGGCGGTGCGCAACCCGCTGGACCTCGGGCCCACCCGGGCCCGTGTGCGCGCCGGAACCCGAGTGTCATACGTGCCCGCCGCAGCATTGGTGGCACGCACCGAGGCGCTGCGATCGGTGGACGGCTTTGCCCCGGGCATGCGATTGGGCGAAGACGTGGACCTGATCTGGCGCCTCGACGAATCCGGATGGGTGTGCAGGTACGAACCGCATGTGGTGGTGCGCCACGACGTGCGCGACAACGTGGGTGCGTGGGTGCGCCAGCGAATGGGCTACGGAGCATCGGCAACCGATCTGGCGCGTCGCCACCCCGGTGCTGTTCCGCCGGTGCAGGCCAGTGCGTGGAGCGCTGCGGCGTGGACGCTTCCCGCGCTCGGCGCTCCCCTGCTGGGTGCAGCCGTTGCAGCGGGGTCCACCCTTGCGCTCATTGCGAAGTTGCCCGAGACCGCAGATCGACCCCAACAGGCGCTGCGGCTTGCCGGTCTGGGACACCTGCACGCGGGACGGATCTTTGCTGCCGCGATCTCACGGTCGTGGTGGCCGGTGGCGCTGCTGATGGCGTTGGTGTCTCGACGGGCCCGCCGCGTGCTGGTGTGTGCGGTGGCGATTCCCACGCTGACCGAATGGTGGAAGGTGCGCAGCGAGATCGATCTTGCGACATTTGCCGCGCTCCGCCTACTGGACGATGCGGCATACGGAGCAGGGCTGTGGCGCGGCGCGTATGCGGGGCGTTCGGCGGCTGCACTGCTGCCGGACCTCACCAGTTGGCCTCAGCGCAGCAGATACGCCCGTCGCCGCGCATCGATGCGCGCCGATGGCGGAGTGCAGCAGGGCTAGCGTTCGCCCCTGATGGGCCTCACACTGCACGTGAACACCACTGCCTGGAAGGCGATGGTGGACGAGGTGTGCGCCAACTTTCCGGGTCTGATTCCCGTGGTGAAGGGCAACGGCTACGGATTCGGACGCGGTTGGCTGACCCACGAGGCCATTGCGCTCGGTGCTCAGGAAGTGGCGATCGGCACCGTGTTCGAGCAGGCCGATGTGGTGGCCCAGCCGGTGACGCCCATCGTGCTCACCCCCTCGTTGGATCTGGACTCGGTGCGGGTGGCATCGCATGTGGTGCTGACCGTTGCGTCGCAGGCGCAGCTGGAGCATCTGCTCGCGCATCGACCGGCCAGCACGGTGGTGGTGAAGGTGATGACGTCCACCCGGCGACACGGCTTTGCCCCCGATGAGGTGGCGGGCGCGGTGGATCGGCTTCGCAATGGCGGGGCCACGGTGCACAGTGCGTCGATTCATCCGGGGTTGTCCGAATCGATGAGCGCGAGGCGATCAGAGGTGGAGGCGCTGTTGCCCTCCGTGCCCGCAGACATCGCCGTGTCGGTGAGTCATCTCGATGCCGAGCAATACGCAGCACTGCGCGCCGCTCAGCCTGCGCGCAACTTCTCGATTCGGCTCGGCAGTGCGCTGTGGCATCAGGACAAGCGCACCCTGTTGCTTCGGGCCACCGTGCTGGAGGTGCGACCGGCGCGGACCGGCGAACGGGTGGGGTATCGAGCGAGTGAGGTTCCCGGCGACGGATCGCTGTTGATCGTGGATGCGGGTACCGCGCACGGCGTGATGCCGTTGACCAACGGTGACAGCCCGTTTCACTTCGCACAGCGACGCCTGGCGCTGGTGGAGGCACCGCACATGCACGTGAGCGTG
>JAFMJD010000160.1 GCA_017853685.1 Actinomycetota bacterium | reverse complement strand
CTCAGGCGTTTCGTCGTCTCAGGCGTTTCGTCGTCTCAGGCGTCGCGTACCGAGGATCGCTGCACGACAGGCTCTTTGTCGCTCCACGGGAAGTTGATCCAGAGATCCGTGTGCTTCCACACGTACTCGCACTTCACCACCGAGTGCGACTTCTCGTACAGGCAGGCCGCTCGAACCTCGGCCACTTTGCCCTCGCAGAACTCCTTCACCACTTTGAGCGTGTGACCCGTGTCGGCAACGTCGTCGACGATCAACACCTTGGCCTGACGCACCAATTGGAAATCGGGATACGGCGGAAGGATCAGCGGCACCTCGCGACGTTCGTCCACCCCGGTGTAGAACTCAACATTCATCGTGTAGATGTTCTTCACGGCCAACGCGTACCCCAGTGCACCGGCTGGAAGCAGACCGCCCCGGGCAATGGCCAGAATCATGTCGGGCTCGTAGCCATCATCGGCGATGCGCTTGGCCAACTCGCGGGAGCCTGCCCCAAAGCTGTCCCATGTCATGATCTCGCGCTGATCGCTCACTCGCCTGTTCCCTCCATCGCTTCCCCGGACGATGTCTCCGGGCAACACGCCGAACGTAGACGATCACGAACGCACGAGCGGACGATCTGACAAAAGGTTCACAGACAGATGTCGTACGGACGAACCGGGACCCGCCACAGATCCTTCCCGATGGCGTCCCGGATCGCTGCGGCAATGGCCGGTGTCACCGAGATGCAGGGCGGCTCCCCCACACCCTTGGCTCCCAACGGCGCCTGAGGGTCGGGTTCCTCGATCAGCGTGGTCAGTACGGGCGGCATGTCGAGGAACGTGGGCAGGAGGTAATCCGTGAAGGAGGGATTCAGCATCCGTCCATCACGCATCACGATCTCCTCCATGACGGCGAGGCCGAGGCCCTGAGAGATGCCGCCTTCGATCTGACCGATCACCGACAGTGGGTTCAGCGCCACCCCAACGTCTTGGGCCGTGGCGATCTGCACCACTTTCACGAGACCGAGTTCGGGGTCCACGTCCACCACGGCGCGGTGCGCAACGAAGGCAAACGCCGTGTGGCAGTCGCCCTGGCCGTTCTCGTCCAAGGGGGTGGTCGGGCGATGTCGGTACTCGACGGTCTCTGCAAAGCGGTTCCCCGCCGACGCCTCTGCCACACCGATTCGACGCTGTGGATCGACCGAGTCCACAACCGAATCACCGTCGATCACCAGACGGAGCGGATCCACGGCCCAGAGGCGACCGACATGTTCGAACAGGCGCTCGCGCACCTTTCGACACGCCGCGTCCACCGCCCCACCGCTCATCCAGGTCTGCCGGGATGCCGACGTGCTGCCGGCCGAACCGATCCCTGTATCGATCCGCTCCACCACGACTTCGTCCACGCCAAGCAGCGTGCGTGCGATCTGAGGGGCAATCGTGACGAAACCCTGACCGACCTCGGCGGTGGCGAACTTGAGTGTGGCCACACCATCGGCGAGTTCGCAGCGCGCGGTGGCGTAGTCGTCGAAGCCCTCGGAGAACATCAGGTTCTTGATGGCAACGCCCCACCCGATACCGCGGCGGATGTGGGAGACATCGGCGGTGAGACCCGCACCGCCCGGAAGCAGCATGGGATCGAGGTGCCGTCCACCCACGGGCTCGTCCGGGAGCGGGAGCGCGTTGGTTTCGCGGATGCACCGCTCCACCGGCGCCACGCTCTCCACCACCTGACCCGTGATGAGTCGATCACCGGTGCGCATCGCATTCCGGAGGCGAATCTCCACCGGGTCCAGACCGCAGGCAGCAGCGAGGCGATCCATCTGGCTCTCGTGGGCGAAGCAGGCCTGAACGACACCGAAGCCTCGCATCGCGCCGCACGGCGGGTTGTTGGTGCGCACCGCCCAACCATCGACCACTGCGTTCTCGCAGCGATACGGGCCCTGGGTGTGCGTTACCGCATTCGTGAGCACGGCATGGCTCGTGGAGGCATATGCACCGCCGTCCAGCACGAAACGAGCCTCGATCTTGATGATCTGGCCGTTCGTGTCGGCGTGATGCCGCATCCAGATACGCGCAGGGTGACGATGGATGTGGCCGAGAAAGCTTTCTTCCCGTCCGTAGTGCACCCGAACCGGACGACCCGAGCGAAGGGCCAAGAGGCAGGTGTGCACCTGCAGCGAGAGGTCTTCACGTCCGCCGAAGGCGCCGCCCACTCCGCCGAGCACGAGACGAACCGCCGACGTGGGCAGGCCGAGACATGCAGCAATCTGCTTCTGGTCTTCGTGCAGCCACTGTGTGGCTACGTGCAGTTCCACGCCGGCACCGCCCGGATCAGGAAGCGCGAGGGCGGCCTCGAGACCCAAGAAGGCCTGATCCTGCATGCCGATCTCGTACTCGCCTTCCACCACGACGGCTCCGGTGGCGTTCGCATCGCCACACACCACGCGTTGGTGGCGAATCACGTTGCCCGCAGGATGAATGGGGTCATGCGCACCGCTCACCGCATCCTCGGGATCCGTCAGCGGATCGAGCAACTCGTACTCGACGATGATCGCTTCGAGGGCTCGTCGGCACGTCTCGGGGTGATCTGCGGCTACCGCAGCAATCGGTTCGCCCACGTATCGAACGACATCCGAGGCAAACACCGGCTGATCGGGCTGCACCAAGCCGTACGTCGCCAGTCCCGGCACATCCGCGGCGGTGATCACGGTCTCTACCCCGGGAATCGACCAGGCCGGCGTGACATCGAGACGAACAATCCGCGCATAGGGGTGCTTCGAGCGCAGGGTGGCTCCCCAGAGCGCACCCTCCACAGGGAGGTCCGACGAGAAGCGGAACTCGCCCTGCACCTTTGCCGATCCGTCGGGGCGCAGCACGCTGTCGCCGATTCGACCCGGCCGCTGTTTGGTCAACAGATCCCGGTCAGTCACGTTTGGCACCGTTCCGTCGACGAACCGACACCTCGTGCACAGCCTGTATCAACCGTCCGTAACCGGTACACCGACAGATGTTCCCGGACAGTTCCTCGCGGATCTGTGACTCGGTGGGCTCGGGAATCCGCTCGAGCAACGAGTGCGTGGCCATCACGAGACCCGGCGTACAGAAACCGCACTGAACCGCCCCGGCTTCGAGAAAGGCCTGTTGCACATCGGACAACGCGCCGGCTACCGAGACCGACTCGATCGTGACGATCGAACGGTCCACCTGTGAAGCAGCGAGAACCAAGCACGAACAGACCAGCGCACCGTCCACCAGGACCGAGCAGGAACCGCACTCACCTTGTTCGCAGGCACCCTTGGTGCCGAGCAGACCGATGCGCTCGCGCAGGACGAAGAGCAGACTCTCACCCACCCACGCATCGGTGACGTCGTGCCGTTCGCCGTTCACGTTCAACGTGTAGTGCTCAGCCATGTGGGAAGGCCCTTCTTGCCTGCCGGGCAGCCATGACGCCAATCGCGTGGCGTCGATACGACGCTGTCGAGCGGTGATCGTCGATGGGGCGAGCCGCTGCAGCGCACTGTTGTGCGAACTCCGAAACGATGTCGTCCGACACCGACTCGCGCTCCCAGTCTGCGCTTCTTGCGAGGAAGCCTTCAGCTTCGGGGCACCGCAGAATCACCGGACCGACCGAGCCGAGCGCCACGCGCACCGAACGCTGACTGCGATCGACAGCGAGACAACTCGATGCGGTAGCGATCACCATGGCGTTGCGCACGCCCACCTTGCTGTAGCCCTGCCAGCCGTCCAGAACGGGCAGGGTGACACCGCTGATGATCTCTCCGGGGGCTCGTGCGTTGCGCTTCACGCCGACCATGAAGGCCGAGAACGGAATGACGCGTTCACCGGACGCTGAGACGAGATGAACCGCAGCGTCGAGTGCGGCGAGCACCGGCAGGGCGTCACCGGCGGGGGAACAGGTGCCCAGATTTCCCCCGAGCGTCCCGGCGTGACGGATCTGTGGCGAGCCCACCGTGCGACTCGCCTGCGCAAGAGCCGGCGCCAGCGCAGCGAGTTCGCCGCGCATCAGCTCCGAATACGGCACTCCCGAACCGACGAACACCGTTCGAGCAGTCCGATCGCTGGACCAGGTGCGAAGTTCGGGAACCCGATCCAGTGCAACGACGGAGTCCACGGTGCGATGACCCGAGTTCGTCTCCACCAAGAGATCGGTGCCGCCGGCCAGAAGCAGCGCAGAGGGCTCCGACGAGACCATCTGCACCGCCTCGGCGAGCGAGCGTGGAACGAGGACCGGCATGGCGAGTCCGTCAGTCGACGACAGTCCACGCCCCGTCTTTCACCACATAGAGGGTGAACACGGGGTACTTCGTGTCGCCGAATTCGTCGAATGCCACCTTGCCGGTTACGCCCTCGTATGTTGCACCGAGCAGCGCGGCGACGAGTGCAGAGCGGGCGGCGAGCGGCGTGCCGGCTTCTTTCAGGAGACCGGGCAGCAGGCCGATGATGAGGTTCGCAGCGTCGTACGCATACGGGCCGTAGGCCGACGACGGATGCGGGAACCCTGCTTTGTCGTAGGCCGCTTGGAACTCGGCGCCCTTCGGGAACTTGGCGATCGGCAGACCGACAGAACTGGCGAGCACACCCTCGGCGGCGGCTCCCGCCTGTGCGATGAGCGCGTCGTCCTTGATGCCGTCTCCACCCATCAGGGTCACGTTCAGACCCGCCGCAGCCGCCTGCTTGCGCAGCGCTGCAGCCACCGGATACTCGCCGCCGATGAACACCACATCGGGTCCTGCAGCCACAGCCTCTGCGACGAACGCCGACAGATCCGTTGCTGCATCGGGCACCACGGTGCGGACGGCCACAGTTCCACCGCCAGCCTCGAAGGCTCCGGCGAAGATGTCGGCGAGATCCTTCGAAACCGCCTTGGTCTCGCTCACCACAGCGGCCTTCTTGAAGCCCCGGGCGAGCGCCACCTCGGCAAGGAACTTGCCCTGCTTGTCATCCGCGCCCACGAGCCGCACATAGTTCGAGAACTGACGCTTGGGAGACGCCATGCTGTCGCCCAGCGTGAGCGAGGTCAGGGTGTTCGAGCCGTTCACCAGCGCGAGATTGCCCGCCTCCAGGGTGGGCAGCATGGCTGCCGAGACACCCGAGTTGTAGGGGCCCACCACTGCAACCACCTGCTCGTTAGCGACCATCTTCGCCGCAGCAGCCGTGCCGATCTCTCCGTTGCTCGAGTCATCGAGGGCCACCACCTTGAGGGTCCAACCGGGAACCGCGCCCGAGGCGTTCGCCTCGGCAACCGCCAGTTCCACCGAGTGCAGGATCCCCTGGCCGAAGTCGGTGAGACCCGCCACTTGGGGACTGATCACGCCGATGGCCACGACCTTGTCGGCCTCTGCCGACTTGGAGTCCGAGCAGCCCGCCGCCGCAAGAAGTCCGACTGCGGCGACGGCCGCTACTGCCCATCCACGTCGAATCTTTGCCATGGTCATTGAGACCCCATTCCGTTCATCCGCATCGACCCTCGATGACGTCCAGTACGAGGCGCTTGGGTCAAACCAGGCCCGGCTCCACACCTGCGAGCCCTGTTCGGCGCCCGCCAGAGGGTACCGGGATGCTGCTCGCGCGACGCGGACACCCGCCCGGAACCACAGGGGACACGGCCACGCTCCCGCTGGTACGGTTCCGTTCCGCCGGGACATGGGCACCCGGCGGCAGCAGCGCTGCACACATCAGGGGGAAACCACGTGAGAACCACGCATCACGTCAGGCGCCGCAGGATCGCTCTCGTATCCACCGTCGCCGCATTCGCGCTGGTCGTTGCTGCGTGCAGCGACAAGAAAGACGACTCCGCACCCGACACGAGCAGCAGTGCCACCACAGTGCCCGGTGACACCGAGGCACCGTCGTCGAGCACGCCGGATTCCTCGACACCCAGCGATGGGCCGGTTGTGGGCGGGCGAATCGTGGTGGCCGGCGAAGCCGAGGCCGGCACGCCGTGGCTCCCGGGCGCTGTGCAGTGCGATTCCTACTGCCAGATGCGTGCACGCACCTTCTACGAGCCCATTGCCGCAGTGGA
>JAFMJD010000159.1 GCA_017853685.1 Actinomycetota bacterium | reverse complement strand
TGCGGAATGTATGTGGCGCTACACAGTGCATCAACACATCGGGTGGTGACATGAATACCTTCTGCGTCCAACCCGGTCCGGGGGGCGTCGACCCCTACGATCGGCGACGTGCCGAGCGAGCCGTCCGAGCGTGATCCCAGCGGGGCCGACCCAGCGAACCTCCCGGACCCCCTCGATGATGCAGCCGAGCGCGGCATCGGCCTGCTCGTCGTGGCGGCTGCGGCGGTGTCGGCAATCACCGGGGTGGTGCTGGCGTTCGTGTACCGACCCGACGAGGTGTCGTGGCTCCGGGTGCTGCATTCGGGTTCTTCGGCCATCGCCGTGATCTCCGCCATCGCTGCACGCGTCGTGCGCCGTCGGGGTCGCATTCCGTTCTCGGGCAAGGGCGTGCTCGGCGTGATCGCACTCATCCTGCTCGTGGGAGCAGCGTTCGCAACCGGCTCGCAGATCGCATGGCGAGGCGGGCGTCCCGACGATGTGGGCATGTTCTTGCAGTCGGGTCGCCGCGTGATCGTCAACGAGGCAGAGATGAAGGCAGGCGACCTCGTCGTTTCGTTCCTGTTGCACACGCTGCTCGGCGTCTGCTCGTTCATCCTGCTCGGCGGGCGCTACGTGCGCGGCTGGGTGCGTCGCGGCGAACGGCCGGACTGACCCTGTCGTGGTGACCCGGGCTGCACGATCGTCCAAGCGGGTGGCCCCCACCCGCGCGATCGAACGGGAACTGTGGTCGCGCGGGCACCGCGTGGTGGTGGGTATCGATGAGGTCGGGCGTGGCGCGTGGGCGGGCCCACTCATGGTGGGAGCCGCCGTGCTGCCCGCAGACACGCGGGTGCTCGGTGTGCGTGACTCCAAGATGCTCCGTGAGTCCGAACGGGAGCGGCTCTTCGATCGTGTGGCGAACTGGTGTGTCACCTGGGCGGTGGGCGAGGCCTCGCAACTCGAGTGCGACGAACTCGGTATGGCGGCCGCGCAACGACTGGCTGCGCAGCGAGCGATCGGGGCGCTGTCGGTGCAACCCGATGCGGCAGTGGTGGACGGGTCGTGGGACTTCGTCGGCACAGCGGTGGATCATGTGGAGATGCGCGTGAAGGCCGATGTGTCGTGCCTCTCGGTGGCTGCGGCGTCGATCCTCGCCAAGGTGACGCGGGACCGCATCATGCGGATGTATTCCGAGCACCTGCCGCACTGGCACTTCGATACCAACAAGGGCTATCCGTGCCCCCTCCACCGAACGGCACTCGCCGGCTACGGGCCCTCGGCCATCCATCGGCGCTCGTGGGTGTTCATGGACAACTACGTGCCGTGGCCGGGCTTGCGCACACATCCGGGTTCGCAGCCCACACTCTCTTGAGCGTCTCGCTGCTGGTCCTGCGGGAGAGGGCCTTTGCCGGTCCCGTGGGGGAGGGCCCAACGGGACCGGCGAGGCACCGGAGCACTTCGAGCCGTCAGTTCTCGATTGCTCTGGACTGTGTGAGCGTCATAGAACCGAACCAAGGTGAGAATTCGGAAAGAATTCGGTAGGGATCAGGTGTGAATTGCGCCCGGAGGCGGGTTCCGGTGGCGCTCGGCGGCGACGAACCCGCTGCACGACCCGGCACATGACCCGGTCGGGGGTGCCGCCCGCGGTAGAACGAGGGTGATGAGCGCAGCACGGGTGTTGGTCGTCGAAGACGACAAGGCGGTGCGTTCGTCGCTCGAGCGTGCTCTGCGACTCGAGGGGTACGAAGTGTCCGTGGCCGTCGACGGCGCGGCCGGCCTCGATGCAGTAGCCGGCACCCGCCCCGATGCGGTGGTGCTCGATGTGATGCTCCCACTGCTCGACGGTCTCTCGGTGTGTCGTCAACTCCGCCAGCGCGGCGACCGAACTCCGGTGCTCATGCTCACGGCGCGCGCCGAGGTGAGCGATCGGGTGGCCGGTCTCGACGCGGGTGCCGACGACTATCTCCCGAAACCCTTCGCCCTCGAGGAATTGCTCGCTCGGTTGCGTGCGCTCATCCGCCGAACTGCACCCGGCGCAGACAGCGATGTGCTCGTGGTGGGCGACCTGCGCATCGACGAGGCCGCACGGCGCGTCTGGCGCGCAGATCGCGAACTCGAGCTCACCAAGACCGAGTTCGAACTGCTCTCGCTGCTCGCACACAACTCCGGTGTGGTGCTGGACCACCACACCATCTACGACCGGATCTGGGGCTACGACTTCGGGCCCGACTCCAAGGCCCTGCAGGTGTACATCGGGTATCTGCGCCGCAAGACCGAAGATGGCGGCGAGTCCCGCATGGTGCACACCGTGCGCGGCGTGGGGTACACACTGAGGACTGCGTGAGCATTGCATGAGGTCTGCATGATGCACGTGTCGATTCCTGTGGTGGGAGCGCGATGAGTCTCCGTTGGCGACTGGCGCTCGCCATGGGGTTCTTGCTGCTCACGATGGTGGCCCTCGTGTCGATTGCCGCCTACCTCACCACTGATGCCCGTGTACGTGATGAGGTGGATGCATCACTCACCCAGCGTTCGAGCGCGCTGCGTCTGCTGCTCGACCAGCCGAAGACCGCCGATGATGGGCGTCGCCTGCCCGAGACCGCAGGTCCGGCTCAACTGCTCGATGCGCGCGGTGTGATCGTGCAGGCCGTTGGGGCGGTGCCCCTGCCGGTGAACCTGCGTGAGATCTACCTCTCGCAGAAAGGCGGCCGTAACTACACCCACACGGTGACCGCCGCCGGTGACCGCTACCGACTCCAGACCGTGGCGCTGGCGAGTGGTGGCGCAGTGCAGGTGGCTCGCGACCTCGAACCCACCGAGGACACGCTTGCCTCGTTGCGTCGGCGATACGCCGCAGTGTCCGGACTCGTTGCCGTGCTCGCCGCCATCCTCGGTTGGCTGCTCGCAGGATGGCTCACGCGTCCGGTGGTCCGCCTCACATCGGCTGCCGAACTCGTGGCGTCCACCGGCGACCTCGACGCGCCCATCGACACAGCGGGTCGTGACGAAACCGCTCGGCTCGCACAGGCGTTTTCCTCGATGCTCGGCGCGTTGCGGGAGTCACGCGCACGACAGCGTCAGCTGGTGCAGGACGCCGGCCACGAACTGCGGACACCGGTCACATCCATTCGTACGAACGTGGATGTGCTGCGGCGCCATGGCGACCTCGAGACGTCGGAACGCACCCAGATCCTCGACGACGTGAACACCGAACTCACCCAGGTGAGTGCGCTCGTGGAGGAACTCGTGCTCCTCGCGAGCGGTGATGTCGATGACGACGCAGTCACCACGGTGCAGGTGGACGACCTCGTGACCCGCCTGGTCGAGCGGGCTCGCCGCCGCCTCGGGCGCGAGATCATCAGCGATACCGAGCCATGGCGCGTGTACGGCTCGCTGCGCGGTATCGAGCGAGCCGTCGACAACCTGCTCTCGAATGCGGGCAAGTTCAGCCCGCCGGAGTCCGCTATCGAGGTGACGCTTCGGGATGGTCGGATCTCGGTACGAGATCACGGACCCGGCATTGATCCCGAGGACCTTCCGTACGTGTTCCAGCGCTTCTACCGCGCCACGGCCGCACGTACGCAGCCCGGGTCCGGTCTGGGCCTTGCCATGGTGGATCAGATCGCGCGAGCGCACGGCGGCGAGCCATTCGCGTACAACCATCCCCATGGCGGTGCTGTCGTGGGATTCTCCCTGCCCGAGTCCGGACCGGTCGATGGTTCCGTCGGTTCGAGCTGAAGTCCTGAAAGAATCGTTCCGTGCCCAAGGTGCAAGCAGCCGTTCTCTCCGATGTTGCGTACATCCGTGATGGTCTGGTGTACCTGTTGGCGGGTGGCATCAATCGTGTCACCACCGAACTGCCCGGCACACTGAATGTGGCGCTCACGGTGATGGTGGAACTCGAGGCGATCGAGTTCGATCAAGGCCACCAGATCCACGTGAAGATCGTGCACGCGGATTCTGCCACGCGGGTGGGTGAGGCCTCGGGCCAGTTCCGTTCCGGCGACACGACAAAGCTGGGCCCGGGCGAACCGATGCTGCTGCCGCTCGTGGTGCCGTTGAAAGGCATCTCGCTGCCGCTCTACGGGCCCTACGACATCCACGTGAGCGTGAACGGCGAGCCCCAGCAGTTGCTCACGTTCCGCTGTTTGTCGCCCCGACGCTGATCTCGCGCGTCACGTCACGCCGCATCGGGTCGTGTGGCAGGCTCGACGGGTTCGGCGCGTTGTGCAGTGGACACCGAACGACCAGCACCCACACGTTGTGCGATGAGCACCACCACCGTGCCGAGCGCTACGGCCGGGATGCTGTGCGTGGCCTCGGCGAGCCACACGAGCGCGGCAAGCGGAACGCGGTAGCCGGCACCGAGCACCGCAGCGGCTCCCACCGCAGCGAGCAGCACCATGTTGCCGTCGAGTGCCTGTCCGAGCAGGCGACCCGAGATCATGCCCACCACCAGCAACGGGATCACCAATCCGCCGGTGGCGCGCCCGAGCACGCTCACTCCGGTGGTGATGGCGCGCAGGGCCAGCAGTGCGAGCAGTCCACCTGCCGAGGCAGTGGCGGCCCAACCCAGTGCACCGGTGCCGGGCCCCAGGTGCAACGGAACACCGTCGAATGCGCCACGCGCAACGACACCGACACCAACCAGCAGCACCGCAGCCGCTCCGAGGTGGTAGCGCTCACGCGAGTAGGTGGCACCGAGGCCGGCTTCGGCTCGTCCCGAGAGCAGTGCAACACAACGGCTCGCCACACCGGCAAGCACTGCGAGTCCCAGCGCAATAAACACATCGCGCAGTCCCACGACGCCGACATCGGTACGCCACGGCACCGAGAACCCGTCGATGGCGCTCCGGGCGAGATATCCGGCGCACGACCCCACGAGTGCGATCGGGAGTCGACGCCACGAGAGGCCCTCGCGGAACGGGATCTCCACGGCGAGCACGCCGCCGGCCACCGGGCTGTCGAGAGCGGCACCGAAGCCCGCAGCGGCGCCGAGCACCAACAGATCGGGCGACGTGCGGCCGAGCACGCGCCGCGCCAGGTTCGTGAACCACATGCCGAGCAGCACGGCGAGTCCGGTTGCGTCCACGCCGGTGCCGAGTCCCACCGAGGCCACACCGCCGCTGGCGCGGGCGATGCTCTGGCGATCGTCGATTCGACGTCCGTGGTACGAGTCGATGTAGGCGTCGATGCTCGCCGGCCCCGAACGGTGCGCACCCACATACCGGATGGCGGAGTTCGCCACGATGCCCAGCGCCGGGAGCGCCACGGTGAGCCACGCCGGTCCACGGAACACCTCGTCGAGCAGTTGCTCGGTGCCGTAGGCCGCGCCTGCCGCTGCGAAGGCGGCCGCTGCCAGTGCGCCGACCGCGACCATCAGCGTCAGCCCACGCCGGTCGACCCGGTCCGAACCCCCGCTCCGGTCGCTCACCGTGTCCACCGTAGTGGGGCGCACTCGCCGTGGTCGGGCCCCGTGGGCCATGATGACCAGATGGACGCATCTGCTGCACTGCTGCTCGGGGAGACCTTCCACGTGGGGATCCGGGTCCCCGACATTCACGCCGCCATGGCCGATCTCGGCAAGGGCCACGGTGTGACGTGGTGCCAGTTGCAGCATCGTCAGCAGCAGATCTGGACCCCGTCCACCGGGCACATCGAGACCGAACTGTGGTTCACCTACTCAGCCGAGGGTCCGGTGCACCTCGAGTTGTTGCAGGGTCAGCCCGGCACCGTGTGGGACACATCGGTTCCCGGCATCCACCACACCGGCGTGTGGGTGGACAACGTGGCCGCCACCACACAGCGACTCATCGACGAGGGTTGGACACTCGTGGGCGCACAGACCTCTCCCGATCAAGGGTTCGGCGCGTACTCGTACGTGCAGAGCCCGAGTGGTCTCATCGTGGAGCCCGTGTGGTCTGCCGTGAAGCCGATGTTCGCCACGTGGTGGGCCGGCGGCAATCTCGGCTGAGTTCGTTTCACTGACCGGCACTGCGCACCTGCGCGCGCCCGGGTCAGCGTCCGGGGTTGGTGCGCACGTCCCGGAACGGGATGTCGGCGTCGAC
>JAFMJD010000158.1 GCA_017853685.1 Actinomycetota bacterium | reverse complement strand
GGTGCTCTTTGGGATTGATGGTGTACAACTTGGCCGACGCCGCATCGTTGGTGCACGGGTAGAAGTGCGCAATGTGACCGCTGCCGGGTACTCCCGCGATCAATCCGCACATTTCCTCGGGGAAGCAGCGGTACGCGTGGGCCACCATGGCGTCTCGCGCCGGGCGGGTCATGGTGACTCGTGTCGTGCTCACTGGGGTGGAGGCTAGCCTCGCCATTCCGGCGGACTTCCGCTTGGGCGGTGGCACTCGTGGTGTCCCTGACACGAATCACGACACCACGCACCGCACCTGACTCACCCGAGATGACGCACCTGAGATGAACCGGCCCAGCAAGCAGGATCCCAACAATGTGGTGATCGCCTCGAACCGCAAGGCGAGGCACGACTATGCCGTGCTCGACGAGGTCGAGGCCGGCATCGTGCTGCGCGGCAGCGAGGTGAAGAGCCTGCGTCTCGGTCAGGTTCGTATCAATGAGGCCTACGCCCGCGAGAACCGTGGCGAGATGTGGCTCGAGGGTATGCACATCTCGCCGTACAGCCACGCCACTGGGTTCGGCTCGCACGTTCCGGATTCGGCACGCAAGTTGTTGCTGAACCGGGCCGAGATCGCCCGCCTGTCCGCGCGCATGAAGCAGGAGCACCTCACCTTGGTGCCGCTCTCGCTGTACTTCAAGGAGGGCCGGGTGAAGGTGTTGCTCGCTCTGGCCAAGGGCCGCACGCGGGGCGACAAGCGACAGACCCTCGCCAAGGAGAGCGCCCGGCGTGACATCGAGGTGGCGCTCGGCCGTCAGCGCAAGGGTCGTTGACGGTTTCTCGACTGGAGTAGCGCGGGGTCAGTCGCCCAGGATCTCCACCGTGCCAGCGGCGCCGTTCACGCGTACCCGCGCGCCGTTGGGGATGCGTGCCGTGGCATCTCTCACCGACACCACACACGGGATACCGAGTTCGCGGCTGACGATCATGGCGTGCGTGCCCATTGCGCCCACGTTCACCACCACTGCTGCCGACGGCACGAACAGCGGTGTCCACGAGGGATCGGTGTTGGGTGCAATGAGAATCTCGCCGGGCTCGAGCGCGAACGGGTCTGATGGGTCCAGCAGTACTCGTGCTCTGCCCTCGGCGATGCCGCCCGATCCTGCGGTTCCGGTGAGCACATCGCCGGCCGCTGCCACCTCCACGGTCTGGGTGCCCTTGCGCTCCCACTGCGAGAGCGGTTTCACCGTGGCGTTCACGATGAACGGCGGTTCCAGCAGGCCGAGTTCGGCGAACTCGCGCTCGCGGTCACGCAGGGTGTTGATGTACGCCGATGGTTCGTGGCGGAAGCCGTCGAGTTCGGCTGCGGTGAGCATGTAGAGCTGCTCGACGCTGTCGAGTTCTTTGCGCTCCACCCGCCGACGGGCGAACTCGCGCAGTGCCATGCGAATCTCGCCGATGGCCTTGATGAGGTTGGTCTTGTAGCGCTCGCGTGATGCGAGGAAGATCGCCGAGGACTTCATTGCCAGTTCGAAGGTGCCGAGTTGCTCGGCATCGCCGGCCAGCAGGCGTCGCATCTCTGCCGCAAGCCGGTCACGTTCGGCTACTGCTGCGGCGTGTCGGGTGTAGGGCGACTTCTCGTCGCCGCTCACTCGCATGCGGTCGATGGCGCCGAGCGCAAGTTCGGGATGGGTCTCCCAGGTCTTGGCGTAAAGGTCCCATTCGTTCGGGCCGCGAGACCCGTAGCGGTAGACGAAGTCGTGGTACGCCGTGATGAATTGCTTGGCTGCGGGCGTGCCGAGCGCTGCGATGCGATCGAGCAGGTTGTCCATGCCGCGCTCGAACTCGGCGCTCACTTCGGATGCGTTGCGGGCGATGCGCGAGAGGTCCCACATGGCGAACGAGGGCTTGGCCGAGTCCACCTCGATGCCGCCGAGCAGCGCAATGTGATATTCGGGTACGCCGAGTGCTCCGCACAGCGCTGCGAGCGCGCCCGGCCCCACCGATGCGCCGAGCGATGAGTGGATCGATGTCTCGAACATCTGCTGCAGCATCGGCACGATGGAACGTGCCCGTGCGAGCAGTGCCGAGTCGTGCAGGCCGGACAGGTTGGGACGGTCGGCACGGAGCTTTTCGACCTGATCGTGATCGAGGTCCACTTGGGTGTGTGCATCGGTGGTCATCACCCAGCCGAAGGTGTTGCCGAGCTTCTCGGCGTGCTTGGCGCTCTCGTGCCAGGGCTCACGGACGTACGGCGGCACATCGGGACGCGGGTCGAAGTAGGCGGCGTCGATCGCCTCGGGTGATCCACCGGGGATGCGGGCTCCCATGAGGCGCACGAGCGAGAGCGGGTTGTAGAAGTAGCCGCCGTACATGCCGAAGCATTCGGGGTCGTTCGGGGTCTCGAATTCGCTCCAGTCCACCAGGCCGAACTCGATGAAACCATCACGGCATCCTTTGATGATGCCTTCTTGCCACATCAGGCTCCAGCCGAGCGGGCTCACGGGATCGGGGAGAACTTCGCCCGCGTTGCCGCGGGTGTAGGCGGGAAAGACCTTGCTGGGGACACGGTCGGTGATCCATCGGTCGTGCATGGTGCGTGTGGGTCCTTTGCTCGGCGTTGCTCGAGGCAGCTCGGTGTTGCTCGGCTCGGGATCGTAGTGCTGTGGGTGCTGGCCGTTCGCTGGCGGTCGCTTGCCGTCGCTGGGGGCCGGGCTGTGTCTGGCTGCGTCGGGCCGTGCCTGGCTGTGACGGGCAGTGTCTGGCTGCGTTGAGTGTCTGCGATCTGGTACACCCTCGTTGTGACTACGGGTCGAGGAGCGCAAGACGGTGCCGGTGTGCTGCAGGAGGCCGAGGGTCGGCTGCTGTTGACTTGGCGGGCGCCTGCGTTGCAGCGAGTGGTGGTGGCCGTGTTGGCGGCGGCGATTGCGGTGGCGCTTGCGGTGCCCCTCGGAGCTCCATGGGAATTCACGATGCTGCTCGGGTGGAATGCAGCGGCAGTTGCCTTTTTGGTGCTGGTGTGGGCCACCGTGTCCCGGTTCTCGGCTGCACAGACTGCAGCGATGGCGACACTCGAGGATCCCAGTCGGCGAGTGAGTCACAGCGTGCTGCTGCTTGCTTCCACTGCGAGCCTCGTGAGCGTTGCGTTCGGCTTGCACCGAGCGAACCTGGCCGATCGGGAGTTGCGGTTCTGGATGACCGTGTCGGTGGTGGCCGGCATTGCGTTTGCCTGGCTGGTGGTGCACACCGTGTACGTGCTGCGCTATGCGCACCTGTACTACTCCGGCGGAGTCGGCATTGCTCAGGGCAGCGGGATCCTGTTTCCCGGAGGCGATGAGCCCGACTATCTCGACTTCGCGTACGTTGCCTTCACGCTCGGCATGACGTTTCAGGTGTCCGACAACGCGTTCACCACACGGCCGCTACGCCGCGCTGCTCTGGCGCATTGTCTGCTGTCGTACGTGTTCGGTGCGGTGGTGGTGGCGATCACCATCAACGTGATCGCTGGCTTGGTGTGACGACAGCCGTCGCCCCCGCGCCGTGACCGGCAGGGGTACTCGAGCGTGTATCTCGCCATCGGGCCGCACCACCGCAATGGTGCGTTGGGCATCCATGAGTAATCGCCACCCACCTTCGTGGATGAGGTGGTGATGACGCCAGCACACGGGCACCAGATTGGAGAGATCGGTGGCACCGCCGTGCTCGAAGGGCAGCACGTGATGCATCTCGCAGCGATCGACCACGACATCGCAGCCGGGGAACGCACACGAGCGGTACATGGAGCGAAGTGCACGACGCTGGGCCGTGGTGGCGAGCCGTTCTGCTCGGCCCACATCGAGTACTTCACCGGCGCCTCCGAGCACCACGGGCAGCAGGCCGGCCTCGCACGCCAGTCGGCGAGCGGTGGCCACCGGAATGGCGGTGCCATCGGACAACTCACACACACCATGTGCATGCAGGCCGGTGATGAGTGACTGATGATCGATGAGGACGTGGACCTCGGGATCGTTGCGCCGCTCGGCATGGCCGTGTGCCACAAGGTTGACCAGCGCCTGGGCAGACAGTTCGGTGACCAGCGATTGATCGGAGCGATCGGTGCTGCGTGCCTGCTCACGCAGCAGTGAATCCAGTTCCTTGGCTACGGCATTCATGAGCGCCGAGCCACGAACCGGATCGAGTTGATAGCGGCCGCAGTACATACCCGTGCTGCGATCGACCCACTGCTTGAACGAGCTCTCACGACGCATGCGCTCGTGCTCACGCAGACCGTCATCGCCCTCGAGGATGCGCAAGGCGGCCTCGCAGTGACGCTCGAACGCCTCGGGGGTCAGCTCGGCGCCCACGGCAAGCAGCGACTCGGCCTGCTGCAGCAGGTCGGTGCGAACCGACTGCGAGGCACGGCCCACCGTGCGCGCCAGCGCATCAGCATGTGCGGTGCCCACCTCGCCGAGGGCCAAGGCCTCGCCCACCACCGGAGCGTGCGCGATGACCTCGGCTCGCTTCACCACGGTGCGGGCCTCACGTGCGCTGAGCCCGGCTGACTCCTGCAGAAATGCCGTGGCACCAAAGCAGGGGCCACCTTGCCGGGACTCGAGTGCGGCCGCCTCGATGGCCACTTGCGCAAGAGCCGCCTCCGCCCAATCCCGAATGCGGGTGACGGTGGCGGCCCGGGCGGCAACATCGCCGAGCGTGTGGGGCGCATGGGCGAGTTCGCCCACCCACCTCACCACTTGCTCACGCGATGCCTGATCGAACATATGTTCGATTGTAGGGGGTGGGTGTTGCAGAGCAACAGCAGCAACACAGAAAGTCGAAAGTTTTTCGAAGTCACGTGCGTGTCAGAGCGAAAGACACACACGGGGCGCCTCGCATGACGATCGGCCGAGTCGTGTCGTCAACGCTTCGGCAACCACAGCACGCCGGAGACCGAAACGCCGCCCTCGTCCGCGTTGTCGCTCGCGTCACTGTCGTACAACGTGACCGAGGAGTCGGAATCGAAATCTCGCGCGAGAATCCTCGACCGGCCGAATCCCGAGCAGTTCCAACTGTCGACGGTGATCAGACGACGACCGGCGACGCCAACGAACTCGCCAACGGCACTCACTGGCCCAAACTGCCCATCGGGAAGCAACTGTCTCACTGCACGTGCACCGCAATCGCCGTAGAACTGCACCCACCGACCGCCGCTGCTGTCCACGTGAAGACGAGCCGGAGCAAAGGGAACCAGCGCGTCCTCCGCCGTGTAAGCGATGCGAGTGAGTTGGGTGGGAGCCCCACCGTCGAGAGGCACTTCCCACAGCTGGATGCAGCATCCGCCGCGCAAGAGGTCTGCGTCGGGATAGTCGGGGCTTACATCGGTCACCAGCGATCGAGTGACCGGATCGAGGCATTGGGCGATGACATGGTCAGGGCCGCCACCGTGAACCGGTTCACAATAGACACCGGTATTGCCAAGATCGAGATAGGCCTCGGGATGGTCAGGGAGCGGACCCCCCTGATAGTTCGGCTTGATCAGCACCAGCGGACTTCCACCAATCACAGCGCCCACGCCGTCGGGGAGCTGCACGGCGACCCAGGCGCCGTTGACGGAGAGGGCGTTGGCCGCATCGACAATGGGCGAAGCGGGTTTGAGCCCTTCCCAGGGAAGCGTCGTTTCCGGATCAGGGTTCTCGGTGCCGTCGAGCAGGTTCCGTTCGAAGCGACCGCAGTACACGGCCTCACCGTCGGGACAGTACGAACGCTGGGCAACGATTCGCGTGCCGTCGGCACTCACATCGATGAGGTCGAGTTTGGTGCCGGCGTCTTCTCGCCAGAGTTCTGTAACCGTACCGTCGAGTGTCACCTTGATAACCACCGGGACAGCGCTCTCGATGTCGGGGCCGCGGTAGTCGACCATGTACGCGGCCGGCTCCACCGATTGTGCCGGGTACGTTTCGTCGAGGTATTCAGCGGCGGCAACGGGGTCGATCCTGCCGGCGCCGAACTCCTGATCCCAGCCTGCCACACCTGCATCGCGTGCGGTTCTGTAGAGCGCAGCGACGATCTTGCCCGCAGGCAGATCGGGGCGATGAGCGAGCAGTGCAGCGATCGCGCCGGTGACCATTGGCGCCGCTTGTGACGTACCGCTCATGGATCCGGTGGTGTTGTTGAG
>JAFMJD010000157.1 GCA_017853685.1 Actinomycetota bacterium | reverse complement strand
GACATCGTGCTCGGCAACCCGCCGTATCTGTCGCAGCTTCGCAGCGCTACGTCGAGGGGTGGGACGTCGACGTTCGGCGGCGGCCCGTATGCCGACGCCGCCGCAGAGTTTCTGGCACTTGCTCTGCGCCTCGTGCCCGAACACGGAGGCCGTATCGGACTCGTGCTGCCGATGTCGGTACTCGCTACCCGCCACGTGGGCCCGATCCGGCACGAGGTGGAACGCCGCGCCGCCATCACCTCGTTCTGGTGGAGCGACTCTCGCATGTTCGACGCAAGCGTCCGTACGTGCATCCTCGGCCTGAGCACGGGTGCTGCCACCGAACTCGTTCGACGTTCGTACGGCCCTGATGCAACCCCCATCGACTCGGTGCAATCCCGGTCTGTTGGTGCTGCGAACGGCGACTCGTGGAGTTGGTTGGTGGCCGACGCATCCGGGGTGCCCGATCTGAGCGCGATACGAACCGCAGGCGTGCTGGCCGACTGCGCCGTTGCAACCGCTGACTTCCGTGACCAGTACTACGGACTCGTGGGCGCAGTGGTGGACGACACCGCCGAACTCGCCGATCACCCCCAACTCATCACGAGCGGGCTGATCGATCCCGGGGCGACCGCATGGGGTCAACGCCCGACGGTGTTCGCCAAGCAGCGATATCGCGCGCCACGCGTACGCACCGAACTGCTGGACGAACGCATGCGTCGTTGGGCCGGCGCCCGTCTGGTGCCCAAGGTGCTCGTTGCATCGCAGACCCGGGTCATCGAGGCTGCAGTGGATGAGCACGGTCGGTGGCTGCCCTCGGTGCCGGTGGTCTCGGTGGTGCCACTGTCAGTCGATTCGCTCTGGCGTGTCGGAGCGCTGCTCACCTCGCCAGTGGCGTCTGCGCTCCTTGCGTCCCAACGGCTCGGGTCGGGGTTGTCGCCGCAGGCCTTGCGCGTCACTGCTCGTGACCTCGGTGCGTTGCCCTGTCCGGCACAACACGATGATTGGGATCACGCGGCGACAGCGTTGCGCGCAGGGGACGTGCTGGAGTGCGGACGCACAATGGTGCGGGCGTACGGCCTCGATGCCGAGCATCCGGCCCTGGCCTGGTGGGAGCGACGGATCAGCGCAACCAGGGGGCGTTCGGGCTCACCGAACCCGCGCCGCCCGTGAGTGCTTCGACGCCGTTATCGGTGACGAGCAGGGTGTGCTCGAACTGAGCGGTGCGCTTGCCATCGGCAGTGACCGCTGTCCAGCCGTCGTTCCAGAGTTTGTGCTGCCACGACCCGATGGTGATCATCGGTTCGATGGTGAAGGTCATGCCCGGTTTCATCACGGTGGTGGCAGTGGGCGAGTAGTAGTGCAGGATCTGCAGATCGGTGTGGAACTGTTCGCCGATTCCGTGACCCACGAACGCGCGCACCACACCGAGCTTGTGCTCGTTGGCGTGCTTCTCGATGGCCTTGCCGATGTCGCTCACGGGGCGACCGGGCACCACTGCCTCGATGCCCTTCCACAGACATTCTTCGGTGATGCGGATGAGTCGCGTGCTCTCCTGGTCGATCTCGCCCACCGCGAACGTGGCATTGCAGTCGCCGTGCACACCACCGACGAAGCAGGTGACATCGAGGTTCACGATGTCGCCCTCCACGAGCGCCCGCGAGTCGGGGATGCCGTGACAGATCACTTCGTTCACCGACGTACAGACGCTCTTGGGATACCCGTGGTAGTTGAGGGGACTCGGATACGCCCCGCGGTCGAGCGTGAGTTGATGCACGTATGCGTCGATCTCATCGGTGGTGATGCCGGGGCGAACCATCTCGCCGGCGAGCCGGAGGATCTCTGCGGCCATCGAGCACGCAACCCGCATGCGCCCGATGATCTCGGCTGACTTCACGCGGGGCTCGTCCCAACGGGGAGCCGTTCCGCTCTCTGCATAGGGCGGCCGCTCGATGTTGTCGGGCACGGCACGCATCGGGCTGATGGTGCCCTGCACCACTCGGCCCTCTTGGCCTCGGTGGCAACGCTTGTACTTGCGACCACTGCCGCACCAGCAGGGCTCGTTGGCCTGCAAGGGCATCGACGGAGCACTGGTGCGGTTCATGCACCACAGGCTAGGGGCGCATGTGGGAATGAAACGATCGACCCATTGGCTGCTGGTCACCGCAGCGTGATGATGCCGTCACCGGGACGCAGCACTGCGCCCCGACGACGACTCACAGGAGGATCCTCATGCCGCTGCCGGCGTTTGCCCGACGGTTCACGCGCATCGTCGCCTCCCCACCGAATATCAGCGTGGGCTCCCGCGGGGCGAGCAATCCGCTCGGTCGGATGCGCCGGGTCGGTCGAGGGCGCGTGCGGGTACCCGAGGCCGCCGTGGGCGTGGTGCTCGTGGGTGTCGGGGTGCTCGTCTCGGTGCTCTCGAATCGCAGCGATCCGACCCAACGGGTACCCGTGGCGGTGCGAACGATTGCTCGGGGTGAGTCCGTGGAGCCCGGCGATCTGCGCTGGGCACAACTGTCGGGCGATCGGCTCGGCGGGATCGTCACCACCAACCTGCTCGCATCGGGCGTGGCAGCCGTCGACATCGCAGTGGGAACACCCATCGTGCAGTCGTTGCTGATGCAGCCGACCGGCGTCGGACCCGACGAGGTGGCGCTTGCACTCGCGCTCGATCCCGGCGACGCCCCGAACGACCTTGCGGTAGGCGATCGCGTGGGTGTGGTGCTGGTGACCGAGGTGGAGCCCGGTGCTGCGCCCGATGTGGAGATGCTCGAGCGTGCGAGCACGGTGATGCACATCACCGAGGCCGATCCGTCGGTGGGGAGCCGACGGGTGATCGAACTGGGGATCGCATCGAGCCTCGTCACGCGCGTGGCGGCTGCGAGCGACGTGCGTCTCACCCGACTCGCGGCGGGAACAGCGTGACCGTGACCGGTGTGTTCTCGCTGCACGGCTCGCCCGGTGCCACTACCACCGCACTGGCGCTGGCCGCACGACTGCACGCGCACCATGGTGGTGCGCTGCTCGTCGAGGCGGACCCGACAGGTGGGGTGCTGGCTGCGCGGCACGATCTGTTGCTCACCCCGAATCTGTTGGACGTCGCTGCAGCCGCGCGCCGCACGCTCACCGCAGATCATCTGGACCGTTTCGTGCAACAGGTGCCGTCCGGTCCCGGTGTGGTGATTGCGCACCCGTCGTCGGTGCAGACCTGCGCAGCGCTCCGGGCGGGCGGTGCGGCTCTCGCCTCGCTGGTCGCCGCGCGCGCAGAGCACGTGGTCCTCGACCTCGGCCGATGGTGCCCGGACGGTGCGGCTCACGGCTTCGTTCAGGTGTGTTCGAGGATCATCGTGGTGATGCGACCTGCGCTCGAGCAGATCGTGCAGTTGCTGCACCTCATCGACACCACCTTCCCGATCGACCGGCTCGGTGTGGTGGTGATCGGCCGGCAACAGTTCAGTGCACGCCAGATCGTGGAGGTGACGGGCCTTGCGTCCGTGCACGAATTGCCCGACGATGCGGCGGCGGTCCGAGCCGATCCGTGTGCAGCGTTGGAGCGTCCGCGAGCCCGATGGGCCACCCGCATCCGTGAGCTCGCCGAGCGGTGCACATGAGCAACGCGCTGCAGGCCACAGACGTCAACCGTGTCGTCAGCACCCTGCTGCCGATGGTGACATCGCTCTTCGTCGACGAACAGGTTCGACTCGGCTCGGCCAGCGTGGGCCGGGGCAACGAGCGCATCGTGCTCGAACGCATCATTCGTGAGCAGTTGGATGTGGTCGCCAGTCAGCGACTCGCGCGGGGCGAGCCGCTCCTGGGCATCGACGACGAGCAGACCATCGTGGCTTCGGTGTTGGCAGGCGTGCTCGGCCTCGGCCGCATTCAGCCGTTGCTCGAGCGACCCGACATCACCGACATCCATATACGGGGCAGCCACCCCGTGTGGGTGAAGCGGCGCGACGGTGCACGTGAGGTGCTCGACCCGGTAGTGGACAGCGATGAGCACCTCGTGGAACTGGTGCGACTCGCCGCGGTGCGGCTGGGGCACGATGAACGACGGTTCGACAACGCGAATCCCGAGATCAACCTGCAGCTCCCTGATGGGTCGCGGCTGTTCGCGGTGATGGCGGTTTCTCGGCATCCATCGGTCATCATCCGTCGGCACTGCTTCGACCGCATGAGCGTGGACGACCTGGTGGCCGGGGGAATGCTCACTACCGAGCTCGCGCAGTTCCTGCGGGCGGCGGTGCTGGCACGCCGAAACATCGTGATCGCCGGCGGCACTGGCTCGGGGAAGACCACGCTGCTGCGCGCGCTGCTGAACGAGGTGCCCCGCCACGAGCGCATCGTCACCATCGAGGACGCCTACGAACTCGGCATCGATCGTTTCGCCGATCTCCACCCCGATGTTGATGCCCTGCAATCACGGCCGGACAACACCGAGGGTCGCGGAGCCGTGAGCCTTGCAGACCTCACCCGCATGGCGTTGCGCATGGATCCAGACCGAGTGGTGCTCGGCGAGGTCCGTGGTGCCGAAGCGTTCCCGATGTTGATGGCGATGTCGCAGGGCAACAACGGATCGATGTGCACCATGCACGCAGACTCGTCGCGCTCGGTGTTCCCGAAACTCGCTGCGTATGTGTCGATGGCCGAGACCGGTCTGCCCATCGACACGGTGAACCTCTTGATGGCCCATGCGGTGCACTTCGTGGTGCATGTGGAGACCACCGGGGGTCTGCGCCGCGTCACCAGTGTGCGTGAGGTCGTGGACAGCGATGGCAGTCGCATCGTGTCCAACGAGGTGTTTGCGCTCGGCGACGATGGCGGCACCTCGCTGGCGTATCCCCTGCGTGATGCCACCCTCGAACGTCTCGAAGCAGTTGGCTTCGTGGGCTTCGGCGGTGTCTCGGGCCTGTCCGACGAGCCGAGCGGCTGGTCACGCTGATGGTGCCGGTGGTGGAGGCAATGGCGGGCGCGGTGTCGGGACTCGGTCTGTTCGTGCTGTTGCTCGGACTCCGTGGTCGCAGCGTGCTGCATGCACCGAACCACCGTCTGGCGCGTCGTCGGGAGCGCAAGAGCGAACATCAGCGTGCGACGCTGTCAGTGGCCGCGGGTGCGGGCACCGGTCTGGTGGTGTGGTGGGCGAGCGGATGGCCGGTGGCGGGCGTGGGCAGCGCACTCGTGGTGATCCGCGCCCTGCGGCGCACTTCGCGGGCGCATCGTGACGAGGTTGCGCTCGCGGATGCGATCGCCACCTGGGTGGAACAGCTTCGGGACACACTCAGCGGTGCGAGCGGATTGCAGAGTGCGTTGATTGCCAGTGGGCGTCTTGCGCCCGAGGCGTTGTCGGCACCCCTCGGCGAGCTCGTCGCTCGCCTCGAGTACGAGCGGACCCCGGCGGCCCTGCGCAGGTTTGCCGACGACGTTTCGCACCCCACCGCAGACTTCGTCGTTGCGGCACTGGTGGTTGCGGTGGAGCACCAAGCACGAGACCTCACATCGCTGCTCGGGCAACTGGCCGTGGCGGCCCGCGAGGAAGCGCATCTGCGCACGCGTGTCTGGATCGGACGTACACGGACGCGCACCGCAGTGCGCATGATCGGCCTCATCGTGCCCGCGATGCTGTTCGCGATCCTGCTCGTGGACCGCGAATACCTGCGCGCCTACGACTCGTGGGGTGGACAGGTGGTGCTGGCGACGATCGCACTGCTGTTTGCTGCGGCACTGGCCGGAATGGAACGCCTCGCAGTGATCCGCCTGCCCGAACGGTTCCTCGTCAGTCCTGTTGAGGCGACATGATCGGGCAGTCATCGCTGTGGACTGCGGTGATCGCAGGTGTGCTCGCAGGACTCGGCGTGGCGCTGGTGGTGCGCTCGAC
Source organism: Actinomycetota bacterium (assembly GCA_017853685.1). Taxonomy (GTDB): domain Bacteria; phylum Actinomycetota; class Acidimicrobiia; order Acidimicrobiales; family Ilumatobacteraceae; genus WLJO01. The sequence goes on along the minus strand of JAFMJD010000157.1, from coordinate 273 downwards.
CGCATCGAGGTCACTCGGACGCTTGCTCTCCCGGTTGCCCTGGAGTACGGGCCCGACGGCCGGTGGCCCAACAGTGCCGCCCCTTGCGCACACGTACTGGCAGGGGTGTTTGCGTCGAGCGTCCCGCCCACGTGCCGACATGCTGGCGCACGACCGGGAACTGATGGAGTGTTCCGCCGAGGCACACGCTGCGCACCGCATCATGGGCGTGCTCACCGGAGTGCTCGGTTCACTCGTTGCTCTGTTGGTGCTCGCGGCTCTGGGCGTCCGTCT
>JAFMJD010000156.1 GCA_017853685.1 Actinomycetota bacterium | reverse complement strand
CAGCGTGTCACCAGCGCACCGGGAGTCGGTGACGCCCATAGAGCAGGAACGGCTCGATCCGTTCCGTGGGTCCGTTCAGTTCGAGCGTCGGCATGCGCCGGATGAGCGCAGCGAGGGCAATCCGCGACTCCAGACGCGCCAACGGTGCGCCGAGGCAGAAGTGGATTCCGCTGCCGAACGCAAGGGTCCGCCGGCGCAGGAAATCCGGATCGCGATCCAGTCGGAACGTATCGGGGTCCTCGAAGACCGAGCCGTCGCGGTCGGCTGCCGAGTACAGCAACTGCACCTTGGAGTCTGCGGGGATCTCGACACCGTGCAATGACACCGGGCAGGTGTTGGTGCGGAAGAGCCCGAGGACCGGAGCGTCGAATCGCAGGCTCTCCTCGATCGCAACCTCGACGAGCGCGGGATTGGCGCACACCTGCTCCCACAGTTCGCGACGTTCGAGCAAGCGCCACACACAGTTCGTGATGAGCGAGGTCGTGGTCTCATTGCCGCCCACGAGCAACTGCAGCAGCACACTGAGCATGTCGAAGTCCTCGATCTTGCGGGGTGCGTCCTCGGCGGCGAGCACGAGTGCACTGATGAGGTCCTCGGGCATGTCCTTTCCTGCAGAGCGCAGTGCGCGTCGCTCGTTCAGCAGCACGATGAAGTAGTCCTCGAGCTCCTTGCGGTTGCGTTCGTAGAGGGAGCGGTCGATCTGACCCATGCCGGCGACCTGAATATCGCTCCAGTACTTGAACTGATCCTTCATCTCCTCGGGCACACCGAGAATGCGGGCGATGGTGATGACGGGCAACGGACACGCAAAGTCGTCGTGCAACTCGGCCGTGCGGGTTCCCGGCGCCTCCATCTGGTCCACGAGTTCGTCGGCGAGACGCTCCACCCATGGCTCCATGCGCTCCACCACTCTCGGGGTGAACGCCTGCAACACCATGCGACGGAACATCGTGTGCTGCGGCGGGTCGCTCAACATGCCGTGCGGGGGCGTTCGGTGCGGACTCTGACCCCAGTGACTGCTGTAGGTCTCGATGTCCCGCAAGGCGTCGAGCACGTCGGCGTAGCGCGCCAAGGAGTAGAAGTCGAAGCCGTGTCCCTCGAAGTGGTGCACGGGGCACTCACGGACCAGACGGCTGTGGGCGGTACCCGGATCGGCCATCACCTCTGCTCCGAAAGGGTCGTAGTCGACAGCGTTCGATGGATTTCCCGGGTTCCCCATGGGCGCATTCTGCACCACCGGCCGGCCTTCGCGCCCGTCCGCGCGTGCGCCGAACGGAGTCGGTGGGCTGCTAGACCGTCGAGGTGCCCGCTTGGTTGGTGATCGCTCTCATCGTGGTGGGTGCCGTGGCACTCGTGGTGGTAGCGGTCATGGGACTCTCGTTCGTGATGGTGCGCCGCGCCGACGAAGACCCTGCTCTCATCGGGGCCAATGCCTCCACCGTCGCCAACTGCCTCGGGGTGGAAGGACTCGGTCGCTCGCTCGTCGGCACGGGCACACTCGCCGTCTTCGACGATGAGGTGCGGTTCGTCATCGCCGCACCCCGCCAAGAGGTGCGTATTGCGCGTCGACGTCTCACAGTCACGCTCGAGCGTCCCCGCGACGCACGTCGATCGTCATCGGCCGACGACGCATCGCTGCGACTCGCGTGGACCGAGGACGGACGCCGGTGCTCGGCAGAGTTCCGGGTGCCAGACCCTGCGACCTGGCGCAATTTGCTGCTGCGCTGACACCACCGCAGCCCCGGCGATGCCGAGCCGATGCTCACTCGGAACGGTGGGAGCGATACCAGTCGATGAGTGCGGCAGTAGAGGCATCGTGCGGTGCCGACTCGTGGGCCGCCCCCGAGCGAGGGCTCGACGACAGTTCGCCCACGATCCGTTGGGCGAGCACCTTGCCGAGTTCGACACCCCACTGGTCGAAGGAGTTGATGTCCCACAGCACACCCTGGGTGAACACGATGTGTTCGTACAGCGCCACGAGTTGGCCGAGCACCGAAGGCGTCAGGCGCTCGGCGAGCACCATGGTGCTGGGGCGGTTCCCTGCGAACACCCGGTGCGCCACGGTGTCGGCCGCCACACCTTCGGCGCGCACCTCGTCGGCTGTTCGTCCGAAAGCCAGCGCTTCGGCCTGCGCGAAGAGGTTCGCCACCAACAGATCCTGATGGTGAGCGGGCCCAGCGTTCGCGCGCGCAAAGCCGATGAAGTCCACGGGCACCACCGTGGTGCCCTGGTGCAGCAGTTGGAAGAAGGCGTGCTGACCGTTCGTTCCGGGTTCGCCCCAGATCACCGGCGCGGTGTCACGCGCTACGGCAGATCCATCGAGGCGCACGGACTTGCCGTTGCTCTCCATATCGAGTTGCTGCAGGTACGCCGGGAACCGCCGCAACTCGTGCGCGTACGGCAGCACCGCTTTGGCGGGAAGGCCGCACACGTTGCGGTACCACACGCCCACGAGGGCCATGAGTACAGGCACGTTCTGGCGCAGCGGTGTCGACAGGAAGTGATCGTCAACCGCAGCCATGCCGCCGAGCAGTTCCTCGAAGCGGTCGGGACCGATCGCAATCATCAGTGAGAGACCGATGGCGGAGTCGAGCGAGAAACGTCCACCCACCCAGTCCCAGAACTCGAACATGTTGTCGGCGTCGATACCGAAGGCCTCGACCGCCGGTCGGTTCGTCGACACCGCAACGAAGTGACGGGCGACAGCGGCTTCGTCACCCCCGAGCGACGACACCACCCACTCGCGCGCAGTACGGGCGTTGGTCAGCGTCTCCACCGTGGTGAATGTCTTCGACGACACCACGAACAGCGTGGTGGCAGGGTCGAGGCCATCGAGCGCAGACATGACATCCGCTGCGTCCACGTTCGAGACGAAGCGACAGGACGGGCCGTCGGCGAACGCGCGCAATGCCTCGTAGGCCATCGACGGGCCGAGGTCGCTGCCGCCGATACCGATGTTCACGACGGTCCGAATCGGCTTGCCCGTGGACCCGAGATGTCGACCTGACCGCACCGCATCGGCAAAGGCAGCCATCCGACGGAGGACCGACTGGACCTCGAGTATCACATCGCGCCCATCCACCTCGATGACCGCGGTCGCCGGCGCGCGCAGGGCCACGTGAAGCACCGAACGCCCTTCGGTGGTGTTGATCCCTTCGCCGGCGAACATCGCCGAGCGCCGTTGCTCCACATTGCTGGCTTCGGCGAGCGACACCAGTGCGTCCAGCACGGAATCGTCGATCCAGTTCTTCGACAGATCCACCACGAGATCGGCGCACTCGAAGCGGTACCGGCCGGCGCGAGCAGGGTCCGTAGCGAAGAGTTCGCGCAGTGCGGGCGGCCGGGGCGCCGAGCCCAGACGCCGCCACGCATCGGCGGCGCGGCCGTTGTCAGTCGTGGGCATAGCGACGTTGCAGGAAGTCCACTACGGCGGAGGTGAACGCATCGTTCTTGTCGCCGGCAACCATGTGCCCTGCATCGGCAACGTCGACGAACTCCGAGTGCGGCGCGAGTTCGAGGAAGTCACGCACCCCGTCCTCGGACAGCAGATCGCTCTGGCGGCCGCGCACGAGCAGTGTCGGGAAATTGAGACGCCGGGCGTACTCGGCGAGACGCCCTTCGTGCCGCGCCGCCCTGCGGCTCTCGATGTCGGCGATCCATGCGGGATCCCAGTGCCAGCGATACCGACCGTCCTCGTGCAGACGGAGATTCTTCGACAGACCACTCGTGTCTTTCGGCCTCGGTCGGTGCGGCAGGTATTCGGCGATGACATCGGCGGCCTCGTCGAGCGACGCGAACCCATCGGGGCGAGCCGCCATGAAGCCAACGATCTTGTCCGAACCCTCCATCTCCACCTTGGGAGCGATGTCCACGAGCACGATGGCCGACATTGCGGGCGACAGTCCCTCTTCGATCCGCGAGCCTGCAGTCACGAGCGCAGCCATGCCGCCGAGCGAGGCGCCCACCACGGCAGGCGATCCGAGCGCTTCGGACCAGGCCTCGATGTCCCCGCGGAACAGTGGCCAGTCGTAGTCACCCTTCGGATCCCAGCCGCTGTCGCCGTGACCGCGGTGATCGGCACTCACCGCGTAGAACCCGGCGTCAGCCAGGTCCTGCGCTGTGTTCCGCCACGAATGACGCGTCTGACCACCGCCGTGCAGCAGCAACACGGCCGGCGCGGACGGTTCCCCGTACGCGTCGGCCACGAGCCGTACTCCATTGCCCCCGACGACGGTGATCTGGCGCATCACTCAGCCGCCGGAGACCTCAGAAACCTTCTTCTTGCCTGCCGAGATCCACGGCATCATCGAGCGCAGTTCGGAACCGACCTTCTCGATCGGGTGCTCACGGCCCGCAGCGCGCAGTGCATTGAAGTTGGCGCGACCCGCCTCGCTCTCGGCGATCCATTCCTTGGCAAACTTGCCGGTCTGGATCTCCTTGAGGATCTTCTGCATCGTCTTCTTCGTGGCCGGCGTGATGACGCGCGGGCCACGGGTGACGTCGCCGTACTCGGCGGTGTCAGAGATGGAGTAGCGCATACCGGCGATGCCCTCTTCGTACATGAGGTCCACGATGAGCTTCACCTCGTGGAGGCACTCGAAGTACGCCATCTCCGGCTGGTACCCAGCCTCGACGAGGGTCTCGAAGCCCGCCTGGATGAGCGACGTGAGGCCACCACAGAGCACCACCTGCTCACCGAACAGATCGGTCTCGGTCTCCTCGGCGAAGGTGGTCTCGATGACTCCCGCCCGCGTGCCACCGATGGCATCGGCATACGACAGTGCCAGTGCACGTGCCTGACCCGTGGCGTCCTGCTCCACTGCGATGAGTGCCGGCACGCCGCCACCCTCGGTGTAGGTGCGGCGCACGAGGTGGCCGGGGCCCTTGGGGGCGATCATGATGACGTCGACGGTCTTCGACGGCTTGATGCGCTTGAAGCGGATGTTGAAGCCGTGAGCGAACGCAATGGCCTTGCCCTTGCGCATGTGCGGCTTGATGAACTCGTCGTAGGTCGCCTTCTGCTCGGTGTCGGGCATGGTGAGCATGATCACGTTGGCCCACTTGGCGGCCTCGGCGATTCCCATCACCTTGAGGCCTGCTGCCTCGGCCTTCGCCTTCGACGAGGAACCCTCGCGCAGACCCACCACGACCTCCACACCGGAGTCCTTGAGGTTGAGCGCATGGGCGTGGCCCTGTGAGCCGTACCCGATGATGGCTACCTTGCGACCCCGGATGATCGAGGGGTCTGCGTCCTTCTCGTAATACACCTTGGCTGCCATGTGAGCTGCCGTCCTTTCCGTGAGTCGGCGTCAGCCGATGTTTGCCTTGACGGCGCCCTTGCGCACATCACGATCCAATTTGGGCAGCGCAATCCGACCGGTGCGCTGGAGCTCAACGATGCCATATGGGCGGAGGAGATCCTCAAAATCGTCGAGTTTGTCGGGGTGACCTTCGAGCGACACCGTGACGGCATCGGCCCCGACGGCCACGATCTTGCTGTCGAAGATCTGGGCGAGTTCCACGATCTGACCGCGGTCGTTCGCGGCGGCCCGGACGGTGGCGAGCAGCAGCTCGCGCTCCACCGAGGAGCGTGGGTCCAGTTCGCTGATCTTGATGACCTCGACAAGCTTGAACAACTGCTTCACGATCTGCTCGAGCGGGGTCGTCTCGACATCCACCACGATGGTGATGCGAGACATCGTGTCCTCCTCGGCCGGTGCAACGGCGAGTGAGAAGATGTTGAAGCCGCGTCGGGCGAACAGCGAGGCCACTCGGGCGAGCACGCCGGGACGGTTCTCGACGAGCACGGACAAGATGTGGTGGTGGCGGTGGGTGCTCATGCGAGGAACCTCCGTGCCGCTGCCTGCGAGGGCGGGAGCAAGAGATCGTCGTTGCTCTGGCCGGCCGGAACCATGGGGAACACCTTCTCGCGCTCGTCCACACGGAAGTCGACCACGACCGGACGGTCATCGATCGAGTTCGCCTTCTCGATGGCGGGCTCCACTTCCTCGGGTGATTCCACTCGGATGCCGACGCAACCCATGGCCTCTGCCCACTTCACGAAGTCGGGCAACTCGGGCGAGAGATACACCTCGCTGTAGCGCTCCTCGTAGAACATCTCCTGCCACTGGCGAACCATGCCGAG
>JAFMJD010000155.1 GCA_017853685.1 Actinomycetota bacterium | reverse complement strand
CTCGAGGAGATCATGAACGACGTCATGATCGCCTACCCCAACACCCGCTCGATGTGCTCGGCGAACTGCGACGGTGCGGCTGCTGCAGTGGTGGTGAGCGGCGCCAAGTTGCGCACGCTGTCACTCGAGCAGCAGCGACGCGCAGTGAAGGTGAAGGCGTCGGTGCTCACCACCGACCCGTGGCAGGAGGCATGCCAGATCCTCCCCGACGTGAACACACTCACCCGCAACGCGGCTCGCAAGGCGTACGAGTTGGCCGGTGTTGGTCCGGATGACCTCGACCTCGTGGAACTGCACGACTGCTTCGCCACTGCCGAGCTCGTGCATTACGACAACCTGATGCTCTGCGAGGAGGGTGGGGCCGTGGACTTCTTCAAGTCCGGCGCCACGTGGCGCACCGGTCGCACACCGGTCAACGTGTCGGGTGGGCTCGAGTCCAAGGGACACCCGATCTCGGCGACCGGGATCGCCAACATCTGGGAGGTCTGCCATCACCTGCGCGGTGAGGCGGGCGACCGCCAGATCGAGGGCGCAAAGGTGGGACTCGCGCACGTGATCGGGCTCGGCTCGGCATGCGGCGTGCACATCCTCGAGAAGTCCGCCGCCTGAGCCATGACCACCATCGCATCGGCACCGGTGACGGTCTCGCCCGACGAGGTTCGCCAGACCGTTGCTGCGTGGCTCGATGAGCACTGGCGCGCCGAGTACAAGAATCTCCCGGCCGGTGACACGACCTGGCTCGCGCAAGTGGTGGACGCCGGTTGGGCGGCACCGACCTGGCCCGTGGAGTGGTTCGGGCGAGGCCTCGACGCAACGAGCGCAAAGATCGTGTACGAGGAGTTTCGGCGCGTCGGCGCGACCGGCACCGGGCAGGACCAGTACAACCTCTGGGCGGGAACGATCCTGCACTTCGCCAACGACGCACTGCGGCATCGTGTGCTTCGCCGACTGCTGCTCGATGACATCGACATGTGCCTGCTGTACAGCGAACCCGGCGCCGGATCGGATCTCGCAGGTATCGGCACGCGCGCCGAGCGCGATGGCGATGAGTGGATCATCAACGGTCAGAAGGTCTGGACCTCTGGCGCCCGAGCAGCCGAGTACGCCCTGCTGATCGCTCGTACGGACTGGGACCAACCCAAGCACCGGGGCATCACGTTCTTCTTCTTCCCGATGCGTCAGCCCGGTGTGGAGGTTCGCCCACTCCGACAGGCCACCGGCGACGCACGGTTCAACGAGGTGTTCCTCACCGACGCGCGTGTTCCACACGAGAACATGCTGGGTGAGTACAACCGCGGCTGGTGGGTGCTGCAGACCGCCCTCATGTACGAGCGTGCAGCGATGGGTGCCCCGATGGGACGGCGCCGCAGCGACGGCGAGTCGTCCGAACAGGCCGCTTCGCAAGACCCCGAGTCGGAGTTGAGCGCACCTGCGCCGGATCTGTCACTCATCACACTCGCCCGCGAGACCGGTTGGGTCGATGATCCGTCGGTACGTCAGGAACTCATGCGCCTGCACTGCTTGCGCAGTGTGAACGAATGGACGGGCAAGCGCGCCGCCGTGCAGTTGGCGCGTGACTCGTCCTCGCCGCTTGCATCGCTGGGCAAGTTGGCGATGGCCAACATCTTGCACTTCGCCGGGCGACTGCAGGTGCGCCTGCTCGGCGCCGAGGGAACCCTTGCGGCGGCATCATCGGCGCGCAGCGGCGACGCCAACTACTCGATGCACAACGCCTACTTCTTCTCGATCGGCGGCGGTACCGATCAGATCCAGCGCAACATCATCGGTGAGCGCATTCTCGGACTCCCCAAGGAGCCCGAGGTAGACAAAGAGGTGCCGTTCCGCGAAGTCCGGAGGTCATGACCATGTCCATTCTCGAATTGTTCCGTCTCGACGGCAAGGTCGCGGTCGTGACGGGTGGTGGAACGGGCATTGGGCGTGGCATCGCACTCGGGCTCGCCGAAGCGGGCGCCGACGTCGTGGTGGCCGGACGCCGCGCAGCACCGGTGGAGGCCGTGCGCGACGAGATTCGCTCGCGCGGACGGCGCAGCATCGCGGTTCCCACTGACGTCACGATGGAGTCCTCGCTGCAGTCACTCGCCGATACCGCAGTGCGCGAATTCGGAGCGGTGGACATCTGGGTGTCGAACGCAGGCGGCTTGCAGGGCAACCCGCTCGCCTCGCTGAAAGAGACCGAGCGCGAGCACTGGGACGCCACCACCACCCTCAACTTCACCGCCGTGTGGATGGCCGCCAAGGTGGCCGAGTCCGTGCTTCCCGACGGTGGGGTGCTGATCAACCTGTCGTCCATCGGCGGTGCAGCCAAGGGTGCGCCGCGCAACGGCGTGTACTCGGCCTGCAAGGCCGCTGTCGATCACCTCACGCGCACACTGGCGCTCGAGTTCGCCCCCCGGCGCATCCGCGTGAATGCCATCGCTCCGGGGCCGGTGGCCACCGACGACTACTACCGAGCATCGGGCTTCACCGACGCCCAATTCGCCAAGATGGCCGGCAAGCAGCCGCTCGGCCGACTCGGCGAGCCCGAGGACTTCGGTGCCGCAGCGGTGTACCTCGCCTCACCCGCATCGGCCTGGCTCACCGGCCAGATCCTCGCCGTCTCGGGTATGCCGTGATGCGCCGTCGCTGATTCGGGACTTTGGTCCCGTTGCCCCGGATCACTGGCGACTGGTCTACTACTGGGCATGACCGATACCCCGAAGCCCGTTCGCGTGTTCCTCATGGACGACCACGAAGTGGTGCGAGAGGGAGTCCGGCAATTGCTCGAGACGAGCGGCGAGATCGAGGTGGTGGGTGAAGCCGGATCCTGCGCCGACGCACTGGCCCGCATGCCTGCGACCCGACCCCATGTCGCCATCCTCGATGTGCAGCTCCCCGATGGATCGGGGGTCGAGGTGTGCCGTGACATCCGCAGTGAGCACCCCGAGATTGCCTGCCTCATGCTCACCTCCTTCTCCGACGAGGAAGCGCTCTTCCAATCGATCATGGCGGGCGCGGCTGGCTACGTGCTCAAGCAGATCCGCGGCAACGACCTCGTGGACACCGTGCGCCGCGTGGCAGCCGGCGAGTCGCTCATCGATCCCGCCGTCACCGGACGGCTGCTCGAGCGTCTGCGTCGACCCGAGCCCGATGAGGACCCGCGCATTGCGTCGCTCACCAAGTTGGAGCGCGTCATTCTCGATCATGTCGCGGAGGGGCTCACCAACCGCCAGATCGCCGCGCAGGTGCATCTCGCCGAAAAGACCGTGAAGAACTACGTGTCCTCGATCCTCATGAAGCTCGGCATGTCACGGCGGACCGAAGCCGCGGTGTTCGCCGTGAGAGCCGCCGAGAAGCGCTAGCCGCCACGTAGCGGATGCACCTCGGCGTCGTCGAGGCGAACGCGCACTCGTGCGTCGGCGCCCAACGAACCGGACACCGAGACGATGAGCGGGTTCACCTCGAACTCGACGAGTTCGGGTACCACCGCAGCAAGCTTCGCGATCCGACAGACCACATCGGCTGCCGACATCACATCGAGCGCTGGCGAACCGCGGAAACCAGTGAGGCGACCTGCCGTGCGCAGCGACATCAATGCATCGCGTGCCGCATCGGACGACAGCGGTGCGGTGCGGATCACCCGATCGCCGAGCATCTCGGCCTCCACACCACCGGCCGCCACCACCACCAAGGGTCCTGAGCCCGCATCCTGGCGTGCACCCACCAGCAGTTCGGCTCCACCGAGTGCCTGTTGCTGCAACAGAACTCCCGTGAGACCGGGAAAGCGCTCGACGAACGATCGGTAGACCGCCACCGCACCCGCAGCACTCGTCACGTTCAACACCACGGCACCGGCTTCGGTCTTGTGCACGAGTCCGGGCACGATCGCCTTGAGCACCAGACGACCACCAGCGCCACCCAGGAGTTCTGTGGCGATTCGGTCCACGTCGTCTTCCCCGTCTGCAACGCCCGATCGCACCATGTGCACCCCCGCAGCGCGCAGCACCCGTTCGACCGCCTCGGGGGCGAGCCACGCAAGACCAGCCACATCCGGGTCAGCCTGCGCCCGAGTGCCGCCCGACGCGTCACCCGACGTACTGGTCGAGGCGTTACGAGCGGCCCGCGCCTCGGCACGCACCAGTCGGCGCACTGCGAGCCAATCCACATCGGCAAGATCGGCACCGTGCTCAGCTTCATGAGCGGCCGACCAATGCCGCCACCGGTACGCATGCCCGATGGCGCGCACTGCGTGCTCGCTGTACCGGAACACTGCTTGCTCCCGCGCCGACAACGGAATGCCCGCAACGCTGACCACGACCGGCACCGGCGTGGGAACAGGGACAGGTCCACCCGGTCGGCCCGCATCGAGTGCGGCGTGCAGCATCGAGTCATCGCTCGGTCGGAGCCCCACATTGGCCACTACCACGGCATCGATCTCACCCGATGCCGCAACGAGAGCGACCACATCGCCCACCGCAACGGGATCCACCGTGGCGAGCAGGTCCACTGGGTTACTCGTGGCTGCGGCACTCGGCACACGCGCAAGGATGCGGTTGCGAAGCCCCTCGGACAGTGTGGGCACCTGTAGTCCCGCACGTTCTGCCGCATCGGCACCGAGGATGAGTGGGCCCCCTGCATTTCCGACGAGTGCCACACGCGGACCGCTCGGGGCCGGCTGACGATCCAGCACCTGGGCCACATCGAGGAGTTCTTCGAGCGTGTCCACGCGAATCACCCCTGCCGCAGCAAGTAACGCCTCGGTGGCCGCATCGTCCGATGCCAGCGATGCGGTGTGCGACGCCGCGCCCCGCCGGCCCGCATTGCTCCGGCCGGCCTTGAGCATCACGATCGGTTTGTGCCGGGCAACATGACGCGCGATGCGCAGAAAACGCCTCGGGTTCCCGATCGACTCGAGGTACAGCATGATCACACGGGTGTTCGGGTCGTCGGCCCATGCACACAGCAAGTCGTTGCTCGACACGTCGGCACGGTTGCCCAGGGAGACGAACGACGACAGGCCGATGCCCCGTTCGTTGGCCTCGGCGATCACAGCGATCCCGAGTCCACCCGATTGTGAACCGAAAGCGATCCCACCGGGAGTGACCGGAACGATCGAGAACGTCGTGTCGAGCCCCACCGCAGACGCAACCACTCCGAAGCAGTTCGGTCCGAGCAGTCGCATGCCCGAACGATGTGCAATCCGCACGAGATCACCGTCGGTGACCCGTGCACCATCACCTGTCTCGGAGAATCCCGCGGTGATCACCACACACGCCCGAACGCCGGCCTGCCCACACTCCTCGATGACTTGTGGTGCAACGCTCGCCGGCACCGCAATCACTGCGAGGTCGATGGCGAAAGGCACTTCGCCCACCGAGCGAAATGCGGTGATGCCCGCAATCGATTCACCGTCGGGTCGGATCACCGCGAGAGTTCCGATGAAGTTCCGCTGCGCGTTCACGGCAATGCGATGTCCGACCGACGACGGATTGCGGCCGGCTCCGATGATGACCACAGACTTCGGAGTGAGGTACGGCTGCATGGAAACTGCTTGCGCCGCCCACTCACGCTCATCGGCCTTCTGTGCGAGTCCGACATCGTCGTGGAGATCCATCTCCACATCCACGATGCCGTCGTCGAGGTGATGACGGATCTGCAGACCCACGTGCGCGAAGACATCGAGCATCGGCTTGTTTCCTGCAAGTGTGTGTGCAACGAGTTGTGTGAAGCCCTCGCTGCGCGCCAGCACGGCGAGATCCTCGAGGAGCACCGTGCCGATGCCCTGACCCTGGCAGCGGTCGGTGACCGCAAAGGCGACCTCCACGGCGTCGACCCGCACCCGGTTGTACGAACCAGCGGCCACGATCTCGTCGTCCACCACCGCCACGAGCGTGGCCCGACTGGCGGGCTCGTACATCGTCAGGTGATCGAGGAACGATGCTGAGAGATGCGGCCGGATACCGAAGAAGCGGTAGTACGCCGATGTGTCACCGAGTCCGACATCGTGCAGTTGCTCGAGTGCTCCGCGATCCGCAGGCCGCACCGGTCGGATGTGTGCCACCGCGCCATCAGGAAGCGTCACGTCACGGGCGAGGGATGCAGTCACGGCTACAGCGTGCACGATCGACACACGACTCGGCCACCTCTGGCGATCACATCGATCATCTCGCCGG
>JAFMJD010000154.1 GCA_017853685.1 Actinomycetota bacterium | reverse complement strand
GCAGCCAAGAAGGCTCCCGCCAAGAAGGCAGCGAAGAAGAAGGCTCCGGCGAAGAAGGCAGCAGCCAAGAAGGCTCCCGCCAAGAAGCGCGCAGCCAAGAAGCGCGCAGCCAAGAAGGCCTGATTCGGCCTCTTCGGAACCGAAACGTCGAACGGGGAGCCCGGAAGGGCTCCCCGTTTCGCGTTCCCGGAAGGGCTCCCCGTTTCGCGTTCCCGGAAGGGCTCCCGGATTCGTGTGAGTGGCCTACGGTGGGGACATGCAGCAGATCTGTGACGATCTCGAGGCCGAGCACGCAGCACTCGATGCCGTGGTGGCGCCGCTCGATGCCTCGGCGTGGGGGCAGTCGACACCGGCAGCGGGTTGGTCGATCGGCGACTCGATCAGCCATCTCTGGTTCTTCGATCAGCGGGCGAGGCTCGCCCTGCACCCCGACACGGTGGAGGAGTTCCGTGCCGATGCGGCCCGGCTCACGTCGGGTCTGACATCGGGAGTGGATCCGTCGGTCGAGGTCGGGCGCGCCATCACTCCCGCCGAACTGCTGGCGAACTGGCGTGCGGATCGATCCCGGCTTATCGCCCTCGCCAGATCGGTCGATCCGTCGGCGCGGATCCCGTGGTACGGCCCGGCCATGGCGGCGCGTTCGTTCATCACGGCGAGGCTCATGGAGACCTGGGCGCACGGTCAGGACATCCGAGATGCGCTCGGCCTCGCACCCGAGGCAACCGAACGTCTGCGCCATGTCGCCCACATCGGCGTACGCGCCCGTCCCTTCGCCTACGCCACGAACTCCCGTGCGCTGCCCGACGCCGACGTGCGCGTGGAACTGCGCTCGCCATCGGGCGAGTTGTGGGAGTGGGGCGATGCGTCGTCGGTCGATCGGGTGACGGGCTCGGCGCTCGAGTTCTGTCTGGTGGCCACGCAGCGTCGCCATGTGGCCGACACTTCGCTTGCGGTCTCTGGACCGCTTGCGGCCGAGTGGATGGGCATCGCGCAGGCGTTCGCCGGGCCTCCCGGTGGTGGCCGGCGCCCCGGTACGTTCCGCTCCTGATCGATCGCCGGGTGCTGCGCCGGATCGTCAGAGGTCGGCGATGCGCTTGAAGATCTCGGCGGCGCCCACACCGAAGCGGCTGCCGTTGTCGGCGAGTCGCTGACGGATGCGCCGGCGGAAGGATTCGAGTTCGGCCTCGTCGCGCGCCTTCATGGTGGACTCGAACTGGCTCGTGTGTGCCTCGAGCGCGGCGAGCTTGGTGTCCACGAAACCCGACACGTCCTCGAGGTGGTCGGGAGCATCGGCCTCCCACAGCAGCAGCACGTCGGGTCGGTGCGGTTGCAGGCCGTGGTCCCGGAAGAAGTGTGGGTCCCGGGCGGCAACGATGCCGTCGCACGCCAACAGACCGGCGTGGCGGTGATCCGGGTGCAGCCGGTAGCGCTTCCACGGGTCGTGGCCCAGGATCACCTCGGGCTGCAGACGGCGGATCCAGCGCGCCACCTCACTGCGCACCTCGAGTGTTGATTCCAGCTCGCCATCGACATGGCCGAGGAACACCACCTCGCCGGTTGCGCCGAGTGCTCGTGCGGCGTTGCGTTGCTCGGCCTGTCGGGTCTCGATGAGTGCGTCGATGTCGGCATCGGGGTTCCAGGTGCCTTTGGAGCCGTCGGTACACACGAGGTGATGAACCACACAGCCGGCGGCCGCCCACTTCGCAAGCGTGGCCCCCGCCCCGAACTCGATGTCGTCGGGGTGGGCGCCGATGGCGAGGGCGGATCGTGGCACCGCGGTGTTGCGCGTCCACTCCGTCGCCGCAGCGGTGGCGGTGGGTGTCAGCGCGGGTTGTCCGGGTTCGTTCGCAGCCACTGGCGGATGCCCTCCATCTCGGGACGGTCGAAGTCGTCGGGTGTGTCGATGTCGTGGGCGAGTGCGGGCACGCGCAGCACCCGTACCGACGCACCGCAGCGCAGCGCCTCGGAGAGATGCGCAGCAAACGACCCGCGTCCGTACCGGAAGCCGAACCTGCCACTCAACCCAGCCGGGAGCACAAGCACGTTGGTGCCGTCATACACGAGATCCGGCACCAAGGTCACGGTGTCGGTCCCGGTCGCCGCGACGGGGCGCAGGTCGTCGGCAAGCGGCAGGTCGCCGTGTGCCACCACGATCATGTCGAAGCCGGCCGCTGCCAGCGCAGCGACACCCTCGGCGATCGCCGGGTTCAATCCTTCGCTCGGCGTGTTCACGACCTCGGCGCCGTGTGCGCGCGCCCACTCGGCGACGCCGTCGTCATCGCACACCACCGAGACCGCGAGTTCGTGGGCGGCAGCCAGCACGGTCTCGGCGCAGTGCTGGGCCAGCAGCCGTCGCTCGGTGTCGGAGAGCACCGTGCGGAGGCGTTGCTTTGCGTCGGCGAAGGCCTTGATGGGCACGAGTACCGCAGTGCGCTGCGGTACCGCATGACCATCTGGGGCCGTGTCGACGGGATGCACGGGCCGGATGCTACGGCGGGCGCGTACGCTTCTCGTCATGGCCATACGTGTTGCGGTGATCGGTGCAGGCTCATGGGGCACCACCGTCGCTGCACTGGCCGCCACCAACACGCCCACGGTGCTGTGGTCCCGTCGGCCCGAACTCGCCCGCGAGATCAACGAGAGTCACGTCAACAGCGATTACCTGCCGTCGGCGATGCTGCCGGACGCATTGCGTGCCACGGCCGACGTGGCCGAGGCCTGCGCTTCGGCCGATGTTGTGGTGATGGCCGTGCCGTCGCACGGCTTTCGAGCCGTGCTGCAGGACGCCGCACCGCACGTACGTCCGTGGGTGCCGGTGGTCTCGCTCACCAAGGGACTCGAGCAGTCGAGCCTGAAGCGGATGAGCGAGGTGGTGAACGACGAACTTCCCGGACATCCGGTTGCGGTGCTGACGGGCCCGAACCTTGCTCACGAGATCCTGGCCGGACAGCCGGCCGCCAGCGTGGTGGGTACCGGCGATGAGGTCATCGGTCGGGAACTGCAGCGCATCTTCGCCACGATGCGCCTGCGCGTGTACACCAATCACGACCTGATCGGATGCGAGGTGGCCGGTGTGGTGAAGAACGTGATCGCCATCGCCTCCGGTATGGCCGAAGGGATGGGCTTCGGGGACAACACTCGCGCCACGTTGATCACGCGCGGACTGGCCGAGATGAGTCGGCTCGGTGTGGCGCTCGGCGGCCATCCCATGACGTTCTCGGGACTCGCCGGCATGGGTGATCTCATTGCCACGTGTTCGTCCCGCCGGAGCCGCAACAACTCGGTGGGCATCGAACTCGGTCGTGGGCGTCCGATCGGCGACATCGTGGGTGAGATGAAGATGGTGGCCGAAGGCGTGAAGAGTTCCTCGTCGGTCGTGGCACTCGCCAGTGGCGCAGGTGTGGAGATGCCCATCTGTGAGCAGGTCGACGCGGTGTGCCACGGCGGGGTCACCGCATCAGACGCGCTCGGCGCGTTGATGAGCCGTGGCAGCAAATCCGAACTCGCTGGGCTCGAGTCATGAGCCCCGCAGGATCCGGTGTGGGTACATCGATCGGCGTACTCGGTTCGACATGGCGGGCCACTGTGGATCGCGGCGGTGCTATTGCGGTGGAGGGCGGCCCTGGCGATGCCGCATTCGCCTGGTGGGTGGTGGCCGAGGATCGAATGCATGACCCCCAGCGCGAGCCCACCGTTCGTCAGCGACGGGTCGATGGAACCCCGGTGGTGGAGACCCGCGTGCGTGTTCCCGGCGGAGATGTGGTGCATCGCACGTACGCATCTGCTGCCGCAGGCGGGCTCACCGTGATCGATATCGACAACGAGAGTGCCGCAGCGGTTGCGGTGGTGTTCTCGCACTCGCCCACCTTTGCGCCGCGTCCGCCCACCGAGGTGGCGCCTGCTGCCCGCAGCGCCGATGGTGTGCTGCTCCCGGCTGGCGCGGTGTCGTTCCCGATTGCCCACCGCTCATCGCTGCGTATCGCCATCGCGCATCGCGGGGGTGCAGTCTCGGCTGCACCACGACCGCTGCCGGCAGGTGTTCCCGATGCTGCTGCGGTGGTGCGTGGCTGGTTGCGCCAGACCGAACAGGCGTCTCGACTCGTGCTGCCCGACGGCGGCGCGGCGAACGGCGATCTGGTGGAACGCGTGACTGCCGCTCGCTGCGCTGTCCTGCTGGGTGACCACACCGGCGCCGATGATCCGGTTGCTGCGCTCCTTGCACTGGGCGAGAACGTGCGGATGGGTGCTGATCCTGATCCGTTGGTGCCCGCTGCGGTCACTGCTGCAGAGCGGATTGCCAGTGCCGCGCGGCGATGCGGCCTCGACTGGGATGGAGGGGTTGCGCTCGCCGCAGCCGAATCGATGCTCGTCGCAGCACGAGACCTCCGCGCCGCAGGTGATCTCGCTGCGATACGCGCTCGACTCGGTGGCGATGGTGCACCGATTCCTGCGACAGCGCCAACCGGTGTACGGCTGATTCCGTGGGTGGAGCAACGCATCGCACAACCAGTGTCGGCACAGCGCTGTGTGTTGCTTCCCGAAGGCTTCCCGACCGACTGGTTGGGTGCGAACTGGGAGGCACATCACCTACCCGCCGGCCCACAGTCGCACGTGAGTGTTGCCGTGCGGTGGCACGGCGAGCGTCCCGCGGTGTTGTGGGAAGTCGTCGGCGCACCGATTGCGCTCCACGGTGGCCGTGCGGCGCAGCAATGGAGCAGCACCGACGCTCGCGGTGAGGCGCTCTGGCCACAGCCCTGAGTGGCGCAGGTCGGCAAGGTCAGTGCTGGATGCTGACGGTGTCGTCCACAGCGACGGCACCCGGCTCGATGACCGTTGCGTAGATGCGGCTCACCGGTCCGCGTTCGTGGCTGAGCCGTTGATGATCGCCATCGGCGAACCACGCCGAGTTCTTGCGGCATGGGATCGCCCACGCGCTCGTCTCGATGAGTGCCGTGCCAATGCGCATCCGCATGCCCGGACGCATCGTGTGCCAGTCGATACCGCGCAGCGTGAGGTTCTCGCCGGCACTTCCCGGTGCGATGGGGTGGCCTGCTGCAGCGAATGAGTCGATCACCTCGCCGGACCACAGGCAGAGGGCCTGCCAGGGTCGTCCGTGGTGGGTGCGCGCCCCTTGTTTGTCTCCGCGCAGCCCGCGGAAGTCGACCTCTGCGCGTGCGATGTGGCGCTTGGGTACACCGCCTGCCGACACGTTCACGTGCTGCACCGTTCCGGTGCCGTTGGTGGGGACCGCGTCTCGAGACCGGAGCGATGCGGTGAGGTCGAGCACGCCGTGCCAGACGGTGCTGAGTGCAGCCTGTGACTCGTCGCAGAGCGGGCGGTCGGCAAAGCGGTCGGCGAGACGCTTGCCGACCGCTGCAAATGCGCTGCTCGGATCGTGACGGGTCGACGCTTGTGCCGCATCGCCGTCCGCAGGGGTACCGGTGTGACGCTCGAGTGACTGCAGCCACGCCGAACCAGCAGTGGTCCAGTGCGGTGCGGCGATCCCGTCGGTGAGGTGCTTCCACCATGCACCGAGTGCCGCAAATGTTCGGATCACATCGGTCTGGGTGAACCGATACGGCCCCAGCGTCAGCGCGTTCATCGCTCCGTCATGTCGATGCACACGGCGAGCAGTGCTGCGATCGACATCTCGTTCCACGCACCCAGATCGATGCCCTCGGGGGAGACCTCGACGATGGCGCGACCGAACGTGAGGCCCGTGAGCCATGCCGCAAGGGTGACGAGATCGAGGTTGGGCTTGAGCCAGCCCCTCTGTTGTGCGACGCCCAGGATCGAAGCAAGTTCGAGATTCGCCGCGTGTTGTTCGACCGCGAGACGAGCCGCAAGCTTCGGGCGACCCGCAAGACCGCCGAGCACGCGCAGGCGGGTCGAGCGGGCCGATGCGCGTGCGGGGTCGTAGGCGAGCAACGAGACCCGTCGGCCGCCCTCGATGAATTCGGCGAGCGTGGTGGATGTGTTCACCATGTCGGCGACGGCTGCGTTGACCTCGCGCAACGACCGGCTGTACATCTCGGCGAGGGCCGCCTCGACGAGACCCTCTCTGCTGCCGAAGAAGTGATAGAGCGACGCGAAACTCACGCCCGTGGCGTCGGACACCTCACGCACGCGCACGGCGGCCTCGCCATGCTCCTCGATGGTGGCGATCGCCAGGTGGAGCATGCGCTCACGGGTGCCCGCGGGCAGGTCCG
>JAFMJD010000153.1 GCA_017853685.1 Actinomycetota bacterium | reverse complement strand
TGACGTGCTCGGGGTCGGCGGCAGCCATCTCACGCAGGAGTCCGGCGAGCCGGCGGGTGCGCACATCGAACCCACGCTCCGGGAACAGTCGCATCTTGTTGCCCACTCTCGTCGGGCGGAAACACGGAACCTCGAGGAGCGCGACCCGACTTCCGGTCGCCACCAGGGCATCGACTCCGGAGCGGACGGCTTCGACCCAGAGAGCGTCGTACTCGGGTGTTCCGAACTCGACAATGCGGCCTCCGATGTTGAGACTGAACACGTCCCATGCCCCGAGCATCACCACGGTGACCTCGGCCTTGACCCGCTTCGCTGCCGCAGCCCACTTGTCCTGCCAGCCGCGACAACGTGTGAACTTGTCGTCGTAGCCGGACTCCGAGATGATCCGGCCCTCGTCGAGCACTCCGCAGCCAGTGAGCGCGCCGCGCGAGAACACAATCCCGCGACGAGGCGCATCGGGCATGTGATTCATGAACGACAATCCTTGCGAGTCGCCCACAACGAGCACCCGACGCGGCAGCAGCGGAAGCGTGGTGGGAGCGGCGGCCGTCGTTGTCGGCGCCACCGTGGAGGGAACCGACGAAGCCGGTGAGGTCGACGACGATGCCGCAGTGGTCGACGGGTTCGGTGGCAACGATGTGCTGGTGTCCACGACCGACGTGGTGGAACCGACGGGCCCGCTCGGCTCCAGGTAGCCCGGGTCAACGAACGCGTCATCGACGCTGCGGGACTCCACCACCAACAACGAAACCGTCACTGCCGCCACAGCACCCGTGACCGTGAACACTGCCGACGACGAGACCAACTTTCCGCGCTGCCTGATGCGACCTATCACGCCGCGCCGGATCGGGGTCTCCACCAGACGCAAACACAACTCCGACAACACCAACGTCACCGGAACACCCACCACCAGACGAACCCACGTCGCACGACCACCCAACGGCCCCACAAACACCGGCCAATGCCACAAATACAACCCATACGAACGACGACCCAACCCAGCCATCACCCGATTACCGAACACCACACGCATCACACGCGAACCCGGATGCACCGCAGCAGCAATCGCCACCGCACTCAACAACGACACACCCGCCAAACCACCCCGATACAACACCGGCGAATCACTCGACCACCACAACGACACCAACACCACACCCAACACCGCCAACACACCCACCACATCCAACCCACGACCAGCCACCCGTCGCCTCCACGGCGACCAGACCACCGCCAACGCGACACCCACCAAAATCCCGCCCATCCGCGTGAACGAACTCAAATACGCCCAGTTCTGACGCAGATCATCGAGCACCACACCCGTCTCACCCAACCGCTCCACCGGCCGCGCCCACACCACCACCACCGACACCATCGACACCACCGCACACCCCACCACACCAAACAGCAGACGTCGATTGCTCCACTGTCGTCGCACCAGCATCCACATCAGGATCGGCGGAAACAGCAAGTAGAAGTGTTCTTCCACCGCCAACGACCACAGATGCCGCACCAATGAAGGCGGCCCGTCGAAGTAGCTCACCTTGTCGAACAACTGTTGGAAGTTCGCGAGATACGTGAGCCCGAACAGTGCGTCACGACGAAGACCCGAAACGAAGTCTCGGCCCCAGATAGCGGCCCAGAGTGCCGTGGCAGCAACGGTGGTCCAGAGCGCAGGCATCAGTCGTCGGAAGCGACGCACCCAGAACCCGCGCAACGACACCCTGCCCGTTCGTTCCCGCTCCTCGAGCAACAACGTCGTGATCAGATAACCCGACACCACGAAGAACACCTCGACACCCAGAAACCCACCGTCGAAGAACCACGGCGCTCGCGCGCCCTCGGGCAGTCCGGCGGCGAATGCCACGCCCGCGTGGTACAAGATGACGAGGGCAACGCTCAACGCCCGCAGTCCGTCGAGCGCCGGCTGATATCCCATCGTGGCCGTGTCCGACTTCGAAGTTGCCGACTGATCCGTCATCGCCACCTCACTCGTTTGGCATGTTGATCCGCATCAACTGGGATCCGCAGAAGTTCAGCAGCAATGGTCGAGTAGATCAGACCCGCTCCCCGGCCCGTGGGGTGGACACCGTCGTATCGATACCGCAGATCCGTCGAGATCGACTCGTCGCCGCACCATGCACGCGGTCCCCACAGATGCGTCACATCGGGATCGGTATCAGCGACCAGGCGTAACAAAGCATCCACGTGCTGGGTCCGGCCGTCGGTCCCACGTTCGGGCAACTCATAGGTTCCGGGGCCACCGGTGAAGTGTGGGCGGTAACAAGGAATCTGCAACAAGGCCACCTGCGCCCCGTGACGCTTCAGTTGCTCGATACCGAGACGCATCTGCGAGATCCAGTACGCGTCCCATGCCGGCGTGCCGAACCAGAGGGTTCCCGTGTCGCGGCGCATGCTAAAAACATCCCACGCGCCGACGATCACCAGCACCACCTCGGCTGCCGACGCCTTCGCCGCAGCGCTCCACGTCTGCTCCCAGCCCTCACATGCAGCGAAATCGCGACCAAAACGCACGGCGCTGAACGGCTGGCCCGAACTGTGGATGCTGCAACCACTCAGCGATCCGTCGAAGAACCTGAACTGCTCGGCGCTCTTGCGCGGCACGTTCTTCACGAAGGCCCCCGCAGTGGAGTCACCCACGACCAGCACTCGTCGCGGCAGGCGGGGCGCAGTGGTGGTCGGACCCACCTGCGTGACAGCCGAATCACCAGACGGGCCCGTTGCTGGCACCTCGCTCGCCCCGACCGTTGTGTCGGTGAGATCGGTCGGCGATCCGGAATCGGGCACCGGGGTTTCGACACCGGCTTCCTGGTCCAGCGCGTCCGAGTACACCTCGCCGCCAGCGGACTCCGATTCGGTGGCGCGTGACTCGGCAACAAACAACACCGCCACCACTGCGGCCATCGCCACCGCCAACGCAGCGACGGGCAAGGCGGTTCCGACTCGCCGAGCCCATCGGCCGAGCACGCCACGGCGGATCGGGGTCTCCACCAGACGCAAACACAACTCCGACAACACCAACGTCACCGGAACACCCACCACCAGACGAACCCACGTCGCACGACCACCCAACGGCCCCACAAACACCGGCCAATGCCACAAATACAACCCATACGAACGACGACCCAACCCAGCCATCACCCGATTACCGAACACCACACGCATCACACGCGAACCCGGATGCACCGCAGCAGCAATCGCCACCGCACTCAACAACGACACACCCGCCAAACCACCCCGATACAACACCGGCGAATCACTCGACCACCACAACGACACCAACACCACACCCAACACCGCCAACACACCCACCACATCCAACCCACGACCAGCCACCCGTCGCCTCCACGGCGACCAGACCACCGCCAACGCGACACCCACCAAAATCCCGCCCATCCGCGTGAACGAACTCAAATACGCCCAGTTCTGACGCAGATCATCGAGCACCACACCCGTCTCACCCAACCGCTCCACCGGCCGCGCCCACACCACCACCACCGACACCATCGACACCACCGCACACCCCACCACACCAAACAGCAGACGTCGATTGCTCCACTGTCGTCGCACCAGCATCCACATCAGGATCGGCGGAAACAGCAAGTAGAAGTGTTCTTCCACCGCCAACGACCACAGATGCCGCACCAATGAAGGCGGCCCGTCGAAGTAGCTCACCTTGTCGAACAACTGTTGGAAGTTCGCGAGATACGTGAGCCCGAACAGTGCGTCACGACGAAGACCCGAAACGAAGTCTCGGCCCCAGATAGCGGCCCAGAGTGCCGTGGCAGCAACGGTGGTCCAGAGCGCAGGCATCAGTCGTCGGAAGCGACGCACCCAGAACCCGCGCAACGACACCCTGCCCGTTCGTTCCCGCTCCTCGAGCAACAACGTCGTGATCAGATAACCCGACACCACGAAGAACACCTCGACACCCAGAAACCCACCGTCGAAGAACCACGGCGCAGGCGACCCGGCCGGCAGCGCTGCGTGTGTCACCACTCCTGCGTGATAGAGGATGACGAGCGCAACACTCAACGCCCGCAGCCCGTCGAGCGCCGGCTGATACCCCATCGTGGAGCGCCTGCTCTCCATCGCGTTTGGCGTGTGGTCGGTTGCGTTCATCCCATCGGGATTCTTGCGCGGTCCCCGGCAGCCTCACGTCGCGCGGAGCCCGAGAACGCCAGACCGAGTGCTACGGCGCACAGACCGGCACCGAGCACATACGGCGCGCCCACCGACACATGCTGGAACAACACTCCGGCCACCGCCGGACCGGCCACCCGCGCGATCGCCGACACGCCCTGCTGGAAACCCAGGGCTTCGCCGCGGTGCTGTTCGGGCACGCGCCGGGTGACGAGCAACGTGAGGCTCGGTGTCACGAGTCCCTGGCCCAACGTGAGCAATGCCAGAGCAGGCACGAGCAGCAGCCATCGCTCGGCGAATGCGAGGAGCAAGAGGCCCGCACCATTGATCACGAGGCCGGCCTCGAGCGTGCGAGCCGAGCCGAACACCTTGGTGATCGGCCTCACCATGACACCCTGCACGAGCACCAAGAGAAGGCCGATGCCGATGAACACCACGGCAACGCCACCCTCTTTGAGGTCGAAGCGGCGCTGCGAGAGCAGTGCGAAGGTGGCCTCGAATCCGGCGAAGGCAGATACTGCGAGAAACGATGCGATCGCGATGCTCCAGATACGAACGGCTCGCCCGTCGCGTTCCGAACGCGCTGCGTTGTCGCCAGCCCGACGGGTCTCGGGCACACGTCGGATCGCCACGATGGCGTTGAGCAGCGCAAGACTCCCCGCGATGTAGAACGGCAAGTGCACGCCTCCGAGCGATGCGAGGCCACCGAGCACCGGGCCGAGCACGAACCCCACGCCGAACGCCGCCCCCAGGAGCCCCAGGGCTCGGGGACGCTCGTCGGGTTCCACCATGTCGGTGACGGCACCCTGGGCCACCGCAACGCTCGCACCACTCGCACCGTCCAGCACACGAGCAACGAACAGCAACCACAGCGCACCCGCCGCACCGGTCAAGAAGCTTGCCGCTGCAGTTCCGAACAGCGAGACCAACAACACCGGCTTGCGCCCGATGCGGTCCGAGAGTCGCCCGAGCAATGGGGCGAACACGAATTGGGCGAGCGAGAACGATGCGAAGAGCAGTCCTACCGCCACACCCCCCGCACCGAACCGTTCGGCGTAGCGACCGAGGATCGGCACCACGATGCCGAAGCCGATGAGGTCGAGGGCCACCGTGCTCCAGATCACCCAGAAGCCGCGGGGCAGCGGCGTTCGAACCGGATGCTCTGTGGAAGTACGACGGGGCACGGCAGCGGTCCTCGACTCAGGCGCGTGCGGATCGGGTTGCGGAACAGATCATGGGTGACAACACGTCAGCGTCGGACAGTCGTGCCGCTCTTGGTGGTCTCGACGATCCACCCCGCCGCCTGCAGTTCGGCACGGAGCGCGTCGGCCCGGGCGAAGTCCTTGGCAGCGCGCGCTGCGTCGAGTGCGCCGGCCATCGCCTGGATCTCGGCAGGTACGTCGCCGCCGCTGCGCAGTTCGAGACCGACTGCGTTGCACATGGACTGCACCGCAGCCGCGAGGGAACCGGCGCGCGCCTGATCGCCGGCATCGAGGGCGCCGTTGGCCGCGCGAACGGTGTCGAACAGCAGGGCCATCGCCCCCGGACTGTCGAGATCGTTGTCCATGCGCGTGCGGAAAGCGGTCAGGGTCTCGGCATCGGGCTGCGAGCCGGCAGCGGCACCCGCTGTACGGGCGGCGAAGGAATCCAGTCCTGCAAGGCTCTTTCCTGCCGCGTCGATGTTGTCCTGGCTGATGCGAACCGGTGACCGATAGTGGGTCTGGAGCAGCACCATGCGGTAGGCGCGAGGGTCATAGTGCTCGGTGAGGTCGAGCAGGTTCTGCACGTTGCCGAGGCTCTTGGACATCTTTTCGCCCTCGGTGTCCACCACGAACCCGTTGTGCATCCAGTGATTCGCGAATCGTTTGCCGAGCGCAACGGCTTGGGCGCGCTCGTTCTCGTGGTGCGGGAACTGCAGATCCTGACCGCCGCAGTGCAGGTCGAAACCCTCGCCCAACAATTCGAGCGACATCACCACACATTCGCTGTGCCATCCGGGACGTCCTGCACCCCACGGCGAGGGCCAACTAGGCTCACCCGGCTTGGCG
>JAFMJD010000152.1 GCA_017853685.1 Actinomycetota bacterium | reverse complement strand
ATCGATGCAGATGGCTTCCAGCGCGTCGGCGACGATGACCTGCGGGCCCGCTACGAAACCATCGCAGCCCAATCCGTCCGCTCGCAGCCCGGTCGCTAGGAGGGGT
Organism: Actinomycetota bacterium; assembly: GCA_017853685.1. Lineage (GTDB taxonomy): Bacteria > Actinomycetota > Acidimicrobiia > Acidimicrobiales > Ilumatobacteraceae > WLJO01. Next base: position 6,109 of record JAFMJD010000152.1, on the reverse strand, counting down.
CATGACCAGTCCGTTCTACGTTCCGCCCGAGCAGATGATGAAGGATCGCGCGGATTTCGCGCGGAAGGGCATTGCACGCGGCCGTGCACTGGTTGCGTTGGTGTTCGCCGACGGAATCGCACTGGTGGCAGAGAATCCCTCGAACAACCTTCGCAAGATCTCCGAGATCTACGACCGGATCGCGTTCGCCGGCGTCGGTCGGTACAACGAATTCGATCAACTCCGGGTCGCCGGGGTCCGGATGGCGGATCTGAAGGGCTACCAGTACTCGCGTGACGATGTCGACGCCCGTGGGCTCGCCAATCGCTACGGAGAGAGCCTCGGACAGATCTTCACCCACGACATGAAGCCGATGGAGGTGGAGATCCTCATCGCCGAGGTGGGCGTCGAGCCCACCCGTGATCAGATCTTCCACATCCTCTACGACGGCACGGTGATCGACGAGCGCAACTACTGCGTGCTCGGCGGCGAGGCCGAACGCATCAGTGGTGCCCTCGCCACCTCCTACCAACCCGCACTCGACCTTGCCGGAGCCCTCGGTGTCGCCGTGGGTGCGCTGGCCGGACCCGATCGTCAGATTCCGGTGGGCGAGCTCGAGGTGGCGGTGCTCGACCGCTCGGGCGCCCGACGTTGCTTCCGGCGCCTCAGCGACGCGCAGGTCGAGGCGCTGGTACCCGCTCGGTCGCAGGGCTAGGTTCCGGCGCCATGGAGCGGCGGATCTTCGGGCTCGAGTGCGAGTACGGCGTTACATGCACCCTGCGCGGTCAGCGTCGCCTGAGTCCCGACGAAGTTGCCCGCTATTTGTTCCGTCGGGTGGTCTCGTGGGGTCGCAGTTCCAACGTGTTCCTCCAGAACGGCGCCCGTCTGTATCTCGATGTGGGTTCACACCCTGAGTACGCAACGCCCGAATGCGATTCGATCTACGACCTCGTGGTGCACGACAAGGCGGGCGAGCGAATCCTGGAGCAACTGCTGGAATCGGCCGAACAGCGGCTGCGCGAAGAGGGCATCCGCGGCACCATCTATCTCTTCAAGAACAACACCGATTCGGCGGGCAACAGTTACGGGTGTCACGAGAACTATCTCACCAATCGTCGTGACGACATGGCGCATTACTCCGAGGTCTTGATCCCGTTCCTCGTGTCCCGACAGATCTACGCAGGCGCCGGCAAGATCCTGCAGACCGCCCGTGGCCCGGTGTACTCGATCGCTCAGCGCGCCGAGCACATCTGGGAGGGCGTGTCGTCGGCCACCACCCGCAGCAGGCCCATCATCAACACCCGTGACGAACCACACGCGGATGCCGAGCGTTATCGCCGGTTGCACGTGATCGTGGGTGACTCCAACATGAGCGAGTACACCAACTTCGTCAAAGTGGGCGCTGCCGCCATCATGTTGAGAATGCTCGAGGAGCCGTCGGTGACGCTGCGCGATCTCACGCTGGAGAACCCGATTCGAGCGATTCGCGAGATCAGTCACGACATGACCTGCAGGCGTCGGGTGCGACTGGCAACCGGTCGGGAGATGAGCGCCTTGGACATCCAGCGCGAGTACCTCGATCGAGCGTTGAAATTTGCAGACACCGTCGGGCTGCCCGCACTCGAACAGCGCGCGCTCGAGATGTGGGAGCACTGCGTGTCCACGATCGAGAACGATCCCCTCAAACTCGATCGCGAGGTCGACTGGGTGATCAAGTACAAGCTGCTCGAGGCGTACCGGGCTCGGCACGAGTTGCCCCTGGGTCATGCTCGGCTCCAGCTCGTCGACCTGCAGTACCACGACGTAGACCGCTCGCGTGGCCTGTTCTACAAACTGCAGGACAAGGGTCTGGTGGAGCGGATGTGTTCCGACGACGACATCGAGGCTGCTCTCGAGATCCCGCCCCAGACCACCCGCGCACGCCTGCGTGGCGAGTTCATCAAACGTGCCAAGGAGCGCAAGCGGGACTACACCGTGGACTGGGTGCATCTGAAGCTCAACGATCAGGCTCAGCGAACGGTGCTCTGCAAGGACCCGTTCAAGAGTCGGGATGAACGGGTCGAGAAGCTCATCGCCTCGCTCTGAACGCCCGTTGTCGCTGGACCGGGGACTGGACCTGCTGGGTTCCCGGAGCGTCGAACCGGTACCGTGCAGACCCGATGAGCACCGATGGTGCCGAGGGGACACCGTCGGCCGAGATACCAGCCCCGACCGATGTGCTCGCCGACATGGTGGCCCCGCCTGAGCCCGACTCTGGGCAGGACCCGAATGTCCTCTCGGCAGTGTCGGACCAACCGTCGGGTGCGACCCCTCCGGCGACCGGCAGGCGTCTGTGGCCGCGGCGCCGAAAGCGTCGCCAGTCCGGAGTTCGGGCGCTCGTCGAATGGGTCGTGGTCATCGGCGTTGCCCTCTTGGTGGCGCTGGGAATCCGGCAGTTCTTGTTCCAGCCCTTCTGGATCCCCACCGGCTCCATGGAGGACACCCTCGTGGCGGGCGACCGTGTTCTGGTGAACAAGGCGGCCTACCACTTCCATGACATCCGCCGTGGTGATGTGGTGGTGTTCAAGCGTCCGCAGAACTGGACCGTGGAAGAGACCGTGAAGGACCTCATCAAGCGTGTGGTCGCCCTGCCGGGTGACGAGGTGACGATTCGGGACTGTGCCGTGTTCCTCGGAGGTCGGCGACTCGAGGAGCCGTATGTGGACGGCAAGTGCACCGAGCCGGCGTCGTCGGTGATCGATCCTGACGGCGACGGCACGTTCGTGGTGCCCGAGAAGATGATCTTCGTGATGGGTGACAACCGAACCGGGTCGGCCGATAGCCGTGTGAACGGCTTCGTCCCGAAGTCCGACGTAGTGGGACGTGCGTTCGTGCTCATCTGGCCGATGAAGCACTGGCGCTTCCTGTAGTCCGACGGCGATGGTGCCGAGCGTCGGGAACTACAGCCCGGGTTGGCCCAGTTCGGCGCGGTAGGAATCCATCATTCGGTCCACCCAATCGCTGTAGACCGCATCGACCCCCATCCGGTACGCAGCTTGGAAGTGGCGGTCGTACTCGATTCCCCACGAGAACGCCACGCGTCGAAACCGGTGGGCGAGTGTGGTGAGACCACCTGTCCAGTCGGTGTGGTACATGTTCAGGCCGTCGATGCCGAGTTCGGCCAGCACTGCCACCCGCCGCTCGACGCCTTCCTTGATGCGGTCGAGTCTGGTGGAATCGATGAGCTTCACCCCGCTGTGGAGTGTTCTCAGGGCAACGAGCTCGGAGAAAGTTGGGTGGCAGAGCCATGTGCGCTCGATGAGGTCGCCGCCAGCGTTGCGCAGCACGTCGATGACGGCACTCCCGCTCGCGGGATCCTTGAGGTCGATCGACAGGTGGTACGTGTGACCGCATCGGTCCACGAGTTGTTCCAGTGTGGCGATCGAGTCCGGCAGCGAGCGTCGGGGGACGTCTCGTACATGGCGACTCCGCAGCCCCGCCCGGAAGGTTCCGTCGTGGCTGATCACGGGCACACCGTCGGACGTCAGCCAGACATCGGTCTCCAGACCGGTGGCGCCGAGGCGGAGGGCGAGTTCGAAGGCTTCGAGGGTGTTCTCGGGCGCATGAGCCCGCCCGCCACGGTGCGCAAAGCCGATCGGGCGATCGAGCAGGGAGGGGAGGCGCTGCTGCACAGGGGCATGATGCCACTCAGTGCGTGCAGGCCGGGGGACAGGGCCTCGTAGTATTCATCTCCGTGTTCAACATCACCGGGGGCGAACTGATCATCATCTTGATCATCGCCCTGGTGGTTCTGGGGCCCGACAAGCTTCCGGACTTCGTTCGCCGGGCGGGTCGGGTCTACGGCGAGGTCAAGCGGATGTCATCGGGCTTCAAGACCGAGTTCCGGGATGCCATCGACGAACCCGTGCGCGAGATGCAGGACACGATGAACGTTGCTCGGTCCTGGTTCGACGAGGGGATCGCCGAGGTGAAAGACCTCGGTCTGCATGACGATGTCGCCGACGAGGAGATCCCGCGCACATCCGACGAAGCCGATCTCGACGAACTTGCGTGGACCGAGTCCGACCCGGAGAGCGAGTTCGACGGCGGCGACGACCCCAATTTCTACGACGACGACGGCACGTTGATCCAGGCGCTCCCGCCGGCGGACGCGTCGGGCACTGCGGCACCTCGCGCTCACGGGTCAGAGGCACAGGACGCCGAGGCAGTTGATCCCTTCGGCGGACTCTCATCGGCGCCGCGACCTGACGGACCCGCGGCATGAGGCTGCGCACGCCCTTCCGGTCGAGCCGACCGCGTCTCAAGACCCCCAGCGACACGATGTCGCTCCGTGATCACCTACAGGAACTGCGCGTACGCATCGTGCGCGCAGTGCTCGCCGTGGCTCTCGGCTTCACGGCAATCATCGTGTTCTACAAGTCGGTGCTCGACTTCCTCTCCAAGCCGCTGTACCGCCTCTGCAAGGACGGCGTGGTGAGCCCGGGGGGTTCGGGAACCTGCGCCGAACTGATCTCGCTGGGGCCGATCGATGCCTTCGGTGCACGTGTGAGCATCTCGGTCTATGGCGGACTCATCATCGCCCTCCCGGTGGTGATGTGGCAGCTGTGGCGCTTCATCGCGCCCGCACTGCACCACAACGAAAAGAAGTACGCCGTTGGCTTCGTGCTCTCCTCGGTGGGGCTCTTCTTACTCGGCAGCGTGATTGCGTATTTCACCCTCGAGCCCGCCCTCAAGTTCCTGATCGACTTCGGTCAGGCCCAGCCGACGTATCAGATCTCCAAGTACATCTCTTTCGTCGGACTGATGGCTGCAGCCTTCGGGATCGGTTTCCAGTTCCCGGTCCTGCTCGTGTTCTTGCAGCTCGTGAACGCGGTGAACCATCGCCAGCTCATCAAGTGGTGGCGCTATGCCCTCGTGAGCATCGTGGTACTTGCCGCCGCAATCACTCCCAGCGGCGACCCCGTGAGCCTTGTTGCGCTCGCCGTTCCGATGATCTTCTTGTACGTGGTGTCCGTGATCATCGGTGGCTTCATCTCACGGCGACGCGCAAAGAAGGCCAGTGCGCCCAGCGCCTGATACCCCCGATGGGGTCGGGGAGCGAGACACTCGCCGGCCGGACCGTGAGGCCTTGGTGTCGGGGTATCGCTTCGACCTCGACGGGTTCCAGCTCCGAGCCATGGATGCGCTCGATCGCGGAGAATCGGTGCTGGTGGCTGCCCCGACCGGGAGCGGCAAGACGGTCGTCGCCGAATACGCAGTGGCCTGCGCCCTCGCCGACGGAAGACGGGCGTTCTACACCGCTCCCATCAAGGCGCTCTCGAATCAGAAGTTCCAGGACCTGTGCCTGCGCCACGGCGAGGATCGCGTGGGCCTGCTGACCGGCGACAACGCCATCCGGGCCGACGCCGATGTGGTGGTGATGACCACCGAAGTCCTGAGGAACATGATCTATGCCCGCTCGAGCGCGCTCGAGCGTCTCGCCTACGTGGTGCTCGACGAGGTCCACTTCCTGCAGGACGCCTACCGCGGTCCGGTGTGGGAGGAGGTGATCACGCACCTTCGTCACGATGTCCGTCTGGTGTGCCTCTCGGCGACAGTGAGCAACGCCGACGAGGTCACCGAGTGGATCTCCACCGTTCGGGGCCCCACAGTGTGCATCTCGGAGTCCAAGCGTCCGGTGCGCCTCGAGAGCCTGTACATGGTGGGCGACAAGACCCACGATCGCACCCATCTCCTCCCGGTTCTCGTGCGTCAGCGCCCCAATCCCGAGGCCGTGCGCCTCGATGCCGAGGCGCAGCGATCATCACCGCGCCGCGGCCGCCAGCAGGGCCGGCGCAGACTATTCACGCCGAGCAGGCTCGACGTGGTGGACATGCTCGAACATCAGGGTCTCCTGCCGGCGATCTATTTCATCTTCAGCAGGAACGCCTGCGACGAAGCCGCGGCGCAGTGCCTGCGGGCGAACGTGGTGCTGACCACTGCAGCCGAGCGGACCCGTATCAGGGAGCTTGCTGAACGCCGACTCGCGTCGCTCCCGGATGACGACCTCGAAGTCCTCGGCGCAGAGCGGTTCCTTGCGCAGTTGGAGAACGGCATCGCCGCTCATCACGCCGGCATGATCCCCATCTTC
>JAFMJD010000151.1 GCA_017853685.1 Actinomycetota bacterium | reverse complement strand
CTGCTTGGGCTTGACGGCCTTCGACAGGTAGTCGGCATCCACCTCGACGAGCAGGTACTCGTCGGTGAACGGCATCATCGGCGGATTCGCATCGGTCTTCGCCATGCGTCAGCCCTTCTTCACCAACGGGCGACCGAAGGTGCTGGTGGCGACCTCGGTGCTGGTGGACTCGCCGCGCTTCTGCCACTTGCTCCACAGGAAGATCAGCAGGCCGAAGTACCAGACGTGGATGACGATGACGAGGATGTCGCGCACGGCTTCGTACGACATGGTGAACGGGAAGTGCCCGCCCAGCGCCTTGGGCTTGAAGATGTCGCCGGGTCCGTAGATGACGAGGTTCTTGCTCCAGCCCAACTCGGCGTCGGTGTGGGCGATGAAGCGGTCGGGCACCACGCCGAAGGCGAGGAACATCAGACCGAACACGAACGTCGCGGCCAGCATGGACTCACCCCACGAGGTGGGCGTGCCCTTGGGTCGACGCTTCGCATAGGGGAGCACGAGCAGCGACAGGCCCGTGGTGAGGAAGAACGAGATCAGGAACGCCTGGTTGACGCCGGGCCACTTGAGCACGTTGGTTTCGAATGCGATCAGCAACTCCGCTGCCCTTCCTCGTGAACTGCCGCACAAAGATTAGCCATGCGACCCCGGGTGAGTACCAACCCGTGCCGGAACAGCGAGACATCTCGTCGACCGCGCTGCAGCATGTGGTGTGACGACACGCACCCGGTCTACCACGCGGCCGAGGTTGCGGTGCAGATCGTTGTGAACTCGTGCACGGCGCGGCCGTCACCCGGGCGGTGAGGCCCACGACGCACACCACCGCGGTGGATTTCCCGCTGAGGGCACTTCGCCGTCTATCGTTCTCCCCGTGACCGAGATCCCCGAGCACCTGCTGAAGCGCAGCAAGGCCGCCAAGGCCAAGGCCGATGGCGCCGAACCGCCCGCCGATGCCCCCGCCGCCGTGCCCGCCACCACCGCTGCCGCCGTGCCGGCCGCGGCCAAGGCCGCAGTTCCTGCCACGCCGGAGGCGCCGGTGGTCAAGCCCGACACTCCGGTCGTCGCGGCCTACAAGGCCCGCAAGAAGATCCCGGTGTGGGCCATGCTCACCCTGAGCATCCTGCCCGTGTGGGCCTTCATGTACCTGCGTGCCCTCACGCCGGGCGAGGTCGAGGCCGCTGGCCCCCTCGGAGTCGGCACGGCCGCATGGGCCACCAACTGCTCGGGCTGCCACGGCGCCGACGGCGGCGGCGTGGGTTCGGCCTACCAGCTCAGCGACGGCAACGTGTGGAAGACCTTCCCCCACATCGAGGATCAGCTGCGCTGGGTGCTGTACGGCACCAAGAACTACCTCGACGCCGGCGTGCAGATCTACGGCAACCCCGAGCGCGAGGGCGGCGCCCACGTCACCGGCGCGAGCGGCGGTCAGATGCCCGGCTGGAAGGGCGCCATCACCGACGCCGAGATCCTCGCCGCCGTGTGCCACACCCGCTACGACCTCTCCGACGTCGAGCGTGGCGAAGAGTTCGAACTGTGGTGCTCGCCCGAGAGCGAGATCTTCGCTGCCCTCGAGGAAGGCACCACCACGCTCGCCATGGCGCACGAGGCCTTCGCCGACAAGGGCGTGCTCACCATCGGTGACGCTCCGGCTGCGGGTACCAGCGCCGGCTGACCGAAATCTCGCACGACCTGCCCGATCATGTGGCCGCTTCCTCCGGGGAGCGGCCACACTGGGTTTTCGTGAGCACTCCCACCCCCACCACCACCGACGTGCTCGTCATCGGAGGTGGCCCCGCCGGGGCCGCAGCCGGGTACTGGTTGGCCCGCGAGGGCCACGACGTCACCATCGTCGAGCGCAAGACCTTCCCCCGGGACAAGACGTGCGGCGACGGCCTCACCCCGCGTGCCGTGTACCAACTCGGCGAGATGGGCCTCGGTGAACAGCTCACCAAGTACCACCGATACGAGGGCCTGCGCGCCACCGGCATGGGACGCGAACTCGAACTGCAGTGGCCCACGCACCCCATCTACCCGCAGCACGGGTACGTGGTGCGTCGTCGCGAACTCGACCACATGGTCGCCGAGAACGCGGTCGCTGCGGGCGCTCGCCTGCTCACCGGGCACGAGGCGCTGCAGCCCATCGTCGAGCGCGGCTTCGTGCGCGGCGCCACGGTGCAGGCGAAGGGCAGCGACGAACCCATCGACATCCACGCCCGGTTCGTGGTGGTGGCCGACGGAGCGAACAGCCGCTTCGGCCGAGCGCTCGGCACCTTCCGTCAGCGCGAGTGGCCCTACGGCACTGCCATCCGCACCTACTGGGAGACCCCGCGTCACGCCGATCCCTGGATCGAATCGGCGCTCGACGTGAAGGACCGCAACGGCAACCCGATGCCCGGTTACGGCTGGATCTTCCCCGTCGGCGACGGCACGGTGAACATCGGCGTGGGTCTGCTCAGCACGTTCCGCGACTTCAAGGGCGTGAACACCACCCACCTGCTCGACGCGTACGCGCACCAGGTTGCCGAGCGGTGGGAGATCGACCCCACGAAACCGCAGTGCAAGGCCACCAGCGGACGCATCCCCATGGGTGGTTCGGTGGGCCCCAAGGCCGGCCCGAGCTATCTCGTGGTCGGCGACGCTGCTGGCAGCGTGAACCCGTTCAACGGCGAGGGCATCGACTACGCGTACGAGACGGCACGCATGGCCGCGCAGGTGCTGCACCAAGCGCTCACCGAGAACGACCCCGCTCTGCTGCAGCAGTACCCGCGTCTGGTCGACGACGAGTACGGCGAGTACTTCAAGGTGGCGCGCCTGTTCGCCCGCATCATCGGCAAGCCGACCCTGATGCGCGAACTCACTCGCGTCGGCATGAACAGCCGCACGCTCATGGAGTGGGTGCTGCGCATCATGGCCAACCTGTTGCGCCCCGACGAGATCGGTCCGGCCGAAGCTGCCTACAAGGCGGCGGCGAAGATCGCCAAGTTGGCGCCGAACGCCTGAGCGTCAGAGCGCAGCGAGCAGGTTGGTGGGCGCTGCGTAGAGCGCATCGGTGGCGGCCGATGCCGGCAACACCTCGCACGCCGCCTGTGCGCGGTTCACGTACTCGCGGGCGATGTGCATCGCTGCGTCGACGCCACCGTTCGAGCGCACGATCGACAGTGCCTTGTCGCGTTCTGCGAGATCGAGCGGCTTGCCCAACAACTGCAACAGTTCGACGGCAGCGACGCCACCGGCCTGCAACGTGCGCAGCACCGGAAGGGTGTACACACCCTCCACCATGTCGTGACCGGCCGGCTTGCCCAACTGTTCGTCGGTGGCCGTGATGTCGAGCAGGTCGTCGACGATCTGGAACACCATGCCGAACGCTTCGCCGTACTCGGTGAGTGCGTCGATCGCCGGACGGGGCAGATCGGCGACCAGACCACCGATGCGTGCCGCCGTGGAGTACAGCGACGCCGTCTTCCCGCTGATGCTGCTGAGGTAGCTGCTCTCGGGCCGGGCCGCGTTGTAGGTGTGGCGCAGTTCCTCGATCTGCCCTTCGCAGAGACGACCGATGGTGCGAGCGAGGAGTGCTGCCACTTCGGTGCCGAGCGAGGCTGCGATCTCGCTGGCGCGGGACAGCAGGAAGTCGCCGGCGAGGATGGCCTGCAGGTTCCCCCACTTGGCGTTCACGGTGTCGACGCCGCGACGGGTGTCGGCTTCGTCCATCACGTCGTCGTGGTACAACGAACCCGTCTGCACCAGTTCGCACGCCACGCCGCCCTGCACCGACCGCTCGAACAGGTCGGCCGACGCCGGGCCCGCCACCTGGGCGGCGACGACGGTGAGAATGGGACGGAGGCGCTTGCCGCCCGCGACGATGAGGTGCGAGGCGATCTCGTCGAGATAGGGGTCGTTGGTGTGCACCGATTCACCGAGCGCCGCCTCGATCCGCGCCAGATCGGTGGCGTGGGAGGGCAGCGCGAAGAGCGGGGTGCTGGGCACGTCGTCAGGCTACTCACACCACTCCCGGGCCGCACGTTGAGCCGCAAGGCCGCCGATACACTTCCCCCATGTTCGAACGCTTCACCGATAGGGCTCGGCGGGTCGTGGTGCTGGCGCAGGAGGAAGCGCGCCTGCTGAACCACAGCTACATCGGAACCGAGCACATCCTGCTCGGTCTCATCCACGAAGGCGAGGGCGTCGCTGCCAAGGCGATGGAGTCCCTCGGCATCAGCCTCGAGGCCGTGCGCAGTCAGGTCGAGGAGATCATCGGCCAGGGCGGCTCGTCGCCGTCGGGCCACATCCCGTTCACGCCGCGGGCCAAGAAGGTGCTCGAGCTGTCACTGCGCGAAGCGCTGCAGTTGGGTCACAACTACATCGGCACCGAGCACATCCTGCTCGGCCTCATCCGCGAGGGCGAGGGCGTTGCTGCACAGGTGCTCGTGAAGCTCGGCGCCGATCTCAGTCGCGTGCGCCAGCAGGTCATCCAGTTGCTCAGCGGCTATCAGGGTGGTCAGGGCAAGGGCGGCGAGCCGCAGGCGTCCGGTGCGCAGCCCGGTGCTCCGAAGGAGGAGCAGGGCGACAAGGGCAACAGCCAGATCCTCGATCAGTTCGGTCGCAACCTCACCCAGCTCGCACGTGAGAAGAAGCTCGACCCGGTCATCGGTCGTTCCCGCGAGCTCGAGCGCGTGATGCAGATCCTCAGCCGCCGCACCAAGAACAACCCGGTGCTCATCGGCGAGCCGGGTGTCGGCAAGACCGCCATCGTCGAGGGCCTGGCGCGCCGCATCGCGGACGGCGACGTTCCCGAAGGGCTGAAGAACAAGCGACTCATCTCGCTCGACCTCGGCTCGATGATCGCCGGGTCGAAGTACCGCGGCGAGTTTGAAGAGCGGCTGAAGGCCGTGCTCAAGGAGATCACTGACGCCGCTGGCGAGGTCATCACCTTCATCGATGAGATCCACACCATCGTCGGCGCCGGCGGCGCCGAGGGAGCGATGGACGCAGGCAACATGATCAAGCCGTTGCTCGCCCGCGGTGAGCTGCGCATGATCGGTGCAACGACGCTCGACGAGTACCGCAAGCACATCGAGAAAGACGCTGCGCTCGAACGGCGCTTCCAGCAGGTGTACGTGGGCGAGCCCTCGGTCGAGGACACCATCGCCATCCTGCGTGGGTTGAAGGAGCGTTACGAGGTGCACCACGGCGTGCGCATCCAGGACACGGCGCTCGTGTCGGCCGCCGTGCTGTCGAACCGTTACATCACGAGCCGCTTCCTCCCCGACAAGGCGATCGACCTCATCGACGAGGCCGCATCGCGCCTTCGTATCGAGATCGATTCGCTCCCCACGGAGATCGACATCGTCGAGCGCCGCATCCTGCAGCTGGAGATCGAGCACCTCGCACTGCAGAAGGAAACCGATGCAGCGTCCGTGGAGCGACTGCACACGCTGTTGGAGGAACTCGACGCGCTGCAACTGCAAGCAGCGCAGATGCGCGAGCACTGGGAGGGCGAGAAGGACGCCATCGGCGCGATCCGCTCGCTGAAGGAAGAGCTCGAGCAGTTGCGCACCCAGGTCGAGCGCGAGACCGACCTCAACGTTGCCGCAGAGATTCGCTATGGCCGCATTCCGGAGCTCGAGCGCCGCGTCGAGGACGCAAATGCTAACCTCGACAAGTTGCAGACGGGCAACCGGATGCTCAAGGAAGAGGTCGACGCAGAAGACATCGCCGAGGTCGTGTCCAAGTGGACTGGTGTACCGGTGAGCAAGTTGATGGAGGGCGAGATGGCCAAGTTGGTCCATCTCGAGGATCTCCTGCACCATCGAGTGATCGGGCAGGAGGATGCGGTACACGCAGTGGCGAATGCCATCCGCCGCAGCCGCGCCGGGCTCTCGGACCCGAACCGACCGATCGGCTCGTTCATGTTCCTCGGGCCCACGGGAGTCGGCAAGACCGAGCTCGCCAAGGCGCTCGCAGAGTTCCTGTTCGACGACGAGCGGGCGATGGTGCGCATCGACATGGGCGAGTACATGGAGAAGCATTCCGTCTCCCGCCTCATCGGGGCGCCCCCCGGTTACGTGGGCTACGACGAGGGCGGACAGTTATCCGAGGCAGTCCGCCGACGGCCCTACAGCGTCGTGCTGCTCGACGAGATCGAGAAGGCACACCCGGACGTGTTCAATGTGCTGTTGCAGGTGCTCGACGACGGCCGTCTGACCGACGGCCAGGGACGCAC
>JAFMJD010000150.1 GCA_017853685.1 Actinomycetota bacterium | reverse complement strand
TGGTGGGCGATACAGGGCTCGAACCTGTGACCTCTACGGTGTGAACGTAGCGCTCTAGCCGACTGAGCTAATCGCCCATGCAGGGTCAGCAATGTACCAGCGCATCACCCGGTCCACACCGTCGACTCAGCCCGGCCCCACACACGCAGTACCCAGTCCCTGACGGTCCCGATGCGGCTCCGAGCCATCGGGACACCTGCCCTCACCCGCCAGGAACACCACCACCACACCGTCGTGCGGTCCGGTGCACAACCGCTCGGCGGCATCGCCGTTGGGTTCGATCGCCACACAGTCACCGGGCACGAGCACGTTGTCGATGGTGGCCGGGGGTGGCGGGGACTCCGTTGCCACGCTCACCAACACGGCGACGGTGCCCAACGCTGCCATCACTCCCATCAGGCGCCACGGGAACCGGGGAGGGTTCTGGTAGCGCGCCAACGGGTTCCACCTCGGCTCGACCGACTGCCAGATCGGAACGTCGCCATCAGGAGTGCGCACCGGCCCCTTCGCCAACGTGAGGTCGTACTCGCGACGAGACGCCCGATCACCGAGCACTCTCCACGCCTCGTTGACGGCGGCCATACGCGCCGCATCACCACCGGGGGCGTCGGGATGATGTTCACGCGCCGCACGCCGGTAGGCGTCGCGAATCTGCGGCGTCGGCGCGTCAGGGTCGACGCCAAGGATCTCGTAGTGCGTCCTGATGGTCCACAACCTAGGGGCGCATCACACGTCGGTGCTGCCCCCAGATCGCCAATACCTGCCCGCTTCCCGCGTCATGAAGTCATCGTCGACCAGATACCTGCGCAGTGCAGCGACGTCGGGGTGTCGACGAGCCAGGACGTCGTTGACCTCGGACTCGGAATACGTGACCCCGGGCTCGAACTCCTGTGCCAGCCAGTCGAGCAGGAACCTCCGAGGCGCCTGTTTCGATGGGATCTTCACCACCCGTCCATCACGCACGAAGGGCCGGAGTGCCTTCCACTGTTCGGGCGGCAGGTGCTCGACACCCGAGCCGTCGCCCTGCTGCACGAAGGGATCAGTAACCGAGGTCGACATGCACCGGACCGATGAGCGGCTCGCCATCGGCGAACCGGCGCACGTTGGTGGTGATGCGTTCGGACAACAGCGGCACCGCCATGGCCGGCGTGTTGCCGACGTGCGGCGTGATGATGCAGTTCGGAAGGCTCCAGAGCGGATGGCCGGCCGGCAACGGCTCGGGATCGGTGACGTCGAGAGCCGCCCCACCGATGACGCCTTCCTGCAGGGCCCACACCAGGTCGTCGGTGACGATCAGACCGCCGCGGGCCACGTTGACGATCCAGGCCGTGCGCTTCATCTGCTCGAGTTCGGACCGCGAGATCATCCCCTCGGTGTCGCGTGTGAGCGGCAGCGCGAGGAACACCACGTCGGCATCGGGGAGCGCATCGACATACCGATCGGCCTCGAGCACCTCGTCGGCCCCGGGCATCTCGTCGACGCGGTTGCGCACCACGGTGACTCGGCAGTCGAACGGGGCGAGCAGACGCAGCAACGACTCGGTGATACCGCCACCACCGAGGATCGTGACGTTGGCCCCGAGCAGGTTGATGCCCGCCGGAGCGGTCCATTCGGTGGCCCGGGCGTACTGGGCCACGTGACGCATGCCGGCGAGCGCCATGGCGAGCGCCATCTCCGCCACCGGTTCGGCGTACACGCCCTTGCCGCACGTCCAGACCCGGTCGTCGTCGAGCAGGTCGACGAAGTGCTCGATGCCGGCGAACGGCAGTTGCACCCAGCCCAGATCGGGCGCCTCGGCCAAGGTGGCGCGCAGGGCCTCGGGGTCACGTGGGGCGGCCCACACCAGTGCCTCCGCCTCGGCGAGCGGCACCACGTGACCACCCCCTGCGACGATGGCCTCTGCCATCCAGTCGGGGGCACCCTGAGGTTCGAGTGCGATGCGAGGAGGCCCGTCTGATGCGGGCCCGGTTCGTGGCACGGTGGTACTTGGCATCGTCTGCGAGTGTAGTGGCGACGGGGGACCGCGCCGATGAGGCGAGCGGTCGACCGAACTCAGGGGCGGGCGTCCCGCCGCGCGGCACGCGCGCCTCGCAGCGATCCGATCACCATGATCGTCACCGTGACCATCAGGATCGTGCTGGCGAGCACGTTGATCTGCGGCGGCAACTGCACGCGGGATGCACCGAATACCTGGAGCGGGAAGGTGATCGTGGATCCCGAGTTGAAGAACGTGATGATGAAGTCGTCGATCGACAAGGCGAATGCGAGCAGGGAGGCAGCGAGGATGCCCGGCAGGATCAGCGGGAAGGTGACCGACCAGAAGGTTCGCATCGGCGATGCCCCCAAGTCCTGTGCCGCCTGCTCGAGCGTCCAGTCGAAGCCCCGGATACGCGCCCGCACGGTGAGCGCCACGAAGCTGATCTGGAACATCACGTGGGCGATGACGATGGTGGTGAACCCGAACTCGACGATCGACTGACCGAGGAACAAGGTCGCGAGCGACGAACCGAGGACGATCTCCGGCGTGGTGAGTGGAAGCACGAGCAGGAACTCGTAGGCCCCCGAACCCTTGAACCGGTACCGCGCCAGACCGATGGCGATCATCGATCCGAGCACCGTGGCGATGGCGGTCGAGAGTCCGGCGATCTTCAGACTGGTCCAGAGCGCCGAGGTCAACCCCTCGTCGGAGAACGGCTGCTTCCAGTTGTCGAGCGTGAACTCCTGCCAGACGATGTTGAACTTGCCCTTCGGCTTGTTGAACGAGAACAGCACGATGACGGCGATCGGCAGGAACAAGTAGGCGAATCCGACCACCGCGTAGGCATTCAGCAGGATCCGACCGATCCGACCGCGTCGCGTGGAGATGCTCATACGAGGTCCTCCGTCCCGAAGAACCGTGAGTAGATCACGACGAGCAGCGTGATGATCGCCATCAGCACGAAGGACATCGCGCTCGCCACCGGATAGTTGTTCTGCCGGAGGAACTGGTCCTGGATGGAGTTGCCGATCATCGTCGTGTTCGGATTACCCAGGAACTGTGCGTTCACGAAGTCGCCGGCGGCCGGGATGAACGTCAGCAGCGTGCCGGCGAACACACCGGAGAGCGACAGGGGCAGCACGACCATGCGGAAGGCCCTCGTCGGCGATGAGTAGAGATCTTGCGCGGCATCGACCAAACGAACGTCGATCTTCTCCAGCGCGACGTAGATCGGCAGGATCATGAACGGCAGGAAGTTGTAGGTGAGCCCGCCGATGACCGCCGTCGCGGTGTTCATCAATCGTCCGTCTTCCATCAGCCCGACCGACTCCAGCAGCGACGTGAGTCGCAACGTGTCGAGCACCGACACCACCGGTCCCGAATCAGCGAGGATCGAGGTCCACGCGATCGTCCGGATCAGGTAGCTCGTGAAGAACGGGATGACGACGAGGCCGAGCAGCACGTTGCGGTACGCGCCACCCCGGAAGGCGATCACGTAGGCGATCGGGAATCCGATCAGCAGCGTGAGCACCGTGGCCGCACCGGCGTACAGGAACGCCCTGGCGAACTGGGGCCCGAAGTCGGAGAACGCCGTCGCGTAGTTGCTGAACTCCCAGGTGAAGTCGGTCTGGACGGCGAACCTCGACGCCTTCGACGAGAGCGAACTCTTGAGGAGGGTCCACACCGGGGCGAGGTAGAACAACGCCATCCAGATCGAGCCCGGCTTCAACAGCCCGTAGGGAGCGAGCGCGCGCTTCGCCTCGGGCCCACCGAGCAACGCCACCAGCACCACCGACACGATGCCGAGGAGCGCTGCCAGCATCATCGCCACCGCAGCGAACCCGGTGACCCACTTCGCCCCGACGGCCAGCACCGCCACGGCGACCACGATCAGGGCGGCGAGTCCGACCCGCTCGCCACCCTCCTTCGACCGGAGCGCCGGCCGCAGCATCTGGATCGTGGCCATCGGTTCGATCAGGCGCCGACGATGTCGGAGAACGCCGCTTCGAACTCGGCCTCGACGTCCTCGCTCAGTGCGGCGAACGGGATGAGCCGGGCCTTGGTGGCATCGTCCGGGAACAGCAGCGGGTTGTCCGCGAGCTCGGGATCGATCTTCGCCAGTTCCTCACGAACACCCTTCACCGGCGAGATGTACTGCACGTACGCAGCGATCTTTGCGGCCTCGACAGGGTCGTACACGAAGTTCATCCACTTGGCGGCCGCGTCGCGGTTCTTGGCGCCCTTGGGCATCACCATCGTGTCCCACCACAGCGTGCCACCCTCCTCTGGCACCACGAACCTGACGTTCGGGTTGTCGGCCTGCACCTGCAGCACGTCACCCGACCAGCCCACGCACACGGCGAAGTTCCCGAGACCGAGGTCGTCGGTGTAGTCGTTGCCGGTGAAGGCCCTGATGTGGCCGTCGGCCTTCGCCTTCGCCAACTTCTCGAAGGCCACCGCAGCCTCGTCGAAGGTCGAGATCTTCGACGGATCGATCCCCTCGCCCAACAGCACGAGCCCCACGGTGTCGCGCATCTCGGTGAGCATGGCCACGCGCCCGGCGAACTCGGGGTCGAAGAGGTCGGCGACGCTCTTGAGCTCACGACCCGTCGCCTCGATGTTGTAGGCGATGCCCGCTGTACCCGACTGCCACGGAAGGCTGTACTTACCGGTCGGGTCGCTCGGCGGGTTCTTGAAGGCGTCCTCCAGATTGGCCGCGTTCGGGACCTTGTCGAGCGGGAGCTCGTCCAACCAGCCGAGGTTGAGGAGGCGACCCGCCATCCACTGGGTGGGGGCGATGATGTCGGGCTCGATGGTCTTGCCGGTGCCCAGCAGGGGCTGGATCTTGGCGAAGTACTCGAGGTTGTCGTTGTAGGCCTCCGAGTAGGTCAACTCCACACCCGAGGCCGCCATGAAGCGATCGACCGAGCCCGTCAGCCCATCCTCGGTCGGGTCGATGTACAGCGGCCAATTCTCGAACAACAACTGGTTCCCGCCACCCGACGAGCCTCCATCGTCGCTGCCACCGCATGCTGCGAGCAGCGCGGGCAACGAGAGCCCCGCAGCGCCGAGCGCGCCCGAACGGACGAGGAACTCGCGCCGCGACATCCCGGGGCGACGGCGGACTTGGCGTGACTTCATGATGTGCTCCCTCGGTAGAGATGGTGTTGGTGGACGGCGGGAATGGTGTGCCACCCCGTGGCTCGACGACGACTCACAGGCCGGCCTCGACCTGATCGGGATCGACCGACGTGGCTCCGGCGCGGTCGGGCCAGCCGGCGAGCGCGTATGCAGCGGTGGGGCCCCACGAGACCCAGTGCTCGTTCCCGGGCCGCAACGACGGCAGATCGCTGTCGGCGTCGGCCTCGGCCACGATCTCCGTGCCGTCGGGCAACTCCATGACGACGCGCAGCCACGCACCCTGGAAGATCACGCTGGTGACCGTCGCCTTCATGCCGAACCCGTCGGCAGGGGGCGACGCAACCGGGTGGAGACGCTCGGGCCGGAGCATCACCGAGACCCGATCGTCGACAGCGAAGTGCTGGCCACCTGACGCGGCCACGCGCTGCCCGTTGTGCAGTTCGACCACCACGCGTTCGCCTTCGAACGAACGGACCGTTCCCGGGAGGATGTTCGCCGAGCCGATGAACCCGGCGACGAACAAGCTGGCGGGTCGGTTGTAGATCTCCTCAGGAGTACCGATCTGCTCGACCCGACCCTCGCTCATGACCGCGATGCGGTCGCTCATGGTGAGCGCCTCGCCCTGATCGTGGGTGACGAACACGAAGGTGATCCCGAGTTCGCGCTGGATCCGCTTCAGTTCGATCTGCATGGCTTCGCGCAACTTGAGATCGAGCGCCGCGAGCGGTTCGTCGAGCAGGAGTGCGCTCGGTCGGTTGACGAGCGCCCGAGCCAATGCGACGCGCTGCTGCTGACCCCCCGACAACTGCGACGGACGCCGACTGCCGAACTCGGAGAGCCGCACCACCTCGAGCATCTCGGCCACCCGCGGAGCGATCTCACCGGCCGGCACCTTCTTCGCCCTGAGACCGAACGCCACGTTGTCGGAGACCGACATGTGCGGGAACAGCGCGTACTGCTGGAAGACCGTGTTGACGTTCCGTTTGTGCGGCGGCACGGCCGACACGTCGACACCCTCGAGCATCACGGAGCCGGTGGTGGGCTGTTCGAAACCAGCGATCATCTTCAGCGTGGTGGTCTTGCCGCATCCGGAGGGGCCGAGCATGGCGAAGAACT